>CAZOIS010000155.1:0-9483 GCA_964579865.1 uncultured Lentisphaeraceae bacterium | reverse complement strand
ATCGCAGGAACATCATGGAGCCGACCGGCGGGTAGGTCACGACGAGCGTGCCGGGTCCGGTGATCCAAGAAGCCTTTTCGGTCGTGTACCTGCCGCCGGGCATCGCCGCGCCGTCCACGAAGAGCGCGTGGACATATTGCTTGCCGGTGAAGGCGAGGTTCAGCGTCGTTCCGGGCGTGACGTAAAGGTCCGTGCCGGTCGGCAGAACCGCCGAGGCCAGCGAGAGCGTGCCGGCGGAGAGAACCGTATCGCCTGTGTAATCGGCGACGGAGCCTGAGAGCGACAGCGTGCCGGCGCCGGCTTTGATGAGCGTCGCGCCGCCGGTGAGGCCCGCGAACGAGAGCGTGGCGCCCGTCCGCACGTCGAACGCCGCGTCGCCCTCGAGCGCGGCGCTTCCCACCGCCAGGCTGCCGCCGTTGGCGTTCGCCGATTCCAGGCCGAGGGCCGCGCCGTCGCCGATCTGCGCGGAGGAGATCGCGAACGACGCGCCGGAGACCGCCGTGTCGAGCGTCACGGTGTTGGTCGCGCCGGCCGGCAGGATCGCCGTTCCGAGGCAGGCGGAGAGGGGGACGGGATTGGTCGGCGCGGTGAGCGCGAAACGGAAGTCCTTGACGCGCGTCTCGCACTGCTGGCCGCCGCACCCCGAACCGAAGCCCACGTAGGCCAGATCGTCGCCCACCTGCGCCCGGATGTTGACGTTCGAGAACACGGTGGCGAAAACGTTCGTCCCCTGCCACATGGTCAACGCCAGCGTCTGCGCATCGGGGTCATGCCGGACCTCCATGTCGGTCTCCTGATAGATGCTCGTGATTTTGATCGGCAGGTTGCTGCGCCGGTCGCCGACATACGTGCCGTTCAACCCCAGCACGACGGTGTTGCGCATGGTGTCGCCCTCGTAGAAGTTCCATTCCAGCGCCACGCTTTTGGCGATGCCGAGATAGCCGGCGCCTGAGGCGGCCGAGCCCAGCGCGGCGACGCCCCGCGGGTCGTTGTGCATGAAGAACGAGAAGCCGTCGGCCGCGCCGTTGCGCGCGCCGACAAAGAAGGTGAAGCGGGCGGTCCACGGCTGCGACACGGCGCGGCGCGTGGCGGTGACGGCGTTGCCGGAGGTGGTCGGGAAGACGAACATGGTCTGGAGCGCGCCGCCGGGTGCCCACGACGCCCATCGGCTCAGATAGAAGTCGTCGCCGAGCGTGAGCGGCTCGCACGGGGTCTTGCGCAGCACGAGCCCGCCTTCTTCCAGCCGCACGGCCGCGTTGCTGAAGGCGTTGCCGGAAGCGTCCTGGATGCCGAGCGCCGCGTTGCCGCGCTTGACCAGCGTGCCGCTCCCGCTGGCCGCGCCGAAGGCGAGGTAGCCGCGCCGCCATGCGGCGTCGGACACGCCGACGGCGGTCTCGAGCGCGAAGTCGGTGATGAGGTTCTCGGCGTTGAGCCCGCCCGTGGCGGCCCCGAAGCCGAAGTAGGCGGAAGTCGCGCCGACCGCGGCGGCGATGTCCACGCCGCCGAAGACGTTGGTGAAGGCCCCCGCCGCCTGTTCGGTGATCACGGTGACCGCCTTGGCGTCCGCATCATACGAGACCGTCATGTCGGCGTGGCCGCCGTTGACCAGGTTGACGGGCGCGATGTTTGTCGACGCGATCACCATGACGCCGTTGGTGTACATCTTGACCTGCGTCTTCTGATTGCTGCCCTCGTAGTAGCGCCACATGATGGCGAAGCCCGGATTGGGCGTGTGGCCCGTGCTGGCGGGCGAATCCCGCTGGACGATGAGGGTGAAGTAGTCCGCCGGGGGCGTGGAGCCGAGCCCGATGTCGTAGCCGAACCGGGCCGTCCACGAACCGGTGACGGAGTAGCGGTTGGTGAGAAAGGCCGTCCCGGAATTCCAGTTGGCGTTGGTGGTCAGCGCCAGCTTCCCGTCGGGCTTCCAGTGCGCGCAGGCGTTCAGTTTCCACATGCCTTGATCGGTCAAGGCCGGGTCCGGCAACGGCGGCGTGTAAGGCTGCCGGATGTCCAGCACGCTGCCGTCGGCGTAGGTCAGCTCGCCGAGGCCGAAGCCGTTCTGCGCCGGCGCGGGGTTGAGCGTCACGCCGAGGCTCTGGCCCGCCGTGAGTGCCAGTTTGCCGCCATACTGGCCGAAGGCTTTGGCGGGATCGGAGGTGGCGAAGGAAATGTCGTCGACCCAGTGCTGCTCAAAACGGCTCCAGCTGTTGCCTGCGGTGAAGCCGGCGTATGCCGTCGCGCCGCCGACCAGGCTTTGCAGGTTGACCGCATAGGAGTACGGCGCGGTTTGCAGGCCTTTGCGTGTCAGAACGCAGGAGAGCAGACCGCTGCCGTCGTAGCTGACCGAGAAGTAAGTTTTGTCGTTGTCCGCGCCGAGGCCCGGCAGGAACGCGAGATCGTAGACTTGCGACACAAAGACGCCGTTGGTGCCGAAACGCAGCCGGCGGTTGGTGAGATCGAGCGCCACGGCGAAGGAATTGGTGACGGGCAGCAGCGCTCCCGCATAGCCGAAGCCGGTGACGTTCGTGCTGTACGCGCCCGCGCCGCGGCCGTCGTTCTGGAGCACGAAGCACACGCCGTCGCCCTGGTTGTTCAGCGTGCGGCCGCCGACCGCCGCTACGGAGAACGAGGCCGTCCAGGCGTTGGTCACGCTGACGGGGCGGGTCATGAAGGCCGAGCCGACCTTGTTGGCGGCCGGATAGGCGAGCTGCAAGATGCCGTCGCTGCGCCGGGTAGCCGCGCTGTTCACCTGCCACAGCTCCGGACGGTCCGCGAGATCGGGCACCGTCAGCTCAACCCGGTTCGGCCCGGCCAGCGCGAACGTGTCCGCCTCGGCGGCATGGGGCACGGCCAGCTCGAGCTCCGTGTCCGATGCGAGCGCGATGGTCTTGACGACCTTGTTGGTGGTGAGGTGGCTGCCCGTCAGCTTCAGCCGGCCGGCGTTGACGTCGAGCGGCATCTCGGTGTTGTAGAGCGCGAGCGTGCCCGCGCCGGTCTTGGTGATCCGTCCGCCGGGGCTGGCTGGATTGGTCACGGGCGGCGTGCCGAGATAGGCGGACTGTCCCGCGGGGACGTTGAGCGTGAGCCCGCCCGCGCCGACGTACAGCTTGCCCGTGTTGTGGAACCACTCGCAGGGCTGGTTGAGCGGGGCGTAGGTCGTGAGCGTGGCGTTGTCGAAAATCACCGTGCCGGCGTTCGCCGTCTCGGTGGAGCGCACGCCGAGCGTCGCGCCGTTGGTCACCGACAGCACCGCATTTTTACGGACCGCGAGCTTGGCGAAACTGGCTTCGGTGCCGCTGCCCGCGATGCCCAGGGAGGCGTAGAGGCCGTCCTGAGACCAAGGGTTCAACGCGAAGCCGCTCGACGTGCCGTTGCTGGTGAGCTTGCCGCCGGTCAGGGTGTAGGCGGGATTCGCGCCGGCCGATTCACCGATGAGGCTGTCGTTCGCAATGACCACTTCGCCGCCGCTCTGGTTGAAGAAGGGATAGCATTTGTAGCTGGGCATGCTCGCGCCGTAGCCCATCACGAGGCCCCAGAGCTCAAGGCGTCCGCCCGTCATCGTCACGCCCGACGCGTACGGCGTCGTGGCGTCCCCGTTGCCGCGGCTGAGGGAGAGCCAGGAATCGGTAGCCTGAACCACGCCCGCGCCGATGTCCATGTACGCAGCGGCCGGATAGCGCTCGCCGATCGTGACGCCGCTGATGAGCCGGTTGGTCTGCCCCGGCGTGTTGAAGACGACCTTCCCCTCCGCGATCGTGAAGTCGTGATAGCCCTCGACACCCGCGCCGCCGTTGAGCGGGTCGATGACCAGATTCCGGTCCGTGATGACGCCGGAGCCGTTGCGGTTCAGGACCTGGTAGCCGGGGTAGGCGTAGGTGAGGGTGCCTGGCCCGATTTTGACGAAGCGGCCGCCGCCGGCCGTAGGCGCGTCCACCTTGCCGGAAACCGTCAGGTTGGTTTGGAGATCCAACACCGTCGAAGCGTTGCCTCCGCCGTTGAAGACGGTGTACCCCTGCGCGAGGTCGCCGGGGGCATCCGCGGCGTAACGGAAGGTGCCCTTGCCCAGTTTCACGGGATTCGGGGAGAGTCCCAGCGAATCGATGGATACGACTTCCAGCAGGCCGGTCTGCAGCACGGTCCCGCCGCTGTAGGTGTTGGCGGCGTTGCCGAGCACCACGCGTCCGCCGTTGAGGGTCAGCCCGCCGGTGCCGGAAATTTCTCCGTCCAAGGTCAAGGTCTCGTTCGTCGCGACCGCGACCGCCGTGTCGCCCGACAGCGACAGCGGCAGGCTGACGGCGTGGCTGCCGCCGAGCACGGTGAGGAACCCCGCGCCGTCGAGCGTCAGCGTGTTACCCGCGAAGGCGTAACCGCCGCCCGCGATCTGCACGCCGCGCAGAGCGAGGTCGGCCACGTCGTTGGTGACGGTTCCCGAGCCGGCCGCAAAGGACGCGGTCGAACCTGTGCCTTCCGCAGGCACACCGTCTTGCCAGTTGGCCGTGCCGCTCCAATTGCCGCCGGTGCCAGCGGTCCATGTGCCATCGGCAGCGAAGAGGTGCGCCACCGAACACGTTGCGGAGAGAATGGCTGCCAGATTTTTCGGATTCATCGGCTCTGTGTCCTTTCCATAAAAAACCTAAGACGTTGCCGCGGTCTTGTTGTTTACCTTAAGAACATCATGGAGCCGACCGGCGGGTAGGTCACGACGAGCGTGCCGGGTCCAGAGATCCAAGAAGCCTTTTCGGCCGTGTACCTGCCGCCGGGCATCGCCGCGCCGTCCACGAAGAGCGCGTGGACATATTGCTTGCCGGTGAAGGCGAGGTTCAGCGTCGCGCCGGGCGTGACGTAAAGGTCCGTCGCCGTCGGCAAAACCGCCGAGGCCAGCGAGAGCGTGCCGCCGGAAAGAACCGTATCGCCGGTGTAATCGGCGCCGGTGCCGTCAAGCGACAGCGTGCCCGCGCCGGCCTTGGTCACCGTCGCGCCGCCCGACACGCTGTTCAGCGCCAGCTTGGCGCCGGAGGCCGGCGCATAGGTCGCGTCGCCGGACTGCGTGACGGTGCCGACGGACAGCGTCCCGGGCTGCGCGAGAACGTTCACGCCCAGCGCCGCACCGGCGCCGACGGTCGCCGCCGTCACCTTGTACGTGCCGTTGATGATCGCGGCATCCAGCGTCACCGTGTTGGTGGTCGCGTCGGGCAGCACGAGGCTCGCCAGATAGCTCCGGTCGGCCGTCGCGTCGGGCAGCGCGCTGTCGTAGGTCAGCTTGAAGTCGCGGACGAGCATGTCCCAGAACGCCCCGCCCGTGCCGCCGCCGAAACCGACGTACGCGTAATCCGAGCCGACCGTGGCCGGGATATTGACGCCGGTGAACGTGTTCGTGACGCAGAGCGCTCCCTGGGTCATGATCGACGTGATCGTCGAGGCTGCGGGGTCGTAGCGAACGGTGACGGCGGTCGGGCCGTCCTTCAGCACCACAGGAAGATACTTTTGGTTAAGCCCATCGTTCCACGTGCCGTTCGAGCCGATGGTCATCGCGTTCGACATTGACGACTTCTCGCCCGGATAGAAATACCAGCGTACACCGAAGCTGTTCAGCATGCCCGTGAAGCCGGCGTTGCTCACGTTGCCGTTCGAGTAGCCGGGGCCGCGCGGGTCGTTGTGGAAAAAGAGGCAGAAGGCGTCGGCGGGCCAGGTCCCCGGACGGTTCTGCCCGAACAGGAAGGTGAAGGTGGCGGTCCACGCCTCCGCGACGCGCACGCGGCGCGTGGTCGTAGCTGTACCGTTGACGTTGGCCTTGCCGGGGCAGAACAGAAGGCTGTTGTCATCCGACCAGGAGCCCTGCGCGCTGAACACCCAGTCGCTGCGCGCGCCGGCGTTCTGGTCGACGGGCTCGAGCGAGGCCTTGCGCAACACGAGGCCGCCCTGTTCGAGACGCACGGAGAGGTTGGACGTGGCGCGGTCGACGTCGCCGACGAGGCCGAGGGCGGCGTTGCCGCGCTTGGCGAGCGGCCCCGAACCGGTGATGCTGTCGAAGGCGAGGTAAGGCGTGGAGGTGCTTGAGCTCGTCAGCCCCGAGCCGTCGGCGCGGACAAACGAGAAATCGGAGATGACATTCTCGGTGTACTCGCCGCCGGTGACGCCCACGAAGCCGAGATAGGCGCCGCCGGAATTCTTCATGATGACCGGCAGGTTGATGTTGGGCACGACCGTCGTATTGGTGCCCATGCCGGCTTGGACGGCGGTGATCGTGATGGCGTGGGCCGTGTCGTCATAGACAACCGTGAAGTCGGCCGGGATGCGGTTGGTGATCGTTACGGGGGCTATGTCGTCGGTGATCACCGTGGTGATGCCGTTGGTGCTGACCTTGAGCCGCGTGGAATGGATCGAGCCGTCGTAGTAGCGCCACTGGAGGGCGAGGCCGGAAGCGGGCGTAGAGCTGAGGGAGGAGGCTCCGTCGCTCTCGTTCTGGAGAATGAAGCAGAAGTAGTCGGCGGGAAGAAAACTGGCGATGCCGACATCGTAATGGAAGCGGGCGGTCCACGACCCCGTTATGGGGTAGCGCTTGACGGTGAAGGCGGAGCCGGGGCCCTTGCTGACGGCGTTGGTGCTGGTGGCGATGGCTCCGTCCGCTTTCCAGTGCGCTGTCCCGTTGATCTTCCAAAGGCCGCTTTCGGTGAGCGGCGGGGGCGTGTAGGCGTCGGCCGAGAGGTTGAGGGACGAATCGGAAGCATAAGCGAGCGAGCCGATAATATAGCCGTTCTGACGGGCGGTCGAATGGAGGAAGGCGTTCAGGTTCTCGCCGGACCCCAAAGCGACTGAGCCGCCGTGGCGGACGGCCGTGCGCGCGGGGGTTCCGGCGTCAAAGGTGAAGGCGGAGAAGGTGTGCATGCCCGGCAGGCTGTCGCCTCCGGTCGACGCCGTGAGACCGACATACGCCTCGGTCGCTCCAAGTTTAGCCGCAAGATCGACGGGGACGGTGTAGGTGTCCACGCTGCCGTTGGATTCCAAGCGCACGGTGAGGGTGCCGGCTCCGTCGTAAGCGACGGTGATATGGGCCATGGAGCCCCGGATATCGGGAATTGAGCTGATGTTGGTTCCGAGCCAGACGCCGTTTGTGCCGAGGCGCAAATACTTGCGGTAGACATCGAAGCCCAACGCGACGGAGTTCGTGATGCCCAGGGCACCCGCGCCGGCATAACCGAGGTTGGAAGAAAACGTTCTGCAAAGCGCGTTCGCGCCGCGCGCATCATTGTGCAAGACGAGTGCGAAGCCGTCGGCGGGGTTAGCGGAAGTGCTGTACACGCGCCAGTTGAACTCGGCCGTCCAGGCGGTGGAGATCGTGCGTTTGCGGGTGAGGAAAGCGGTGCCCGCTTCATTGGCGAGATCGCGCGTCAGCAGGAGGATGCCGTCGCGCCGGCGCATGGCGGATCCGTTGTAAGCCCACCGCTCCGTGGCGTGAATGAAGGAGTTGGGGTTCAGGTCGAGGGTCGGGAGGCCGGATCCGGAGGCGAGTGTGTACCCCAGAAGGGCGTTGACGCCGGAGACCTCGGCCGTCGTGCCCGCCGCGAACGTATAGGACGGCATCGCCGGCACATTCGTGTAGGAGTAGTTGCCGGCCAAGGCGATCGCCCCTTCGGAGACGGTGAGCGGGACTTTCTGGACGGATCCGAGGGCGAGCGTCCCTGCGCCGACCTTGGTGACGGTGCCGCCGGGGCTGGCCGGGTCGGGCAGCAGGGCGTTGTCGAGCCAGGCGCGGCTGTCCGTGCCGATGGTCAGGCCGTTGGCGCCGACGAGCAGGTTGGTGTGGTTGATCAGCCAGTCGGCCAGGCGCTGCGGCGTCCGCTGCCGGAGCGTCGCGCCATCGAAGCGCACGAGGCCCGACTGAAGCGAGGTGGAATTGACGACCGTCGTCGGGGTGTGGTCGAGGAAAAGGAAGCTGTTGCCCTGGTACGTCAGCTTGCCGCCTTGGTTGACGCGCAGCAGGTAGGCGCTGTTGGTGCTGCCGCCGTCGAAGGTCACGGACATATCCACGTTCGGACCATAAGACTGCGCGACCTGCATGCCGTAGACGTGGTCGCCCTGCTGGTTGCTGATCAGATGGGAATTCACGATGTCGGCGCGGCCCGTAACGTATTGGTCCTCGCCGAAGATGTAATTCACGGACTGGACGAACGAGTTGGAGACCGACAGGACCGGGCGGCAGCGGTGGCTGGCCTGGCCGTTGGGATTGTCCATGCAGAGGCCGCTGCCTTCGAACGAGACGAAGGCGTCGCGGATGTGCAGGCTGGGGCTCTGGGGCGAGGCGGCTGTTCCGGTGCCGCGCCCGATGGTCAGCCAGCCGTTCAGGAAGCGCGTGTAGCCGCCGATGATGTCCATGCGGGGGGATGCGAGGGTTTTGCAGCCGATCCAGCCGGACGCGGCATAAAGGATATTGGTCTGGCCGGCCGCGCCGAGGATCATCCGCCCCTTCTCGACCGTGAAGGCCGCGTAGGCGTTCGTGAACGCGACGCCGTTCTCGTCGTAAGTGTAGACGCCCGTCTCCTTGTTCGGCAGCCGGCTCTTGTTGAATTCCTGATAGCCGGGATAGGTGTAGGCCACGGTGCCGTCGCCCGTCTTGATGAACGCGCCGCCGGGCGCGGCAACTCGGCCTGCGACCGTCAGCGTCGTGTCGGCGTTCGGGACGTCGATGACGGCTGCGCGGTTGGTGCTGGCGCCGGGGAGTAGGGTGTAGCCGCGGTTGAGCGTCGCGGACGGGCCCGTGTAGCGGAACGTGCCTTCGCCGATCACGAGGTTGGCGGGGTCGCCGGAACTTGTGCCCAAGGCGTCGGCCGAAGCGACTTCCAGCGTGCCGGTGACGAGCACGGTGGGACCGGCGTACGTGTTTGCGGCGCCGAGCACGGTCCGGCCGCCGTACAGTTTCAGGTTGCCGGAGCCGGACACCGCGCCGTTGAGCGTCAGCGTCTGGCCGGAGGCCAACGTCAGCGTCGTCAGCCCCGAGAGCGTCAGCGGTGCGTTGACCGCGTGGCTGCCTCCGAGCACCGTGAGGAAGCCTGCGCTGTCGAGGGTGATCGTGTTACCCGCCAGCGTGAAACCGGATCCTGAAAGGTGTATGCCGAGAAGCGCGAGATCGGTCATGTCGTTATTGACTGTCCCTGCGCCGGTGGTGAAAAAGGCGGTCGAACCGCTGCCTGACGCCGGCGTGTCGCTCTGCCAGTTGCCGATCGTGCTCCAGTCGCCGTCGCCTGCCGCGGTCCACGTGCCGTCGGCGGCCCAGAGCGCGTTCGCCGTCGATGCGACCGCCAGAAAAGAAAGGAGATGACGTGTTTTCATGGGTACCACCTTTTTAGACATGCATGCCAGTCTGTTCAAAATATCGGATTCAATCATAAAACAAAACCGGCGGGGATGGCCAGTGTGAAAACGGGAAACGTCCGCGAAGTGCAAAATGAAATGCACGCTTCTCAGCCGGGAAAGGATTCCGGGGAG
>CAZOIS010000154.1:0-9563 GCA_964579865.1 uncultured Lentisphaeraceae bacterium | reverse complement strand
CAGGATGTGGAAGCCCGCATCGTGAAGATCGACCGCGAGGAACGCCGCATCGGATTGAGCATCAAGGCCGTGACCATGAACGAGAGCCAGATCGCCGAGCTGACCCGTGACTTGAACATCACGGACCTCAAGCCGGGCGAGAACCTGGTCGGACTGGCGGCAGCCTTTGATGACGCTTTCGCTCAAAGCGAAGAGTGGCACCCGGGAGCCGAATAACAAAAAGGGCGCCTGGCAACAGGCGCCCTTTTTCATTTGGCCGATTGAATCGCATGGATCGAGTCAATCGGTTTTTTGATTTTACAACATCCGCATTTTTCTCTTTCCCCATGAACATTCTCGACACCTTCAAAGCACGCTACCTGTTTGAGGACATGACGAGCCCGGATCTCATGAAAGCGCTCGACAAGCCCCTGACCGTCTACGCCGGTTTCGATCCCACCAACGACAGCCTGCAGGCCGGCAACTTCGTGACCATCATGGCGCTGGCGCACCTGCAGCGCGCGGGCCACAAGGTGATCGCGCTGGTCGGCGGCGCCACGGGCCTTATCGGCGATCCTTCCGGCAAGTCCAAAGAACGTAACCTCTTGAGCGCCGAGCAGGTCGAACGCAACCTCGTCGGCATCAAGGAAAACCTCTCCCGGTTCATCGATTTCAACTCGGCGTCCGCCAATCCGGCCATCATGGTGAACAACTATGACTGGTTCAAAAATTTCACCTTCATTGACCTGTTGCGCGAGGTCGGCCGTTATTTTCGCATGGGTGTGATGCTGAGCAAGGACAGCGTCAAAAAGCGTATGGAGTCAGAGGACGGCATGAGCTTCACCGAGTTCTGCTACCAGATCCTTCAGGGCTACGACTTCATGCACCTTTATAAAACCTATGGTTGCACGATGCAGATCGGCGGCTCGGACCAGTGGGGCAACATCACGGCGGGCACTGAACTGGTGCGCCGCATGTGCGGCGACGAGGTCTTCGGCATGACCTTTCCGCTGGTGTGTGACAGCACGGGCAAGAAGTTCGGCAAGAGCGAGGGCAACGCGATCTTTTTGGACGCGCGCAAGACCTCCTACTACGACTTTTACCAGTTTTTCCTGCGCACGATGGACGCGGACGTGATCCGCTATCTCAAGATCTTCACTTTCTTGCCGTTCGAGCGCATCGCCGAACTGGAGCAGGCGGTTGCGACCGCGCCCGAGAAGCGCGAGGCGCAGCAGGTGCTGGCTGAGGAACTGACCCGCATCGTCCACGGCGAACAGGGGCTCGCTGTGGCGAAGAAGGCCACGGAGGTGCTGTTCGGCGGCTCGCTCGAAGGTTTGGCCGCTGTGGACCTCGAGAAGATATTCGCCAATGTCGCTTCGGCTACGCTGCCCGCAGACCAAGTGATCGGCAAACCCGCCTTCGAAGTGATCGCCTTGGCCGGCATGGTCGCGAGCAAAGGCGAGGCTCGCCGTCTCGTGCAGCAAGGCGGACTCAACATCAACAACATGCGCGTGTCCGGTCTCGAACGCGTCTTCAGTACGGACGATCTGGTCGAGGGCCGCCTCGCGGTCTTGCGCAGCGGAAAGAAAAGTTTCTTTCTGCTGAAAGTGCAGTGAATACTGCATGCCGTTCCAATATCGTGACTCGTTTTGCTGTGGCGCGGGGCAACCGAAAGGAGTCCGCGCCTCTTTTTTTATTTCTGGGATGGAAATGAAGTTGCCAAAACCGTGCGAAACGAGGACACTCTTACGCGGTTATATGCTTGCACGTGGAAGTGTTTGCGCTCCGGCAGAAAAAGCGGTGCGAGTCGATATTTTCACATCACCGCTTCAGTCGGGCAGCCGAAATCAAGGGATGTCGGTGCTGCTTTTTCAAGTCGCCATGAGGGTTCGGTAAAATGAGGTGAGGGGCTCCGATGACCTTGCTCTCTATGTTGTGGAACAGATTGCGTGGCAAAGACGCGGCCGAACTCCTGCCGCGCTCCGCCATAGTGGGGGCATGGGGCGAGGATATGGCCGCCTCATTCCTGAAGAAAAAAGGTTATACGGTGTTAGGGCGTAACATCCGGCCCGACAAACGCGACGAGATTGACATCGTGGCGCGCATCGGCGAGACGCTGGTGTTTGTCGAGGTTAAAACGCGCCGTCGCGAGGATTTCGGACGCCCGATGAAGGCGGTGGACAACAACAAGCGCCATGCCTTGAATCGCGCCGCCGCCGCATTTTTGCGGAGGGCCGGCTTTCCGAAATTGTATTATCGGTTCGACGTGATCGAGGTGTTGGGGCAACCGGAAGAGGGCGCACCGCTAATGAGACACCTCGACAACGCGTTTCCTTTTGAGCAACGCTTTAAATTTCCTGTCTGATGTTTGGTGAAGGGAGAGGTTTCATGAGCCGAGTCGTCAATCTGTGCGGATGGGTGCTGTTTGTGGCGAGTGGTGCAGGGGCTGAAGACGCGTGGATGAAACAGGCCGCCGCGCATGTGCTGACGCCAAAGGAGGATCGGGTTGCACCGGTCACGGTGACGCGCACGGAAGGGCGTGTCGATGCCTCAGAGGCGTTGCTTGCCGAGGACGGAAAAAGCTGTCGATTGACATACGGGAAAGGGGGGGCTCGGCCGGTTGCGGTTCTGGACTTCGGCAAGCAGAGCGTCGGCGGTTATGCGGTCTTTACGGTCACGGCGATGGCCGGGGCCCCCGTGGTACGCTTGGCATACGCATGCCATCCGGACGGACTTTCCGAAACGGGCTGTTTCGCACGTGAAACGAGCGCGCGTTATCTGGGAGCCACAGTTGACCTTCCGGTGTTGCCCGCAAACGTGAACAGGCATGAATGCTACACGATTCCCCGCACGGGCCGTTTCATCGCGCCGCTCATTCAAGGACAAGCCCGGTACATGCGGATACAACTCGACACGGAGGGCACCGCTGTTGACATCGATTCGGTGGTGATGGTGAACAGCGCCGTCTATGACCGCTCGCCGTACGACGGGTTTTTCCTGTGCAGCGATGCGCGCCTGAACGAACTGTGGGCGATCAGCACCTGGACGTTGCAGATCGCCTCGTTTCCGAACCATGACGGATGGAAGACGGTGGACGGTTGGCTGCTGCCACGGAAACTTGAGCAGGCCGGCGACACAGGTCTCAGTGTGGCGGGCGGGGATTGGGGTGACGTCGGCATCGAAACGCGTTTCGAACTGCGATCCAATCCGCATCATGTCTCTGCGGCCGGCATCGCTTTTCGCGCGCAAGATCCGCGCAATGCCTATTTCGCTGAGATCGGACTCGACGGCACGTTCAGGCTGATCCGTCGCAAGGACGGCCGAGATGAAATGCTGAGCGAGAAACGGTTGCCGGAGCGGCTGACCGACGGCGAGCAGTATGACCTCGGAGTCAATGCCCACGGACCGGTTCTGACTACGCGCCTGAACGGAAAGGTGATCGATGAAACCAGCGACCGCACATTCGGCTTCGGCCGCGTAGGGTTCTACACGCCGAAAGAAAAGTGGCCGTTGTTCGATTTCATTCGGGTGACGGACGGCAGCGGGAAGACGCTTTTGGAGGACGATTTCGCAGGAGACCTCTCGAAATGGCAGTTCGCGCGGACGCTCTCGTACGTGGCGGACGGGGCGAAACGTGACAGGCTCGTTTGGTCCGGCGACTTGTATTTCGCGCAGCGCAACCTCTATTACGCGTTCAAAAATCCGTCATATCTGCGCGACTCGCTTAAGATGTTGGCCTTCAACCAGACGCCGGAGGGATATGTGCAGGCCTCACCTTATCCGGAACGCGACGTGTCGCCCGCATCGGGCGAGTATGGCCCATTCCCTTCCGACGAATTTGCGGCTTGGCTTGTGCCTGTGGCTTGGGAACATCTGCTTTTTACGGGAGACACCGCGACGCTTCAGGAACTTTGGCCTGCGATCGCTCGGCTGTTGGGCTACCTGGGCCGCCAGATTGGGCCCGGCGGGCTGTTCGTTCAGCGGGCGGAAACCTCCAAACATGCGGGAAACCTGAATCTCGGCGATGTCCGTTCGCGGGCCTACATGAATATCCTGCTGTGGGGCACATTCCGCGATGCGGCACGCATCGCGGACGCCTTAGGTCTCACGAACGAGCGCGACGACGCGATCAAGCGCGAGGAGGCGCTCAAGCAGGCGTTGTACCGGCACCTGTGGGATGAGCCGAACGGTTATTTCAAAGAGGCGGTTGAGACGCCCCGCTTCGGAGCCGAGGCGAATGCTTTGGCGCTTTCGATGGGGTTGGTCACAAGGGAGCAGGCTTTGCGCATTGCACCCCAGTTCAAGAAGATCGGGCACGGCAAGTTTCAGAGTCTTGCCAGCCGAGGGAAGTTCGAGTACGGGTTCAGCCAATCCGGGTTGCGGACACTTTTTGACCACAACTGGCTGAAGTTGCTCGATGACGGCTGGAAGGGCGCCTGGACGACAACGGAGTGTATGGGGCTGATCACTCGCGGGTGGGGCGACGAATCGCACCCTGACACGGCAATCGCGGCTCATTTCAGCGCCTACCTCTTGGGCGTAGTGCCGCTCGAACCAGGTTTTCGGCGCTTCCAAATCAGGCCCCAACCTGTCGCCGAGGTAACCTGGGCCAAGGGGGTGGTCCCCACTCCGCACGGCGCCATCACGGTGGCGTGGGAAAGCACGTCGTCGAAATTCAAGTTGTCCTTCGCAGTGCCCAAGCATACCTGCACGGCGGTTGTGTTGCCGAAAGGGGGGCGTGTGACGGTGAACGGCAAGCCAGGCACACTCTCGGAATTGAAAGAAGGCGCGTACGAGATCGAAGTGGAAAATCTTCCTCCGGACGCGTGGGCCGATCCCGCGGGGCCTGCGGCATCGCAGGAATCCGCGACTTCCTACTCAGCCAAGGCATCCAGTTCGCACGAAGAGGGCGGATGGGGGATATCCCGACTTTTCTCGACAGAACTCGGCAAAGGCCTGAAAGGGTACAGTTCGGCTCCGCATGCGTCGGCTGACGCGGCCGAATGGCTCGAGATTGATTTGGGGAAAGAGACGGCGCTTGCGCAACTGGTGCTGATGCCTCGTAACGACGCCTTGACGGCGGACAACAAGATCGCGGGATTTCCGCTCGACTTTACGGTGCAACTCGCCAGGGAGCCCGGACAGTATACAACGGTCAAAACATTCACCGACTGCCCCGCTCCCGGTGCGGACGGCATGGTCCTCGACTTGTATACGGTGATCGGTTATCCCGTTGCAAGGTACATCCGCCTGACCGCCACACGGCTTGGACCTCCCGCCCGAGATGACGCCGCTCATTACCGTCTGCAACTGCGGCGGTTAAAAGTTGTCCGTCCGGAGGAAATCAACCGGAAATAACGCCTGAATCCAATGTTGGCGCTGCCGCCCGAAGATGATACCATATTACGGCATGTTTCTCAGGGGTCTGCTGATATCCTGAAAAGGCGTGATGAGGGTATGAGAATAATCGATTTTTCCAATTACATGGCCGTGCTGGAAGGGTCCCGCAAGCCGTGGCATGCGAAGTACTATGCCATGTTTTCCAGCGTGCTTGGCGGCGTTGTGCTCGACCCTGTCCTCATGCAGGTTCCCATCGATGATCACTTGGTGCATCGAGGAGACGGCGTGTTCGATACGTTGAAGTGCCAGGATCGCGCGGCTTACAGTTTGGACGCCCACCTGCGGCGTTTGATGCGTTCCGCGTCGGCGATCGGATTGTCCTGGCCCGAGGGAATTGACGATGTCCGGAAATTGACGCTGGCAACGCTTACGGAAGCGGACGTGGACTCCTGTTATTGTCGTGTGATGATCGCCCGCGGGCCGGGCAGTTTCGGTGTGAGCCCCTACGATTCACCTGCGCCAGCTCTCTACGTGGTGGTCTATGCGGCGGATCTTCCATTCATGGACACGCATCCTCAAGGTGCGCGTGTCCGGCGCAGCCATGTTCCCGTCAAGGCCGCGCAATTCGCCAAAGTGAAGAACTGCAATTATCTGCCGAACGTGATGATGAAGCGCGAAGCGCTGGATTGGGGCATCGATTTCGTGGTCGGGTTTGATGAGAACGGCCTTATGGCTGAAGGCGCGACAGAAAACTTCGGCATTGTGACCCAAGGCGGTGAACTGTTGTTCCCGCGCGTGGAAACCGTGCTCGACGGAACGACGATGCTGCGCATCATGCAATTGGCAGAAACGTTGGTGGATGCGGGCGACTTGAAAAAAGCCGCATTCCGTGATATCACCGCGGCTGATGTGCTGCAGGCGGCTGAGATGCTGATCGTTGGGACCACCGTCAACGTGGTTTCCGTGCGCGAGTTTGAGGGCGTGGCGATTGGCGATGGGAAACCGGGCCCCATCGGCCGGGCGTTGAACGCCTTGCTGTTGCGCGACATTTCGTCGAATGACGAACTTCGTACGGCGTATTGATTTTGGAGAGTTATGTCGAATTTTGACGAAATCATTTTGAAGAGCATCGTCTGTCTGAACATGACAGACATCGACGGGCAGCACGTCGTCACAACCCTGATCGAATCGGCGGTCTTGGAAGGCGTATTGCCGCCGCAACACAAGGACGAGGCGGTCAAGGCGGTACTGAAGCGCGAAATGAGCGCATCGACCGCTTTGCCGGACGGCATCGCCTTGCCGCACGGTCGCACCGACTGCGTCAATGACATTGTCTGCATGCTGGGCGTCCATCCTGCCGGCATCGATTTCGGTGCGCCGGACAGCCAGCCCTCGCACATCTTCGTTCTCTTGCTTGTGCCGGCCACCGTGGCGTGCAACCACATCCATTTTTTGGCCAATCTCAGCCGCCGGCTGATGGAGCCTTCAGTGCGCAATGAGCTTTTGGCCGCGCTGACGCGTGACCGTGTGCTGCAAACCATTTTAAGTCATTCGGATGAAGGGTCGTTGTAATGAAACCGCTGATGTTGCAGGGAACCGTTGCCTATTCGCAATTCCGCTTGGATGCGCTGGCCGACAAAATCGCTTTATGTGTGAAGGCCGGCGCCCGGACTCAAATCGACGCCCGCTTCGTGTATTTGCTCGACGTGCAGGACGCGCTTGACGCTCAGACGTTGTCGCGGGCCTGTTCGTTGCTGGGCGCTGACGGCCACGCGCAACCGCGCGGCGGCTTCTTTGTCACGCCGCGGAAGGGCACGATTTCGCCATGGTCGTCGAAAGCCACCGATATTTTCAAGAACTGTGGACTGTCGTCCGTGAACCGCGTGGAGCGCGGAGTGCACTTTCGTGTTCTCGCGGGTGAGCGCGAACTGTCTGTCGAAACCCTTCACCCCGCCCTGAGCGTGTTGCATGACCGGATGACGGAGGGCGTCTATCAGAACCTCGACGATCTTTTTGAGCACCGCCCGCCTGTGCCTGGGCGGTCTTTCGACGTTCTCGGCAAAGGGCTGGCCGCGCTTGAAGAGGCCAACCGCGCCATGGGGTTAGCGCTCAGCGGAGAGGAGATCCGTTATCTCTGCGACAGCTATGTCAAGGCTGGAAGAAATCCGACAGATACGGAACTCGTGATGTTCGGGCAGGTCAATTCCGAACACTGCCGGCACAAAATTTTCAATGCCGAGTGGATCATCGACGGCCAGAAAAGGGAACATTCCCTTTTCAAAATGATCAAGCATACTCACGCGTGTAATCCTGAGGGGACGCTGGTGGCGTACAAGGACAACTCGGGTGTTGTGGAAGGATTCCGGGCGGCGGGGTTCTCGATCGATCCCGAAACGCACGCGTTTCGATTCGAAGAGGACCAGATCGATATGCTGATGAAGGTTGAGACCCACAACCATCCGACGGCCATCTCCCCCTTCCCAGGCGCCGCTACGGGCGTGGGCGGTGAAATCCGCGATGAGGCTGCGACGGGCACTGGGTCTAAAACGAAAGCGGGCGTTGCCGGCTTCATGGTGTCCAATTTGCGCCTGCCCGGTTTCGAGATGCCGTGGGAGAGGAGCTATGCGGAATTTCCCAAGCGTCTCGCCTCTCCGTTATCAATCATGCTGGATGGACCGATCGGCGGTGCCGCCTTCGGCAACGAATTCGGCCGTCCCCAGCTTTGCGGATTCTTCCGCACCTATGAAGAGCTGTGTTCGGGAGGTTATCGTGGGTATCACAAGCCGATCATGCTGGCGGGCGGCATGGGGAATATCCGCCGGAGTCAGGTCTACAAGAAAGCTGTTCCGCCCGGATCCCTGATCGTTCAGCTCGGCGGCCCCGCGATGCGTATCGGGCTCGGCGGCGGTGCCGCGTCCTCGATGGTGACCGGCAGCAACGACGAGGCATTGGATTTTGATTCTGTGCAGCGCGGCAATGCCGAAATGGAACGCCGCTGTCAGGAGGTGGTCGATGCCTGCGTGGCGCTCGGCGACATGAATCCGATTCTCAGCATCCACGACATTGGTGCCGGTGGGCTTTCCAACGGGTGCCCCGAGCTGGTCGAGAACACCGGGGCGTCCTTCGAACTGCGTGCGGTCCATAACGAGGAACGCTCCATGAGCCCCATGGAAATCTGGTGCTGTGAGGCCCAGGAGCGTTACGTGCTGGCGATCGCGCCGAAGGACAGGGCTCTCTTCGAGGCGCTCTGCGCGCGCGAGCGGTGCCCCGTGGCCTTTATCGGCGTGGCCCGCGATGACCAGAGGCTGGTGTTGAACGACAGCCATTTCAAAGATACCCCGATCGACATGGATATCCGTGTCCTGCTGGGCAAGCCTCCCCGCATGGTGCGCGAGGTGACGCATGACGCGGCAAAACAGGCACCGTTGCACCTGAAAGGTGTCGTGCCGGCAGAGGCGCTGGAGCGAGTGCTGCAACTGCCGGCTGTGGCCGACAAAACCTTCTTGATCACCATTACGGACCGCTCGGTGACCGGTATGGTACACCGGGACCAGATGGTCGGCCGTTACCAGCTCCCCGTCGCAGACAGCGCGGTGACGGTAACCGCGTATGAGGCCTATACCGGTGAGTCGATGGCGACTGGGGAGCGTACGCCGGTCGCGCTGATCGACGCGCCTGCGTCCGGACGCATGGCGGTGTCTGAGGCGATCACCAACATCGCGGGTGTCAATATCGGGAAAATAGGAAACATCAAGCTTTCCGCGAACTGGATGTGCGCCTGCGGCGAATCGGGCGAGGACGCCAAGCTGTTCGACACCGTGTCTGCTGTCGGCATGGAGTTCTGCCCGAAACTCGGCGTGTCGGTGCCTGTCGGCAAAGATTCACTTTCGATGCGGACCGTCTGGCAAGACTCGGCGGGGGATTCGCACCGGCAGGTTGCCCCGCTGAGCCTGATCGTCAGCGCTTTTGCGCCCGTACAGGATGTGCGTAAGACCGTAACCCCTGATCTTAAACCCGGAAAGAGCGCGCTGCTTCTGATCGATCTCGGCAGGGGGCGCAACCGCCTCGGTGCCAGCGCCTTGGCTCAAGTTTATAATCAGGTTGGGAACGCGGCGGCGGATGCGGACGATCCCGCGCTGGTGAAGAACTTTTTTGAGGCCATGCAGGAGCTGGTAGCAGACGGCTTGCTGATGGCGTACCATGACCGCTCAGACGGCGGCGTTGTTGTAACGTTGGCCGAAATG
>CAZOIS010000153.1:0-9613 GCA_964579865.1 uncultured Lentisphaeraceae bacterium | reverse complement strand
AGCCTTGGTCCGCGAGGGTTGGTGTACCGGCTTCAGCCGGCAGGTTTGATGCGAGGGCAATACCCGGGAGTCGTGAGTCGCTGGTCGGAAATAGGGATTTCGCGCGGAAAACGAGGAGGAGAAAAAATGATCAGACAGATCGGGCGAATTGGAGTGATGCTTTCGGCGGCCCTGTTGGCGCACGCTACAGATCAAGTGCCGCTGCATCAGCGGCAGGCACGCCCATCGCCGGCGTGGCTGACAGACGGCGTGATCTATCAGATCCAGCCGCGCGCGTTCACGCCGGAAGGCACGCTCAAGGCCGCGCAGGCGCGGCTGCCGAAGCTCGCCGAGCTGGGCGTGACGGTGCTCTATCTGTGCCCGATCTTTGTGGCGGACGACGACATGGACCAGGCCTTCTGGAGCCCGCGCCAGAAAAAATCGGGGATGAACAACCCGCGCAATCCGTATCGCATGAAGGACTTCTACCACGTCGATCCCGAGTACGGCACGGATCAGGACCTCAAGGAGTTCGTGGCGGCCGCACACGTGCTCAAGCTGCGCGTGATGCTCGACATGGTGTATCTGCACTGCGGACCCAAGGCGGTGTTCATCGCGTCGAATCCCGACTTTGTGAAACGGGCCGACGACGGTAAGGTCAAAAACGCGGGCTGGAGTTTTCCGGGGCTGAATTTCGCGAGTGCCGGACTGCGCGAATACCTCTGGAAGAACATGGAGGGGTGGATACGCGACTTCGACGTGGACGGCTTCCGCTGCGACGTGGCGGATCAGGTCCCACTCGACTTCTGGGAAGAGGGGCGCGCGCGCATCGAGCGTATCAAGCCGGATGTCGGCATGCTGGCGGAAGGCACGCGCAAGGAGGATCAGCTCAAGGCGTTCGACCTCGACTACGGCTGGGGCGGCGCGTTCGCGCAGCTTCAAGACGGCGAGGCCATCCGCAAGCTGTGGACCGCGATGCGCGACCAGCGTCCGCGTCACGGCGCGAAATTTGCACGCTTCATCGACAACCATGACATTGCCAATGACGACTACGAGAACCGCATCGAGAAGCGCTGGGGCGCGGCGCGGGTCGAGGCCGCGCTGGTCTGGCTGTTCACCATGGATGGCGTGCCGTTCCTGTACAACGGACAGGAGGTGGCCGACACGGCCAGGCACAGTATCTTCGGGCGCGCGCCGATCCACTGGGCCAACGGCGAAACCGCGGCGGGCAAGGCCCGTTTCGCTTTTGTACAGAAGCTCTGTGCGCTGCGTAAAGCTGAGCCCGCGCTCATGAAAGGCGAGCTGACGTGGCTCGACAACGACCAGCCGCAGGCGGTGAGCGCGTTCGTGCGCGGGCTGGACGGCGCGCGCGTGATATCGGTCATCAATCTGACGGACAAGCCGGTGAAAGTGTCCGTAAAAGGGGTGGCAGGCGTATGGGATCCGTTGTTGTCCAAAGACGCGGTTAGCGAAGGATCGGGCGGTTTTGAATTGGCCAAGCACGGCTATTTTGTCGGAAAACAATGAGCCGTGTCGGCAGACAGAACCGGTTGACGCGGTTTTTGATCATAGCCGTGTGCCTGCCTGTATCGGCAACGATACAGGCTGTTGCGTCGTCTGCTGACGCTTGGAACGCTTCGTGCATCTCCAACGGTTTGTGGACGGGGGCCGTCGCGATGGTCGGCACGCGGGACGAGGTTTTGTTCAAGCAGGCGTGGGGCTGGATGGATACGGAGAAACGCGTGCCGATGCCGGCGGACGCGGTCTTCGATCTGGCCAGCGTGACCAAGGCCGTCGGCACGGCGACTGCCCTTGCCGTGTGCATCGATCGCGGGCTGATTGACCCCGATGCGGAATTCACCCGGTATTTGCCGAACTATGCAGGCGAACTGAAAGGAGCCGTCTCGGTGCGCGATCTGGCCCGCCACATATCTGGGCTCAGCAACGACAAGCCCTATGATGTGGAGGGGGAGGTGACCGAACGCATCTTGCGGTTCAGCCCTGAGCGTCCGGCCGGTGCGCGGTATGTGTATTCTTGCGGCAATTACATTCTGCTGGGACTGATGGTTGAAAACGTCGCGAAGATGGATCTGGCGGAGTTTTGCCGCAAAAATGTGTTTGAGCCGCTGGGGATGGCTAGCACGGGATGGGGGCCTCTGCAGAATCCGGATCCGCACCGTGTGGTGCGTCAGGGGATCACGCACACATTCGGTCTGGCCAGTGATCCGCCGGCCCGGCGTGCCAAACATCCGGTGGGCAATGCGGGACTGTTTTCAACGGCCGAGGACCTTTCCGCGCTCAGCCGCATGATGCTGAGGCGTGGCGAGTCTGGAGGGGAGCGGCTTCTTTCGGCTGAAGCGGTTCAGATGCTGGGGACCCGACCTGACTCTCGCTCGCCGGTCGCTTTCGGGTGGAGAGTTGATAACGCGTATAATCCGCGGGCATTGTCGGACTCAACCCTGAGCCACACGGGTTGGGCGGGCCATTCGATCTGGATCGATCCCGCGTCGCAACGCTACGTGATCATTTTGAGCAATCGGACAGGCGATCACGCGCAGGCCGGCAAGGCGCGGACCGAATTGGCGGACCGCATCCTGAAGCATCTCAAATGACGCGGGCGCAAGAGCGTGCTCTGCAACGCTCATTTTGTCTGAACGGGGAGGGGCATATGAAAAAAATCGGTTTCATCGGTCTGGCCTGGATGGCCGTGTCGGTGCACGGCGCGGAGGTGATGAGCGAGGCGTACCGGGCTTTCTGGGGGCCTGAGGTCCAGGCGCGGATCGACCGCGACATTGAACAGCATCGCAAAGCGGACGGCGTGTTCAAACTGGACGGGGTGAAGGCGGGCAGCGAGGTCAAGGTCGAGCAGATTGCGCACGCTTTCCTGTTCGGCGGCAACATCTTTCTGTTCGGTGATCTCAAAACGCCAGAAAAAAACAAGCGCTACGAGGACACCTTTGGCACGCTCTTCAATGCCGCGACGGTGCCGTTTTACTGGAAGACGCTGGAGCCGGAGCAGGGCAAACCGCGTTTCACAGCGGACAGCTCCTACGCGTACCGCCGGCCGCCGACCGATCCGGTGGTGGACTTCTGCGAGGCCAAAGGCATCGACATGAACGGGCACGCGATCATCTACGGCATGCGCCGCTGGGGCCATCCGGAGTGGATGCCGGCCGACCGCAAGGCAATGGAGCCGCTCTTCGAGGCGCATGTCAAAATGCTGGCTCAGCGCTACGGCGCGCGCATTCAGCGGTGGGACGTGGTGAACGAATCGATCGACCAGGCCAACCGCGGGGTGATGCCGGATGACTACACCTTCAAAACCTACGCCTGGGCCGCGAAATACTTCCCGCCCACCGCCCGGTTCGGCATCAACGACTGCGACATGCATTGGGAGCCGTCGCGGTTTCGACGGTATGTGGAGATTGCTCGCGATCTGATCGACCGCGGCGCACGTGTGGATCTGGTCGGCGTGCAGATGCACATCTTCAACCCCAAGGAGTCGAAAAGCATCGCCGACGGCGCGGACATCCTCACGCCGAAAAAACTCTATGCCGTGCTGGACTGTCTCCGGGAAGCGGAACGTCCGGTTCACATCAGCGAGGTGACGGTCAGCGCGCCGGACGACACGCCGGCTGGTCGTGCGGTGCAGGCTGAGATTGTCCGTAACCTCTATCGCCTCTGGTTCAGCTATCCCGCGTCCATGGGCATCACCTGGTGGAACGTCGTGGACGGCGGAGCGGCCCCGGGCGAGCCCTCTTTCTCCGGCATTTACGACAAAGAGCTGAATCCGAAACCGGTGTATCAAACGCTCGACGCGCTGATCAACAATGAGTGGAAGACCCGCCTGACACGCGCCGCCGGTGCCGACGGCAGCGTGAAGGTCCGCGGCTTCAAGGGGCGTTACCGCGTGAGCTACACCGATGACGCGGGTAACGCGAGAACCGTGGAGCGGGTGCTGTAAGCGGCGGTGCCCACCGATTGGGGGAAGCAAAATCGCGTCAATGCTGCGTTGAGAAACACCCCGAGAAATGATAATCGACTGGCATGTAGAACAGGGTCGTTCTGATCGGGAGCGTTAACAAGAAGAGCCCCTCGGACGATGTTGCTTACTGGATGAGCAAGTCGCCGAATGAGCGTTTTTCAGCCATCGAGTTTTTGAGGAGCCAGCGGTATGAAACTCCCCGATTTTTTCGTCTTTGCCTTTCCCTCTTCCATTCTACGCAGCGCAACCATCAACCTGTTGCCGTTCCCGCTTGTGAGTCACTGGGCGTTTCGCTATATTCTCTCACACTATGAATACAAACAGAAGGCGGTGGCGCGGACATGCCTGCGGGCTTAGCGGCGTGAACGCGGCGTTAGCGGGTGCGGCAATGATACTGGCCCTGTCCTGTTCAGACGCCCGCGCACAAGCTTCGCTGACGCCGCCCGGTGCGCCGGCACCGACGTTGCGCACACTGGACCAGGTGGAGCCGCGGACGCCGATCTCGGAGGCCGGGACCATCACACAGCCTGGCTCATATTATTTGACAGGAAACATCGTGACGGCCGGGCACGGGATCACAATCCGGACCAACAATGTGACGCTTGATCTGATGGGGTTCTGCCTGACCGGCGACCGGGGCGCTTCCGACTATGGCATTTATGTGGACGGCAATGACGGAGTGGTGCGCTCGGGGGTCCATATCCTGAACGGAACGGTCACGGGGTTTGGCAAGGGCGTCCGTCTGGAGTTTGCAGAAGCGTGTCGGCTGGACAGCCTTACCAGCGTTTCCAACCTCAACGAAGGCGTGCTGTTTTATGGTGCGAACGGGGGCACATGCCGCGGGCATCTGATGCAGCAATGTGTGGCGGCCCGCAACGGCTACGGCATCACGTTGGATGCCTCGAACGGCGGCCGCTGCGAGGGCATCCGCATCGTCTCGTGCACGGTGGAGGAAAACGGGGCGCAGGGGGTGGTGCTGAACGGCAACGGCGGCGTGTGCTGTTTCAACCAAATTGTTTCGTCACTCATTCGCGGTAACGCACGGTCTGTGCAGACCGATGCGATTGCCGTGGAAGGGCCGCAAGGCGGGCTGTGTTGCGGGAACATCATTTCCGGTTGTACGATTGTCGGGCCAGCCGTCTGCGCGGTGAGACTGTACGGCACCAATGGGGAGTGCTCGGGAAATGTGGTCGAGAACAACAGGATAATCCGGACACAGGGCAATGTTTTCGCGCAGACGGCGCCGCGTAATGTCATTGTCGGGAACATGTTGTCTGAGACGGGCATTTCGGCATCGACCGACAGCATCGACACGTTTGTGTTGAACAATCTGGTTGTCGAGAAATCACCGGGTTTCTCGCTCGGCGCGAATCAGGTATACGGCCCGGTCGTGACGGCGAGTGGCGCGTTGTCGACCAACGGCGTGGCGGCGCATCCGTGGGCGAATTTCCAGAGATAGGAGACCGGCGATGAAGGACAGGATTCACGCGCATCTGGTCGGTCTCATGCTGGCCGCCTGTGTGCGGGGCGCATGGGCGGAAACCACGGTCGCCCCGGCGCATGCTTATGCCTACGCGGCGAATGCAGGGTGGGTCAATGCGGCCGGTGACGTGTCGCACGGTGTGCAGATCGGCACCTCCTATTGCGCGGGCTTTTTGTGGAGTCCCGCGCTCGGCTGGATCGGTTGGGGTTCCGCACCGACCAATGGCTGGCACTACACGAATCTTTCAGCGGACGACTGGGGCGTCAACCATGACGGCCTGGGGCGGCTGACCGGATATGCCTACGGGGCGAATATCGGCTGGGTCAATTTTGAACAGACCTATGGAAAACCTCGCGTGGATCTCCGCACGGGGGTGATGAGCGGCGCAGCGTGGAGTCCGAATGTGGGCTGGATCACTTTCAGCAATGCGGTGGCCCATGTGCGCATGGCGCGCCTTGAGACCGGTCCCGACTCGGATGGCGACGGGATCGGGGACCCGTGGGAATACCAGATGGCAGGCGGGCTCACGCGCTTGCAGGCGGGCGGCTCAGACTGGGATGAGGACGGCATGCCCGATCTGGCTGAATTCTGGGCAGGCTCCGATCCGCTGGATGCGCTGTCGGGGCTGCGGATCTCGAAATTCGCTCGTTCTGGCGGCATGGATCAGGTGACATGGCCGGGGTTGCCGACGCGCCTTTACCGGCTGGAGTGGCGCGCCTCGCTGGCGGCGGGCGACGTGTGGAGCGATAGCGGGGCCGGCGTGATTTCAGGAAACAAAAAGGGTAACTTGATCCGAACCGTGGCCGCACCGGAGGCCGCGCGTCGTTTTTATCGGGTGCGCGCGTTGATGCCGTTTAGCGAATAAGTGCAGAAGGAAGGGATGTATTTCCATGACCAATGAACGTGTGATCGCGATGGGGATGGCCGCGGCGCTGTGCGCGTGCAGGCTCAGTGCGCAGGGGCCGTTGACGCCGCCCGGCGCGCCGGGGGTGACGATGAAGACGCTGCAGCAGATCGAACCCCGCACGCCGATCTCCTCCGCACCGTATGTGATCACGGCACCGGGCGCTTACTATCTGACCACCAATCTGGTGTCGGCCGGGCACGGCATTGTGGTGCAGGCGCCGAACGTGACGCTTGACCTGATGGGTTTTACCGTCAGCGGCGATGGTGAAAGCGGTGATTACGGGATTTATCTGCAAGGTAGCGCAGAGGTGCCGCTGAGTGGGGTCACGGTCTGCAACGGACGTGTCGAAGGCTTTCACTTCGGCCTCTATGCGGCATACCTGTCGCACAGCCGTTTGGAAGCGTTGCAGGTGACTCGCAACACGGCGGCCGGCATGCTGTTTTCCGGGGTCGGCGGCAGCGCCTGTTCGGGTAACCGCATCACGGCCTGTACCTTGAGCAGAAACGCGACATTCGGTCTGTATGTTCAGTGCCAGAGCGGCGGCAGCATCCAGGGGAATGTGATCGCGGATTGCGAGATGGCGGACAATAGCAATGTCGGGCTGCGTCTCTACAACGCGACCGGCGGCAGCCATGGCGAGAACCGGGTCGAACGGTGTGTCCTGCGAAACAATCTATCGTCCGGTATTATGATGACGGCCGTCAGCAACACCGTGATCGAAGCGTGTACGGTGTCTGGGCAGGCGGGGCGAGGAATTGAAATGGAGTTGTCCAATCACAATACTGTCATGGGATGCCTGATCGTAAAAAACACGGGATCGGCCGGGATCCTTGTGAGCCAGGGCAAGGGAAACCGCATTGAGGGCAACCGCGTCATCGATAACGGGGGACAGTCCGACCGCGGGATTTGGACGTCGATCAGCGAGAAAAATTTGATCGTGCGCAACATCTGTATCGGTCAGGCCAGTAACTATGACCTGGATACGGATGATACCTATGGGCCGATCGTCACGGACACGGGCGAATTGTCAGCGGGCACTGCGGCCGCGCACCCCTGGGCCAATTTCTCGCGCCCGTAATCAGCCAGGAGGACACATGACAGGTCGCTCAGGGATCATGGCCGTTCTGCTGTTTTGCGGCGGGGTCGCTGTGTCCGGCGTTCAACCGGATGGGCTGGTCGGGCATTGGTCGTTCGACGGTTGCGACGGGAAGACCGTCACGGACCGCTCCGGCAGCGGCAACGACGGCGTGATCGTGTCCGGCACGTTGCACAGCGAGAAGGGTGCCACCGCGCTGGCGCTGGACGGAGTGGATGACGGCCATGTGCGCGTGGAACTGAAGCAGCCGCTCCATCTGTCTGAGGCGATCACATCGGTGTTCTGGTTTAACGCCGCGCGGCTGCGCACGGACACCGTGCTGTTCGGCATTCCCAACGCGAATCCGGACTGGACCACGCCGGTGTTCGGCCTGTCGGCCAAGGGCGGGCACGTCGTGTACGGGCAGTTCGGAGCGAAGGGCGTGGCGAAGGCGCTGGTGGAGACCCGGTCGCCGGTGCCGCTGAACCAGTGGGTCTGCCTGGCGGCCACGTCGGATGGCGCGACGGTGCGGCTGTATGTCAACGGGACGCCGGATGCGGAGCTGAAGCAGCGCGCGGTGTTGGCGTTCAACGGGCAGCCGCTGCTGATCGGGGCAGGGCTCGGGCGGAAACCCTCGTTTCGCGGACGTATCGGCGAGTTACGTCTGTATAACCGCGCGTTGTCGCCCGAGGAGATCCGCACGCTGTTCGAGGAGCGCCGCATGGCCTATGGGTGGACACCGCCGGCTGAGTCCGCGCCGTTCGACGGCACCGTCATCGTCGAGACGCACGGCAGCAATCCCGACACGCCGGGCCCGTGGCGCGCGCAGCCGACGCGCCTGCTTGAAACGCTGCACGGCTACACGCCGTCCGGCGAGCGCGTGAAGCGGAATCGTTACGGGGGCAGCCTGGAGCTGCCGCGCGAACGGGCAACCGGGTTTTTCCGCACGCAAAAGATCGGTGGCCGCTGGTGGCTGATCGATCCCGAGGGCTGCCGTTTTTTCCATGTGGCGATCAACACGGTCCGCGAGCCGCGGCAAATGCAGAAGCACTTCGGCTCGTCCGAGCAGTGGGCCGAGAAGGTCACTGAGCAATTCCGCGACAACGGATTCAACGGGCTCGGCAACGGCTCCAGTCCGCGGCTGCAACAGGTGGCGCAGCCACTGGTCTGGGTACGGCGCCACAATTTCCTCTTTGCTTTCGCGCGCGCGAAAGGGCTCGTCGAGGCGGCCTCCGGAACGCAGGGGTTCCCGGACCGCTGCATGCCGGTGTTTCATCCGGAGTTCCCTGCCTTTTGCGAAGCGTACGGCCGGGACCTCGCGGACACGGCCGGCGATCCTGCCCTGCTGGGGATCATGACCGAGAATGAAATCCAGTGCCCGGTGGATCTGCTGGACCGCTATTTGGCGAGTGATGCTGCGGATGCGGATCGAAAGCCCGGCCGCGACGCGGCCGCGGCTTGGCTCATGGCCCGCAAGGGATCGGCCGACACAACCGGTCTGACGCGGCGCGACCGTTACGAATTCATCGCGTATGCCTTTGAGCGTTACTACAGCATCGTGACCCCCATCGTGCGCCAGCACGACCCGAACCATCTCTACCTCGGGTCGCGGATCAATTATTCGCAGGGTCAGTTCGACAACCCGTGGTTCTGGAAAATGCTCGCGCCGTTTCATGACGCGGTTTCGGTCAATTATTACGGCCGCTGGGGCGTACAGGCGGATGAGTTGGCGGACTGGGCTGCGTGGGCCGACCGCCCGATCCTCTTTACCGAGTGGTACGCCAAGGCACTCGACGCGGTGCCCAAGTTGGCCAACACGCACGGCGCCGGCTGGGTGGTGCGCACGCAGGAAGACCGCGCGCGCTACTACCAGCATTTCGCGCTCTCGGCGCTGGAGAGGCCGAATGTGGTCGGCTGGCATTTTTTCAAATACCTAGACGACCCGCCTGAATCCAAGGCACTGGATAATCTCGGCGGCGCGAACAAAGGGATGTTCGACGTGGAAGGGCAGCCTTACCGGCCGCTGCTGGATCGAGCGCGTGCCGTGAACCGAGAGGTCTATCCGCTCATCGATTTTTTTGACAAACGCCAATCGTCCCCGTGACGTAATAGGGGATGCATCCCTCAAACTATCCGGCGCCCGTGAAAAAGATGCGCAAGACTGGGGGCGCGGACGGCCCCGTC
>CAZOIS010000152.1:0-9687 GCA_964579865.1 uncultured Lentisphaeraceae bacterium | reverse complement strand
CTTTGCTGTAGCCGTTGCAGATCGAGTCGCCGATCAGCAGCACGCGCGGCAGCTTGGCGTCGCTGGCGTTATAGGCATACGACACGATCCACTCGGTCGCCTCGCGCGGATGTGCGGCCTGCGTCGCGGGCTGCTCCTGCGCGCCGAGAAAACCGGCGCTCCAAATAAGGCTGGCGACGACTGCGAAACTGCGGCTCATTTCGGGTTCTCCTTTTAGGCTGTTGTTCTCCGCCCAGAAGTGTCGCGAATCGGCCGCTGTCCATCAAGCGTCTTTTTCGCGGCGTCGCTCGACCGGGACGGCTTTGCGGGCGCCCGGTTTTTTGGTATGTTGTCGGCATGCGGATCTACATCGACTTCGACGACGTGCTGTGCGAAACCGCGCGCCACCTTTCGGATTTGGCGCGGCAGCTCTTCAATCGCCACGTGCCGTACGAAGCGATCTCGGGGTTCGACCTGAAGCAGGCTTTCTCGCTCTCCGACGCCGAAATCGACGCGCTCATGGAACACGCCCACCGCACCGACTTCCTGACCGACATCGCGCCTGCGCCGGGCGGGCTGGACGCCGTCCGCACACTGGAAGAACGCGGGCACGACCTGTCCATCGTCACGGGCCGCCCCGCCGACAGCCACGCGGGCTCGCTCGGCTGGCTGCGCAAACACGGACTGGCGCATCTCAACGTCATCTACTTCGACAAGTACGGCCGCGCCCCCGCCGTCCCGCCGCCCGACGCACCCAAGACGCTCCGCCGCGATGAATTCGAAACGCTCCACTTCGACATCGCCATCGACGACTCTCCCGCCGCGCTCGACCTGCTCGCGCCCCGCCGGAACTGTACGGTCATCGTCTACGACCGGCCATGGAACCGGCTCTACGCGCATGCGGCCAACATGCGCCGCAGCGCATCGTGGCCGGAGATCGTCAACCTGATCGGAGGAATCGCATGAATGTACGAGCCTTGCCGCTCTTCGCGCTCGCCTGCGCGCTCGTCGCGGGATGCGCCGGCGTGACACCCGTCTCTCAAACCAAAGGAAACGCCATGTACTGGACACAGGAATTCGAACACGTGCTGCCGCTGCTCGGTCACCGCAACTGGATCCTCGTCGTCGACAAAGCCTACCCCTACCAGAGCGCGCCGGGCATCACGACCATCGACACAAAAGCGCCCTTGACGGCGGTCCTCGAGAAGGTCGTGGCCGACATGAAAGCCTCCTCGCACGTGAAGCCGATCTTCTACACCGACCAAGAGCTCGGGTTCATCACCGAAGCGATGGCGCCGGGGGTGGAGTCGCACCGCAAGGAGCTCGCCCGCATTCTGGCCGGCACTCAGACCCAGACGCTGCTGCACGACTCGGTCTTCGCAAAGCTCGCCGAGGCCTCGAAGCTCTTCAACGTGGTGATCCTCAAGACCGAAGGCACGATCGCCTACTCGTCGGTCTTCATCGAGCTGGACTGCGCCTACTGGAACGCCGACAAAGAGGCGTCACTCCGCGAAAAAATGAAGCCGTAGGCCGCTCATTCCGCCGTTTTCCCGTCACATCACAGCGGGGGCCCGCGCCAACGCCGCCCGCACGAAGGCGCTCTGGCCCTCTTCGTGGTAGGAGCTGCGCACGAGCGGCTCGCTCGCCACGAAATCGAAACCGAGCGCGTAGGCCTCAGCGCGGATCCGCGCGAACTCGTCCGGCTCGACATACCGCGCGACGGGAATGTGGCGCGGGCTCGGCTGCAGGTATTGACCCGCGTAAAAGATGCGGCACCCCGCCGCGCGCGCGTCGCGAAGCACCTGCCCGATCTCGTCGGTCGTCTCGCCGAGCCCCAGCATCAGGCTGGTCTTGGTGATCAGCCCCGACGCCGATGCCTGACGCAGCACCGCCAGCGAGCGGGCGTAGTCGGCCTGCGGCCGCGCCTGCGGATAGAGGCGCGGCACGGTCTCGAGGTTGTGGCCGAAGACCTCCGGCCGCGCGCGGATCACGGCGTCGGCCGCGGCCGCGTCGCCGCCGAAGTCCGGCACCAGCACCTCCACGAGAATGCCGGGAACCGCGGCATGGATCGCTTCAACCGTCTGCGCCCAAAGCGCCGCGCCGCCGTCGGGCAGGTCGTCGCGCGTCACCGAGGTGATGACCACCTCTTTCAGGCCCGCGTCACGCACCGCCGCGGCCGCGCGCCGCGGCTCGTCGGGATCCGGCGGCAGCACGGCGCGCTTGTCGACGTTGCAGAAGCGGCAGCCGCGCGTGCAGCGGTCGCCGAGAATCAGGAAGGTGGCGCGCCCGCGCGACCAGCAGTGGCCGAGGTTGGGACAGAAGGCCTCCTCGCAAACCGTGTGCAAACCGTGCGCGCGCAGCCGCGCCTTCGTGGCCTGAAACACATCGTTCTGGCCGATCTTGACGCGGATCCACGGCGGCTTGCAGCCACAGGCCGGTGTAGGTTGATCACTCATGGCGCACGTCATTAAACCACAACGCACGTCTCGGTTAAAGCCCAGGGTTTGCCCGTGGCACGGGGCTATTCAACCTCGACCAGCACCGGCGGCTGGAGGAGACCGAAGGGGATCATGTAGTAGTCGTCGCGCCAGACCTTGGCGTTGCCGTTGAGGCGCGCGTCGTACCAATCGCGTTCGCCCGCTTCCCGGTTCGGCCAGCCGTTGTTGGCGCGGAACGTGGCGGGGCCCACGGAGGTGTGCTCGCCGCCCTTGTGATGGTGCGGGCCCATCTGGTTGCGCAGGCTGTTGGTGAGCGACACGCGCACCGCGTTTTTGCCGGGCTTGAGCGCGGCGGTCACGTCCGTCTCCCACGGGCTCGCAAAGAGAGGGGGGCACGGCGTGCCGTTCACGGTGACGTTGAGAACCACGGCCTCGAACGACGGGAAGGCGAGCAGCATTTTCTTGCCGGGCGGCACCGCGGGCAGGTCGAAGGTGCCGTCGAGCAGGAACTCGCCCGCGTAGAAAGGATAGCCCTGCGGCGCGAGGTCGCCGCTGAAGGCGGCCGTCTCCTTCGTGAGCGTGAAGCGCGTGAAGCTGTGGACCGGCTTCTTCGGCAGCACGCCGTCCCGGTTGCGGTCGGTGTCGGCGAGCGGCTTGCCGGCAACCTCGGCCTTGACCGCGAAATCGCCGATCAGGTAGATGCTCTCGATCTCCGTGCCGTAGCGCGTGCGGGCGTTTAGGCTGGTCGGGACGCCGGAGACGAAGTTGAGCGAGAGGACGATCTCGTTGCGGCCGGGCTTGAGCAGGCCGTTGATGTCGGCGGCGCGGAAGACGATGTCGCGGTAGAAGCCGCTGCCCGCGAAGTCCACGGGCTTGTTGTTGACCGTGATCGCGGTGTACATCTCGGGCTGCTCGATCACGAGCTTGCAGGCGGCGGGCACGTCGGCGACCTGCGGCTCGAACTTGAGCTTGAGCTCGCCGTTGAAAGCGGCCTTCTGCGCGCAGCGGTCGTAGAACGCGAGCACGGGCTCGGGCTCGCTCCACGTCTGTCCGCCGTCCTTGGAGAAGCGGGCGTAGTCGAGCGTGAGGGCGTTGGGATCCACGCGGCGGCCCTGCCACACGCCGTCAAGCTTAACCCGCTCTTTGCGGTCGCCGGGCAGGCGGTAGTCGGCGTTGAAATCGACACCCTGCGCGGCATCGCCCAAGCTGACGAGCCACGTCTGAGCGGGCGCGAAGGCGATCGCGTACGCGCCGTCGGCCTCGGGCTTGAGGCGCAGGCACTGGCCGTCGACGGGATTCCAGAGCGCGACCGGCGTGTCGCGGTCGTCGAAGCGCAAGGCGAGGGTGCGGCTTTCGAGGCGCGAGGTGTTCGAGAGCTGGAGCGTGCGGCCGTTCGAAACACGGCGCAGATGCGTCCAGACCTGCTCGTGCCGATCTCCGCCGAGCGTGAAGGCCGGCGGCGCCTTCGCGTTCAACGCGGCGAGCCAGCCGTCCTCTTTCACCAGCGGCGCGCAGGCTTTCAGTGCCGGCAGATCGGCGGAATTCTCGGCGCCGTCGACGAACGCGGGATACTCCTCGGCGACGAACACGGTGCCGCCCTGGGCGGCGAACTGTTTGAGCAGCGCGATCGTGGAGGCGCGGATCGTCAGCATCTGCGGCACGACGACCGCGCGGTAGGCCATCTTGCCGACCACGAAGCGGCCGCCCTCGGCCTTGGCGATCTCGGAGATGATCTGCTCGTCGCCGATGTCGAAGTTGCGGTGCGTGCGCATCAGCGCGTTAAGCAGGCGGTCATAGGCGGCATCGCGCTTGCCGGAGAGCTTCGACGCGTGCTCGATGTAATCCGACTCGATCGGGCTCAGCACGCAGATCTCGGGCTCGGTTTGGCCGACGGTCGCGAAATAGGCGAGGCGCGCGGAGTAGTCCTCGAACAGCTTGTTGTAGCGCCAGTAGGGCTGGTGCGGGCTGATGGTCGGCGGATAGTCGCGCTTGCGTTCGCCCTTCATGCTGTAGAGCGAAAGGTGCGGGCACATGAAGTTCACGCCCATGAGCGTGTGCCACGAGGTGATCCACATGCGGTCCTCGAAGGTCATGTTGTGGCCGCTGATGCCGAAGAGCTCGCTCAGACGCCGGCGGCGCCCGTACTGGTTGGCGACGGAGGTCATGACCTTGCCGCAGTGGAGCGAGTTGTAGCGCAGGCCGAGCGCGTCGATGCCGGGCATCTGCATATGGCGAAGCTGCTGCATCAGGTTGCCCTCGTTCTGCATGTTGACCGCCGGAGCGTCCTCGCCGTTGTAGTGGCCGGTCCAGATGAAGCGGTTGGTGGCGCAATAGTCGCCGATCTGCTTGGAAAAGGCCTGCTCGAAACAGGCCGCGACGGTGCGGTAGTAGTCCAGCCGCACCTTGCGCCAGTCGCCGACCTCGGCGAAAAGCGCGGGCAGGAGCGGCGCGAGGTCCTGGCCGGTGCGGGCCTTGAAGGCGGCGGGAATGACGGGCGAGAAGCTGATGACGCCGTCGTTCGCGATCTTGGCGCGCGGGCTGATCTGCGGCTCGTCGGTAAAGGTCCCGAGCACGTGGGGCTTGCCGCCGAACTTCTGGACGTACGGCGCGTAGCTGCAGTCGATGAAAGCCTTCACCATGTCGGGGTTCATCAGGTCGACCCACGCGGTGCCGTTGAACCAGGGGTCGCCCATGGGAAAGACGTGGCAGACGTACTTGTGGGCCGCGTCCTCGAAGAGCACGGTGTCCGGCGCGGCGACCGGCTGGTCCTTCTTGACGCGGGCGAGCGAGCGGGCCTGGAAGGCCGGGTCCTTGAGCGGCACGATGCCGCCCGCGAAACCGCTGGGCCATTTATCCTCGTCGTAGAACCAGGCGTCGATGCCGAGATCCTGCGAGCTTTTGACCCCCGCGGCCATGACTTCGAACCAGCGGTCGCTCAGGTATTCGGTGAGCAGGCCGATGCGGCTGTGGAGGAAGGTGCCGCCGAAGCCGCCCTCTTTGAAGACGCGGAGCTGACGGTCCAGCTCGGACGGTTCGAGCTCGTCGTTGAGCGAATAGAACGGCACCGAGCGGTAGTCGTTGGCCGGCGCGCGGAAAGCGCCTTGCGTGAAGCGGTCCGGGTCCGCTTTGGCGGGGGCGGGATTCACGGTCGCTTGTTTCATAAACGTGCAGCCGGCGAGCACCAGCACCAAGCCGATGGCGAGCGATCTTCTCATCATTGGAGTCTTCCCCTTCTCAACAGTTTTTAATGCGTCAGAAGTTAATCAAAAAAAACGAGGCGCGCCAAGGCCGCGCTCCGTCAAACACAGAAGGCCATGCCGTTCTGCGGGTCGTGTTCATGGCCGGGTCTCCTGCCAGTGGGTTGCGCGGAATCGCCAGGCGCGGCGGATCAGAAGACATGCGAACGCGATGAAGGCAAGATACAGCAACCGCGTGGCAATCACCCACGGCATCTGCGTTTCCGTGTAGAGTGGCGCGAGTCTCCCGTCCACCATTTTTTTCATCAGGATGGTCTTCCAGCCGTCGGTCGCCAGCCAGCCGACGAGGATCGTCAGCAGGAAGACGGGCGTCACGTAGACGGCCACGTATTTGAAGAACCTCGGCAGCCGCAGCGAGGAGCCGAGGTGCAACTCGTTCCAGCCGCGGTCCGGGCCGAAGAAAAAGACGAAAATCAGCGCCTCGAACAGGCCGAACATCGGCAGCCCGAACGAGCTGAACCAGAAGTCCATCTCGTCCACCACGCCGTCGCCGAAAATGGCCAGGTGCGCCACGAGGAAGCAGAGCCCGCCGATCACGGCGACGACGCGCTTACGGTTGAAGCCAAACTCTTCTTCGAGGAACGCGACGGAGGGCTGGAGGATCGAAACCGAACTTGTGACGCCCGCGATGAAGAGCAACAGAAACCAGAAGAAACCGATCCCGGCCCCGCCCGCCATGTGGTTGAAGATCAGCGGCGTCGTGCGGAAGGCGAGACCGAAGGTGCCCCCCTCCACCGCCTGAGCGGTTCCGGCGGGGCCGAAAAAGAGATACGCCGCCGGCACGACGATGGAGCCTCCGAGCACGACCTCCGCAAACTCGTTCAGCACCGACGCGGTGGTCGCCGGCAAGAGGACATCGTCGCGCGATTTCATATAGGTGGCGTAGGTCAGAAGCACGCCGATGCCGACCGAGGTGGAAAAGAAGACCTGCCCCGCGGCTTCAAGCCAGACCTTGCCGCTCTTCAGCGCGGCGAAGTCCGGATTCCAGAGGAAGCCCAGCGCGCGGTCGAGGTCCCATTCCGGGTTGACGGGTGCGCCCAGCGTAAACACGCGGATCACGAGCACGACCGCCGTGAGGAACAGCAGCGGCATGGCGACCTTGCAGAAACGCTCGATGCCGCGGCTGATGCCGTGATAGACGATCCAGAAATTGCAGCCGAACGTGACGAGAAAGAAGCCGTAGGCCGTCCAGCGGCTGCCGAAGAAATCGCCCGTGCCGCTCAGATAGCTGCCGAGAAAGCGTCCCATGTCCTCGGGCGTGGCGACGGACGCATACTTGCCGGCGAGCGCGAAGACGCTGAAGGCGAGCGTCCAGGACTCGATGTAGATGTAGTAGAAAAAAATGCCGAGCGCGCCGGTGATGCCCAGTACGCCCAGGTATTTGAGCCAGGGCTTCCGGCGGTCGCAGACCGCGTCGAACACGCCCGGCGCGCTGCCGTGGCCGAAGCGGCCGCCGTAACGGCCCATCGACCACTCCATCCAGCACAGCGGAAGCGCGAGGAAGAAGAACGCGATGAAGTACGGGATCATGAACGCGCCGCCGCCGTTGCGGGCGGCCACGCCGGGAAAGCGCAGGAAGTTGCCGAGGCCGATCGCGCAGCCCGCGGCCGCCAGCACCACGCCGATGCGGCTGCCCCAAGCGTCGCGCGCTTTTTTGTCCCGACCGGCCATGCGCCTCCCCGTCTCAGATTATTCGTGGGTCACTTCTCCATCGCACCATGTCGTGTCGTGCGACGCCTCCGAAAACAGCGCGAAACGGAACGACCGGCTGAACGTGTACGTCACGGTGTACCCGGAAGCTCCAAGGTAGGTGTCCTTGTCGGAAAGGAGGTAGAAGCCCTCCCCCTGGGTCCCGAGACCAGGAGTGTCGAGCGTGTCGGACCGGAGCGGCGTGTAGACGCCTTTGCACGACAGGGTTTTTGTGCGCTGCGCATAGCTTCCGTCGGTATTTTCCCGCTCGTAGTTCAGAACGAACGAGCCCGACAGCAGCCCGGTGGCGCGGGTCAGGCCGAGTTTCAGCCCGGACGGGTTCACGGAAGCATCGTAGTCGATCCCGTCGAACGCGCTCCCCGCATCGCCGTCCTGCACCAGCTTCTTCGCGGCCACGGAGAACGACTGCGCCCCCACCGTGATGGCCGTCCCGAACGGCAGGAGCCTGCCGTCGTCGCCGGTGACCAGCTGATAATTGGAGACTCCGTTGGCGCCGTCGTAATCGGCCGGCAGATTAGCCGTTGCCGGATAGCCGGTATCGTCCTCGAACGTCAACGGCTTGCAGAGGTAATACGTCTGCAGGTTCATGACGGAATCGTAATAGCCGCCGCACGCGTTCACGGCGTTCAGAAAACCGGCCGCTTCCGAAGGGGTCGCGTTGGTGGCGCCGGGCATGCAGGTGGGCGTATAGTTCCACCACTGCAAGCGGCCGTCCGGACTGTCGATCAGATTCCCGGAGACATTTCCGCCCGCCGTGATACGGAGCTTCCCGCACAGTCCGCCGTTCTTGGCATACGCCGACGGCTGGGTGTAAACGTAGACGACCGCCTTGTCCGCTTCAGCCTCCGGGTCGGGGCAGAGCAGGGTGGAGGCGAGCGACCACGTGTTGCCGTCCGCGAGCGTGCCGCTCAGCTTGGCCGCGCCGTTGGCCGCCACCGTCAACGTGAGGTATCCGCTGCCGGCCGGCACATTCGCGGCCAGGGGCTCGATCACCGGCAGGGCCACGGTGTAGTAGCCCTTGAACGCTTCGAGCCGCGCCGCCATGCCCGCATCCCGCCACGCGTCGCGGAACAACGTCAGCGTGTAGCGGCCCTCTTGCGCCGAGGTGGCGCCCGTCGACGCGTTCTTCTGAACCGTGTAGAGGATGGCGCTCGCGCTGAGCGAACCGTCGCGGTTAATGACGACGTTGTCTAACGTGTTGGTGTGTTTCCCGTCGAGCGTCGTCGCGACCACGGTCCCCGCCTGCCTCAGCAACGTCACGCTCCCGGGCTCCGGAAGCGCGTCCGCCTCGTCCAGCGCGGCGGCGCTGAATGCGAAGGCGTTGCCGTCGGCGGTCAGTCTCGCCGTCAGCTTTCCGGCAGCGGTCAGGCTCAGCGTGGCCGAACCCCGGTAGGCCAGCGCGGAGTCGGCCTCGGATTTCAGCCACCCGTTGTAGGTCCCCGCAAAAGTCCCGAGCGGATACACCGTCACGGTGACCTGGGCCGTGTCGTAAGGAACGCGCAGCGCGTCCACCGTCGCGGTGGCCTGGAGCAGGAACGTCCAGGAACCGGCCCGTGTCGGGACGCCCGCAATGCGGCCGGTGGTCTTGGTCAGGCTGAGTCCGGGCGGCAACGTGCCGCTGGTGAGCGCATAGGTGAGCCCTTCTTCGGCTTCCGAGATGTTTCCGAAATCGCACCGCACCCCTTGGAGCGCTTCGCAGAGGCCGTCCGCATCCGCGCCCTGGGGCAGCAGCGTGCCTAAGTTCTCCTCCTGGCCGATGTAGGTGAAGGCCCAGGCCGGGCCCGCGTTGACGAGCGTGCCGTCGCCGCCGGCATAGACCGTGTCGACGCGCCACCGGTACTGACGGTTGACGGCCGGCGACGCGCTCCACAAATCGGAGAACATCACCGGCGAGTCCTCTTCCCTGGGCTGGTCCGACGGCGACACGGCGACAACCCGGCTGCTCACCGGCAAGCCGTCCCCGCTGATTGCCGCAAAAGACGAACCGAAGGTCACGGAGTTGGTCGGGGGAATCTCCCATCCCAACATCTCGCAGGCGATCCGGGCATTGTTGACCGGCGAGGGGTCTGCCGCCTTGGGCATCGGTTGCCACTTGATGTTCTCGAGAAAGGCGTATGAATCGCTGCCCGCGTCGGTCGGCGCATTTTTTGCGAAGGTCCACGTGACGGTTTGCCGGCCGGGCTTGACCAAGACCGAAGAGGGGCTACCCGCCCCGGCCAGCGTCTTGCCCAGCATGACGCCGCCCGAGCAAACCAACGAATCCGAGGCCTCCCCCTCATTCACATCCCACCCGAAAGAGAGCA
>CAZOIS010000151.1:0-9766 GCA_964579865.1 uncultured Lentisphaeraceae bacterium | reverse complement strand
TGCAACATCTTTGTGGACAAGTACATGATGAACCGCGAGATCGGGTTCGGCCGCCACCTGCTGCAGATTCTGGAGTGGGAGGGCGTCTCCTACGAGCACATGCCCTCCGGCATCGACAACGTCTCGGTGGTGATCCGCGACCGGCATTTCGACGCGGCGTGCGAGAAGCGCGTGATCGAGCGCATCAAGCGCGACCTGCACCCGGACGCGGTGCTGGTCGAGCGCGGCTACGCCTTGGTGATGGTGGTGGGCGAGGGCCTCTACTACACGGTTGGGATGGCCGCCAAGGCCACGAAGGCGCTGGCGGACGCGGGCGTGAACATCGAGATGATGAACCAGGGGTCGTCCGAGATCAGCATGATGTTCGGGGTCAAGGCCGAGCAGCGTGCGAAGGCGGTGCAGGCCCTCTACAAGGCTTTCTTCTAACCCCATGAACCCGACGCCCACCAAAGTCTTTTTGTACGACACCACCTTGCGGGACGGCGCGCAAGGCGAGGGGATCTCCTTCTCGGATACGGCGAAGGTGCGGTTCGCGCATTTGCTGGACGACTTCGGCGTCGACTTCATCGAGGGCGGCTTCGCGGGCTCGAACCCTCGCGACCGGCGCTTTTTCGAAGACATCCGCAAGGAAAAGCTGGCGCACGCGCGTGTCGCGGCGTTCGGCAGCACGCGGCGCGTGGACGTGGACGCGCAGGGCGACCCGCAGCTCGCGGGCCTGCTGGCGGCGGAGACCGAGTGGGTGACGATCTACGGAAAGTCGTGGCTGCTGCATGTGCGGGACGTGCTGCGCACGACCGGCGACAACAACGTGCAGATGATCGCCGACACCGTCGGGTTCCTGCGGTCGGCGGGGCGCCGGGTCTTTTTCGACGCGGAGCACTTCTTTGACGGATACAAGGACGATGCGGCGTACGCGCTGCGCGCGCTGGGCGCGGCGGTGCGCGAAGGCGCCGCGGGCGTGGTGCTGTGCGACACGAACGGCGGCAGCCTGCCGCACGAGGTGTTTGAGATCACGCGGGCGGTGTGCGCGGCCTTCACCGGCGTCCAGGTCGGCATCCACACGCACAACGACAGCGGGCTCGCGGTGGCGTGCGCGCTGGAGGGCGTGCGCGCCGGGGCGCGCCAGGTGCAGGGCTGCATCAACGGGTATGGCGAGCGCACGGGCAACGCCAACCTCGTGAGCATCGTGCCGGCTCTGGAGCTGAAGATGGGGTTCGAGGCGGTGGGGCCCGGGCGCCTGAAGAAATTGTGCGGGGTCGCGCTGGTCACCGACGACCTGGCGAACCAGCGCGCGGACCCGCGGCAGCCGTATGTGGGGCGTTCGGCCTTCAGCCACAAGGCGGGGGCGCACGTGAACGCCGTCCAGAAGAACCCCCACACGTTCGAACACATCGATCCCGCGGCGGTCGGCAACCAGCGGCACGTGCTGGTCTCCGAGCTTTCCGGAGCGGCGAACGTCATGATGAAGGCGGCCGAGCTGGGCACGGACCTCGGCGGCCTCGACAAGGGACGGGCGCGGGCGGTCCTGGACGAGGTCAAGCGTCGCGAGAACAAGGGCTATTCTTACGAGTCGGCGGACGGCTCGTTCAAGATCCTGCTGCAGAAGGTGCTCAACCGGCATACGCCGTTCTTCGAACTGGAGGGGTTCCGGGTGATCGTGGAGAAGCGCGGCAGCGACGAGCCGTGCCTCGCGGAAGCGACGGTCAAGGTGAAGGTCAACGGCGTGACGGAACTCACGGCGGGCGAGGGGCGCGGGCCGGTGGACGCGCTCAACGCGGCTCTGAGGAAGGCCCTGACGCGCTTCTACCCCGAGATCGCGCACATCGCGCTGACCGACTACCGGGTGCGCATTCTGGATCCGCAGGAGGCGACGCGCGCGCTGACGCGCGTGCTCATCGAGTCGGGCGACGGCGTGCGCCAATGGGGCACGGTGGGCGTTTCGGAAAACATCATCGAGGCCTCGTGGCAGGCCCTTCTGGACAGCATCGAGTACAAGCTGTACGAGGACCGCATCGCGGATCAGTGCTCGGCGGCGGGCCAGCAGTAGACCACCGCCACGGCGACGGCGATGCCGACGGCCATGCCGGCGAACACCTCTTTGCGCGTGTGGCCGAGCAATTCCTTGAGATGGGTGTGGCGCAGCTTGTGCTGCTTGAACAGCTCCTGGATCATCAGGTTCAAGACCTTGGCCTGGTAGCCGGCGGCGCGCCGGACGCTGGCCGCGTCGAACATGGTGATGGCGGCGAAGCCGGCGGCGAGCATCGTGATGGGCGCGCCGAACCCCTCGGTCAGGCCGAGGGCGGTGCAGAGTCCGCAGACCATGGCGGAGTGGGCGCTGGGCATGCCGCCCGTGCTGAGCAGGTAGCGGAAATCGATCTGGCCCGTCTTGATGAAGCCGGTCGTCATTTTGATCACCTGGGCGATGGTCCAGCCGGTAAACGAGGACCAGAACCAAGGGGTCGTGAAGAAATTGAGCGGGTTGGTGTCGGCAATCATGGTGCGGAGTCACTCTCCCTTTTTGGAATTAAATTATGGCACGCGGTGGAACGGCATGGCAAAGGATTTCTGCGATAAAAACGCTGAAAAGCGGGGTTTCCGGCCATCGGGAACGCATTTCGGACAGAAAGGGAGAAGTTTTTGCGTTTCTGTATTGCAATCTTAGCCACGCGGGATTAAATTGTGTGCGCTAAATGGTAAAAGGTGTCGGGACAGCTGGCTCCCGGTTCCGCGGCATGGAGAACGTCGAAATGAAAAAATTGCAGATCGCGCGTCAGGATGTCTGGGTGTGCATGGCAGTAACTCTTTTGATGGTGGCGGGCCCGGGCATGGCGCAGACGAGCCGGCTGGGGCAACGCACGGCGGGACCCGCGGGTGGCGCGGCGCGCGCCGCCGGAAACAGCGAGAAGGCCGAGACCGTCAAGATTTCGCGGATGCCGCCGCCCGGCAAGACGTCGATGGTGCGGACGCCCGAATTCAACTACAACGTGCAGAACACGATGCCCCGCGTGACCCGGAAACCCCGCGAATGGGCGCTGTTCGAGGTCAAATACGAGACGTCGGCAAAATGGATGGACGAGCTCAAGTTTGATTACCATGTCATGACCAAGGGCAAGAACGAAGAAGGCAAGGAAGCCTATTCGTATTATACGACGTCGATCCGATATGTGGACATTCCCAAGGGTGACCACATGAGCAGCGTGGCGATCCCTCCGAGCCTGGCGGAGCGGTATGGCGAGCCGGTGGCGGTGGCCCTGGAGATCACGGGCAAGGACGGCACGGTTTTGGCGAGCGAGTCTCCGGTGGGCGGCATGGCGCTTCCGAAAGAATGGTGGAAGGACAGCAAAGTTCTGGACAATCCGAATGTGACGCGCCGTACCGGCATGATCGAACGTTCAAAGACCCCGTTCGCGTTAGTTAACCCGGACGATTACGAGGTGGTGCAATAGTGTTCTCCTCTGACCGTATCCTTGCGCTCAATGTCGGCGCGAGCAAAATTGTTTTAGCCGAGTTCATCGTCAGAAGCGGACGTCCGCCGGAGTTGACCAACTACGGGATGTCCGAACTGGGGGTTGATCCCGAGAACGACACGGGCGTGGGGTCGCATCTGGTCGCCTCGCTCCGCGAAATCATGAAGGCGCGCGGCATCCGCCCGGCGCCGATGATGCTGTCGCTTTCCGGTCAGATGGTGTTCCCGCGCTTCGTGCGCCTGCCCGCCGTCAGCGAGGACAAGCTGCTGCAGATGGTGCAGTACGAGGTCGAGCAGAACGTCCCGTTCCCGATGGACGAGATCGTCTGGAACCACCAGTTCATCGGCGACGCCTCCTCGGGCGAGCAGAGCGCGATGATCGTGGCGGCGAAGATCGACAGCGTGCGCGAGATCACGGACCGCGTGGTCGAGATGGGGCTGGAGCCGGAGATCGTGGACGTGGCGCCCATGGCGCTCTACAACTGCCTGCGCTACAACTACGCCGATTTGAGCGGTTGCACGGTGGTGCTGGACATCGGCGCCCGCTCGACGAATCTCATTTTCGTGGAAGACGACAAGATCTACAACCGCTGCATTCCGGTGGCCGGCAACGCGATCACGCAGGAACTCGCCAAGAGTTTCCAGATCCCCTACGCCGAAGCCGAGGCGCTGAAGCGGCAGCAGGCTTTCGTGTCGCTGGGCGGCGTCTATGCGACCGAGGATGAGACCGCCGAGCGCATCTCGAAGATTGTGCGCAACGTGGTGACGCGCCTGCACGCGGAAATCAGCCGGTCGGTGAATTTCTACCGCAGCCAGCAGGGCGGCAACGCGCCGGTCAGGATGTTCCTGACGGGCGGCTCCTCGGTGCTGCCGCATTTGGACACGTTCTTCCGTGAAAAGCTGCAGGTCGAGGTCGCCTACCTCAATCCGTTCGCGAACATCGGGCTGAGCAACCGCATCAATCGGGAGCGGGTGGGCGGCGACGCGTTCGTCTTGTCGGAGTGCGTGGGTTTGGCGCTGCGGCGTTCGCTGGCGTGTCCGGTTGAGATCAACCTGATGCCGCCCGAGATCGTGAAGCGCAAGTCGTTCAAGAAGCGCATCCCGTTCTTCGGCCTGGCGGCGGCGGGTGTCCTGATGTGTCTGGGCATTTGGGCCATGTACGAAAAGCAGATGGCCAAGCTGTACGAATTCCAGGGCGAGCAGGTCTCCGCCAAGCTGGCGTCGCTCAAAAGCAAGCAGAGTCACCTGTCCAAAGCCGAGAAATCGAAAGAATCCGTCCAGCTCAAGGCGGACGCCGTGCGCGACGTGATCCTGCAGCGGACCGCCTGGCTCAAGCGGGTGGATGCGATCCGGAAGAGCCTCTTCGAGGGCATGTGGCTGACCGAGATGACGCCGGTCAAAGACGGCAACGGCGACGTGACGGGCGTGCGGATCGTGGGCCGCGGCTGGGTCGACAAGCTCAAGCAGGTGGAGGAGAAGGCCAAAGTGTCTGGCCGGAACGCGACGGCGGTGGAAGAGCTGCGGGATCGCCTGAAAACCCAGTCAGTGTTCGGCAAAGAGCCTCAGGACGTCAAGATCGTTGGCGTGAAGGACGTTGAGGCCTACATGATAGAGTTCACAATCGAGGCGGCGCTGGCTTCGGCTTCCGTCCCCAAGGATGCGACTGCACGATGAAACGTCATCAAATCATTTTAATCGGCTGCGGGATTCTCATGGCGGTGGTCTGCCTGGGGGCCTGCGGGTTTCTCTTTAAAGCCATTTCCGACAAGCGGGAGAAGGCCGAGAGCCGCAACCAGGCGTATGAGGAGCTGCAGGGCATCTACCGCGCGAAGGTTTTTCCGAGCGACGAGAATGTCGCGCGCATGAAGGAAGACGAAAAAGCCATCGAGGCCTGGCTGGTTACGGCCTCGAATCTGGTGCACAAGGGCGACCTGCAGACCGAGCAGAAAACCCCGACGGGGTTCAAACAGGTCTTGCAGGCGACGGTGCGCGAGTTGTCCGTGCAGGCCGGCGCCAATCAGGGCAAAGTCGTCGCTCCGGGCTTCAATTTCGGGTTCGACAAGTATTTGGGCCAGTCGGACAGCCTGCCGCAGACTGAGCATGTCGACCGCCTCACGGGGCAGCTCGCGATCATCGAGAAGATCTGCAAAGAGCTGTATGCCGCCAACATCCTCGAGCTGAAAGCGGTCGGCCGCGAGACGTTCGACGAGGTCAAGGCCGAGCAGCCGCGCGAGGAGGAGAAGGAGACGTCGAGAAAGAGTCGCCGCCGCCGCAACCGGGACAGCGGTGATGCGGCCTCGGCCGCTCCCGCGGCGTCGTCCGGGCCGTCGTCCGGCTATTTCTCGAAACAGCGTTTCACCTTCGAGTTTCTGGCGCGTCCGGCCGCCTTCATCGAGGCGCTGAACCGGCTCGCGGCGCTGGATCTGTTCGTGGTCGTCGCCGAGACGCAATTCCGCAAGACCGGCGATCCGCTGGCCGCGCGGAACGCCGCCCGTAAAGAAAGTGCCGCCAAGCCCGTCGACGCGAAAACGGCTGTCGTTGATCCGGCGACGCTGACCCACGTCGAGCGGATCGTGACGGATCCCGAGCTGGAACCGCCGGTGAGCGTGAAAATTGACGTCGACGTCTACTCGTTCGAGGGAGTGTAATCCTGTGGCCTTGAAAATCAACCCCAACCTTCCTTTGGTTCGGCACTACGACAAGCTGATCGCGGTCGTGGTGCTCATTCTTCTTCTGGTCTCGCTCTTCTATCTGACGAGTGCGGGCGCGGCCCGGAAACAGCACGAGTCCGACTACATCAAGCAGCTCGGGCGGCTGAAGCCCGCGACGTCGGCGCTGGGGCCGATGGATCTGACCGAATATGAGGCGTCGGCGCGGTTGGCCCGGTCCCCGCTTCAGCTCGAAAAGCCCGATGCCCAGCAGGCCGGTTTCCTCTCGCCCGAGCGGCGCGTGGTCTGCGTGGTGGCCGCATGCCAGAAGCCGATCCCCTACGCGGCGGCGGCCTGCCCCTTCTGCGGCGGCAAACAGCCCCTGCCGCTGGAGCAGCGCACCGATCTGGATAGCGATAAAGACGGGCTCCCGGACAAGGTCGAGAATCTCTTGGGCCTGAATCCGCAGGATCCGTCCGACGCGAAGGGCGACCTCGACAAGGATGGGTTCAGCAACCTCGAAGAGGTGGACAACAAGACCGATCCGAAGGATCCCAAATCGCATCCGGCGCTGGTCAGCCTGCTGCGCGTCAAAGAGTTGCGCGGCAAACGCATGCCGCTCAAATTCAGCGGCGTGAACAAGATGCCGGACGGCAAGATGCAGCTCGTTTTCAACCAGGCGGAGCCCGTGCGCCGGACCTTCTGGGTCCGCGAGGGCGAAAAAATCGGCGACAGCGGATATGTGGCGGGGGCGCTGACGGTGAAGACCGAGGAGCGCGTGAACCCCAATATGGGCAATCTCAAAACGCGTGTGGATGTTTCGACCGTCGCCGTGAAGCGCCTGTCGGACAACAAGGAAATGACGTTGCAAATCAACGAGGCCGGGAAGGAGACGGATGTTGAAGCGGTCATCGTGTTGCCTTTGGATAACGCCGAATTCACGGTGTTGGAAAAAGGCACATTCAAGGTGCGCGATGAAACATACCGGGTCGTTTCGGTCGATAACGGGAAAACGTCGGTGGTGATCGAGAACGAGGCGAGCGGGCAACAAAAAGTTGTTCCCAAGCTTGATTAGTTTTCCTGATCAAGGTATATTGGTTTCTCTTTTTTACTGCTCATTGGGTTAAAAGCTGCCACACAAAGAGGAGTTCCTCCAGATGACGCACAGTTCTAGGTGGTTGTTGGTGTTGAGTGTTTCGGTCGTCGCTTGCGGTGCGATGACGTGTCTTTACGCACAGGATGATCTCGAAGCGCTCTTGAAGGATTTGGGTGGACAGCAGAAGAAGCCCGCGGCCGCTGTTGCGAAGCCGGAAACGCCCGCCCCCGTCGCCGAAAAGCCTGCCGAGGCCGCTCCCGCGCCGGCACCTGCCGCGCCCGCCGAGAAACCGGCTGAGGCCGCCGCGCCTGTTCCCGCCCCGGCTCCGGTGGCGGCCGAGAAGCCCGCCGAAGCCGCGCCGGCACCCGCTGCGCCCGCCGAGAAACCGGCTGAGGCCGCCGCCCCCGCTCCCGCCCCCGCTCCGGTGGCCGCCGAAAAGCCTGCCGAGGCGGCACCCGCCGCTGCGGATGCCGAACAGGCGAGCATCGTCTCCGAACTCATGACGCTCGAGACCATCCGTCGCAAGTCGCTGGACGATCACGGCTATGCGTCGCTGGCGACCGCACAGCAGGCGATGCAGGATCAGGACTATGCGCTGGCCCGCGAGCAGTACAAGCAGGCGCTCGAATTCATCGGCAACCGTCCGGACACGTTGGCTGCGCGCGAAGAGGCGAAGGCCGGTCTGAGCGAGGCGTTCTACCGTGACGCCAAACAGGCCATGAAAAAGGGCGACAACGAGCAGGCGCTGGTGTTGGCCGTGCAGGCGAAAGAGTTCGGCCATCCTCAGGCCGAACGCTTGATCGAAGCCCTCAAACGCGAGCCGACCAAAGTCGCCGCAGACGATTCCGGCATCTCTCACCGCATCAACGACGACGACTACAAGCAGCAGCGCGACGAGATTCGTCAACGCCTGCGCCGTTCACGCCAGTTCTTTACCACCGCGGAATATGACAAGGCGCTGGAAGAGTGTGAACTGATTCTGCGCGACTATCCCTCGAACACCGAAGCCATGGAGCTGCGTGACCGCATTGCCGACCGCCTGAAGACGGTGGCGGACGTCGAGTTCGAAGCCAACCGCAGCCTGATGATCCGCGACGTGCGCAAGACCTGGACGCCGGAGCGCTATGCGATCGAAAGCTCGCAGATGCCGAAAGGCAAGAACGAGATGACGTCCAAGACGGCGACGGTGGGCATCACGGACACCAAGACCGCCGAGCAGGTCATCCATCAGAAGCTGGTGGATATCGTGATCCCCGAAGTGACGTTCCGTCCGCCCGCGACCATCATCGATGCCGTCGATTTCTTCAAACAGGCCAGCCGCGACTATGACAAGCCGGAAATCCCGGTGGATCAGCGCGGCGTCAACCTCGTGCTGAAACTGGCCTCGAACACTTCGTCGGCCGCTCCCGCACCCGCCGCCGAAAACGCGGACCCGTTCGCGGCTCCGGCCGCATCCGCCGGCGCGGGCGGCGTGCCCCAGATCTCCGCGCTGAGCGCGCGCTTCATCAATCTTTATGACGCGCTCAAACTCGTCTGTGACGTGACCGGCATGAAGTTCCGCATCCGCGGCAACATCGTCATGATCGTCCCGGCGAACGAGCCCGACGCCGAACTCATGACCCGCTCCTATAACGTGCTGTCGTCCCTGACGGAGCGCAAGAACGCGGCCCAGAGTGAAATGTCTCAGGCGGGCGGCGGCGGCGGCGGCGACAACACCTTCATGCAGACCTCGGACATGGGCCAGAAAGAGGACTGGAAAACGTTCTTCGCGCAGATGGGCGTGACGTGGCCCGACGGTTCGTCCATCTCCTACATGGCCACGATCGGCAAGCTGCGCGTGACCAACACGGCCGAACAGCTCGCGATTTTCGAGCAGGTCCTGGAGGACCTGAACGTGACGCCCCGCCTGATCGAGATCGAGGCGAGGTTCGTGGAAGTGTCGCAGAAAGACCTCAATTCGCTCGGCTTCGAATGGTTGCTCAACAGCGATTTCAGCTTCGACGCCGGCGGTTTCCTCAACGAGGCTTTGAATCTGGAAGAGCATTCGAATACGCTGACCGCGCTGACCGACGCCAGCGGCAATCAGCTCTATGATTCCAGCGGCAACAAGCTGTACGCGTATCAGAACTATCAGACGACGGGCCAATACAGCTCTTCTATCGTCGGCTACACATCTTCGGGATCGCCGGTCTACAACACGTACGATAAGAACGGAAACAGTGTTGCGGCCGCCGCCGGGCAGTACACGATGGTCGACTCCACCTCCCACAACATGGGCGTGTCGGCGGTCGACGGCACCACGTACAGCACCGGGCAGCGCTATCTGAGCACGACCGGCAACACGATCGCAGGCGAGGGCAATTCCATCAACGACCAGTTCATGAAGGTCAACGCCTTCTTGGGCAACGCGGACGTCTCGATGATTCTCCACATGCTGAGCCAGCGCTCCGACACGGATCTGCTCTCGGCGCCGAAAGTGGTTACGAAATCGGGACAGGAAGCCATCATGAAGGTCGTGACCGAGTACATCTATCCGACCGAGTTCGAGGTGCAGAT
>CAZOIS010000150.1:0-9914 GCA_964579865.1 uncultured Lentisphaeraceae bacterium | reverse complement strand
GGCTGTTAACCAATTGGTCGCAGGTTCGAATCCTGCCGCCGGAGCCATTTTAAGGCCCGTATTTGTTGATTAAAACCCAATAAATGCGGGCTTTTTTGTGCCCTTATGGGGTTTTGCATGGTTGTGGTTACAGATTGAGCAGAAACGTGTTTTTGTGCGACGAAAACAAAAACAACTACAAAAACAGAACCGCACCCCCCCCCTACCCACCCGGCACCGAACGAACCAAAAACCGCGCCCGCTCCACCAGCGGCTTGATACACGTATACCTCCTCTCCCGCAAGCCGCGCCGTCTTCTTCTGCCAAGGGAACACCGTTGACACCAACCTGGTAAGGGGGTGCGCCGGGGGAACCTAAACGGGGGGGAGTGCCTAGGCGGGCGATCTGGCGGGGATGGGCGATGGAGTTGAGTGAGGTGCGGCCGCCGGCGGTGCAACTCCCCTACCCGGTCTTGACGGCGTTTCCCTTTAGGGATTTGGCGGGGGAGAAGAATGAAATGAACAAAACCGAATTACGGCCACGCTACCCGCACCTGCTGCCCTAGCGGTTTAACTCGAAGCCCCGATACGTTTCCTGTTGCTCCGTTGTCACTCTTCCTGAATGACGATCACGATTTTCGCGAACTGGAGATTGAAGCAACTGCCCATCCAGGAACCGCCGGGATTGGTCGTGGAAAGACGAAGGTAACGGACGCGGGGGGCCCCGACTACGGTGCCGAGATCGACGACGAGTTCGTTTTTGCGTTCAAATCTGTCGAGTTTCTTGAGCCGGGTGAACTTGTCCGGTTCCGCCGCGCCCTCGATGGTGAGGTTCCCGGGCCAACCGTCGAAACGTTGCGAGGGCGAGAACCTCACCGACGGTACGGCGACGATCCGCCCGAGGTCGATCACCTGCTCGATGTGCCCGTATTCATCATCCGCCGGATCGGTCTGGAAATCGACGATCTCGAATTGGCCAGACCCGACGCCGGCGGCGGCATCGACATCCGGTTCCACAGAAACGGGCAGTTCGAACTCGCGGACATCCTTGCCTGGCTCGCGAACTCGACATGCGAGCTTGCCGCCCTTGCGTTTCCACCCGACCTCGAAGACGCCGCGCGGCGTCGGGACTTTTCCTTCCGCGAACGTAAGCTTGCCGGGCTTGGGGTCGAAGGTCCACTTGCGATAGCCGGGCTCGGCCGGGCGCAGGCCCAGCACATAATCCGAGAGCTGTCCCGAAATCGCGGTGTCGGGATGCGACTCGTCCCACCAGCCCTTCGTCATCAAATACATGCATTCCGTGGTGCAATGCGCACCCGGCCAGGAGGGGTCGACCATCCGCAGCCAATTCGTACCCTCAATCGAATCCAGCGCTCCGGACCCGAAACCGTAGCCGAATTTGCCTCGGATGATCAGCGCTTGGAACTTACCGACGCCGAGCCGAACCAGCTTCGGAGCGAGGACGCGGGCTTCCTCGGCGGTCAGGAATCCCGTGGCCATCGTAAAGGCGTTCGCGATCGCCTGGAAGCGCTGTGCTTCCAAGGAATAGTTGAAGTGGCGCTTCTTCGCGTCCCAGAAGTTCGCGCGTATCGCTGCGGCGAGCCGCTGCGCATCGTCCCGCCAGGATTCCGCCTCCTCCCCGAGTTCCGCGGCGATCGCCGCCGCATCGACATAGCACTTCCAGAGGAGGACGTTCATGTAAAGGCGGTGCGAGCAGTCGCCGAGCCGTTCGCTGAGCGCGTGCTTCGATGTCTCTTCGCGTTGCCCGAAGATTCCATCCGCGCGGCAGTTCGACTTCAGATACGCCATGAGCCGCCGGATCGCAGGATAGATCTCGCGAAGCGTCGCAGCGTCGCCGGTGTAAAGAAGGTAATCCCACGCGGCCGGCACGAGCCACGCGGCAAATTCGTCCGACGCCCAAGGCCCGTAATCGCCGGATTCCGGAGGCTCCGAATTCTCCGGATACGGACAGGCGTGCACGAAGCCCTCCGGAGTCTGGTTGAAGGCGAGCATCTTCAGAGAATCGCGAAGGTACGGCACGTCCGGAGAGAAGGCGTGGAAGACGCTCCGTTCCGCCCACCAGAGATCGCCCGACCAGACCAGCCGGTCGCGTTTCGCGCCGTCCGCGATGAACGGAAGCGTGCGCGTGTACTCCCAATCGGCAAGGCCACCGTCGAAGTCCTCGCGGAAGACCTCCTTGCCGTCCGCCCCCCGGATCGCCACCGAATCGATCATCGGCCACGACTCCTTGCGGACCTCGAAGCCGAACCGCTCCCCTTTCCGTATCGGCAGCGAAACCAACTTGAGCGCGTTCGTGGAGCGTTCCTCGACGGACTTCGAGCGTTCCCCGGCAAGCACCACGAAGTACCCGACCGGAAAATGCGGATTCGCATCGAACTCGTATACGACTTCTAACGTGCCGTCCGCCGGGGAAACGGTGCGGCACCAGCCGCGGGACGATCCCTTACGAAGCTTGCGCGGCAGAAGCTTTCCGCCGACCGCCTTCCACGCGTCATGGTTTGGGAAAGAGGCGATGCGGCACGCTTGGACGCCCGCCTCCCACAGCCGGTTGAGCCGCTCGTCGCTGCATCGGAATTCTCCGACCGTCGGCTCGGTAGCGTAGACCTCGACATTGGTGAGCGTGAAGTTCTCGATTTCGACCTGCGCGTCGTCCGGCTCGACGCTGATCCGCGCATAACGCGCCTGGCCCTGTATGAGCGGGCCGACGAAGCGTCCGGTACGGCCGATGCGGTAGATCTCGTGGCGGTTGACATTGCCCGGCAGGACCGGCAGATCCACGTCGCTGCCGAGATATCGGGCGGACGACTCGCGAGTGAAGTCGCCCTTCCCCGTCAATCCGTCCGGATGGTTCGCGTATTCGACCTTCACGACCGGCTCCCCCGTTTTCGACTTCACGTCGAAACACGTATACCCCCCGACCGTCGCCGGACCGAAGTCCACGGTTTTCATCACCGCCGCCAGCGCGAAACAAGAAAAAATCATTTCGTTTCCAGTCCTTTCAGCGATGCGTTCCCAGTGAAGTCACGGCCGTCTTCGCCCCAGCCTGCAAATGCCAGAATTTCCATGTGTCGGATTTTATCCGCGATAAGTCCCCGTCCTGTCAAACCCGAACGAGGACTTTTTCACCGGGGCACCGTCCCGGAAACAATCGCACATGTCCCAACCTACCGGAGGATGATGCATGTGCCCGCCGGGAGAAACACGAGTTTTCCGCCAATCCAAGAGGCCCTGCGATAGCCGTTAAGCGATCCGTTCACAAACACGGTCCAATTCTTGAAATTCGCACCGGCCGTCACGCCTTCAAGCGTCACCGGCACCTCGTAATTGTTGAGTTTGTTCGCGGAGGCCACGTTCTTGAGATACAAGACTCCGCTTTCGCCGACCATGAAGTTCGAAATCGTGCCGCCGCCATTGGCGCAGTCGACCTCGATCTTGGTGATCGTCTGCCCGCCGTCCACGTTCGCGAAGTCGATGGACGCGCCGGACGCGACCGAAAGCTTCGCCGAGGCTGCGATCCCCGCCGCGCCGGCCGTCACATATCCCTTGATGGTGTACGGGCTGGTTCCGCCGAGCGAGACGCCGCCCGTTGAACTCTGCTGACCGCTCCGCGTGTCGACCACCGTCCAGTTGCTGCCATTAGGACTCGTCTCGACCCGCCAGGCGTTAGGATGCAGATACCATGTGATGTAGGACGATATGACCTTGTAGCACTGCACACGGTTGCGTCCTTCAGCCAGCCGCCAGGTGATCGACTTCGGGCTTGAGGCGAGTGAGGTCGTCGATGGCGCCCAAACCGCGTTGTATTCGGAGTTGTCGAAGGCGTTGCGGATGTCCCAGAGGTTGCACGACTGGCCAGCCGGCTTGGTGGTCGAAGTGACGAACGTGGTGATGACCTTGCCCTTTGCGAGCGCGGACGCATCCGTGCCGGAACCGGGCGTGAGCCCCTGCGAGACGTTCTCGGAGCAGGCGGTCGACGAGTAGAAGCGAAGATCACCGAGCTGGACGTTGTAATTTCCGGAATAGACATTGCCGGTGAACACCATCCGCCACCAGTCGTTGGTGATGGTGCGTCCGGCGAACACGACCGAACCGGCATCAACGAAGAACTCTTCCGTCGAAAGCGTCGAGGCCAACTGCATGACCGCACGGTTCGACCCCCCTTTGACGACCGAATTGAACGCCGTGTTTATGGAATCGTAGACAACGGAATCAGAGGCGCTCGACGCTCCGAACCCGTAGATGAGGCGACCGCCGTTGACCTCGGAGACCGCTCCGGCTCCGGCCACCGAGTTCGCCCTGAGCTGCTGGGTGTCGACTTGCATCTGCGCACCGCTTCCGACGGTGATCGCGTTCACTTTCGCCAAGATCGAAGAATCGGCATCGAAAAACCGAAGTGTGCCTTCGTTGACCGTGACCGACGTCCACTGCTGAGAACCGGTCTCCACCGAAACCGTTCCCGTCCCCTTCTTGACGATCGCCGTGCTTCCGTTCGCGAATGCGCCCTTGATGGTGTTGCTGTCGCCGTTCTTGGCGTAGACCGTCAACTGCGATCCAGTATCGTTCAGGGTCGCCTTCGCGATCTCCGTATCGAGCGAATTGACCGTAAGTTTGTTTGATCCCATGTTCAACTGTCCGCGATGTTCCGCCGTCGCCTCGCCCAGTCCGCTCCTGAAGACGACACCGCCCGTGCCATCACCGTACGGCAGCACGTCGTAGCCGCCCATCGTGGCGATGATGTCCACCTGGTTGGAGGCAATGAAGTCGCCGCTGTGGTTCCAGACCGCATAACCCGGCCCCGCGTTGAGATAGACGGTGCCGGAAAACGTGCTGTTGCCCGCGTTGTCATAGACAATCACATTGCTGTTTCCGCGCGTCTCGACGACGCCGTCGCCGTCCCTCCAATACAGGCGTTGCATCCCCATCGAACCGATGAGGATGTCGTTGCCGTTGACACCCTCAAGCACCCATTTCGAGCCGGCGACCGTGCCAAACGGTTTGGCATCGAAGGTCGTCGGCCGGATACCGCCGCCGTCAAATACCATCTTGGCCGCCACCGAAGCATTCCGATTTCTCCACTCGAGCATCGTCACCCTGGCCCCGCTCTGCACGGTCAACAGCGCAAACTCGTCATCGTCACATCCGAGTTCGGGAGACACGGTGAGGTTGAAGAGTTCCACCGCCGATCCACCCTTGATGAGGATGGAACCGCTGCCACCGCCTTCGCCGACTGTGGTATGGACGGTACTGTTCGCGACAATACTCGCACCGCCGTCGACAGTCAGTACCGGCGATTCGCCAGGATTGATGCCCGTCTTGATGATGCCGCCCGCACCGATGGTCAACTTTGCTCCGCTGTCGACCGTGAGATTGTCGTGCAGGTAAACCGCGTCAACAGTCTGCGAGGCGGTGATCGTGGAGGGAGAACCCTTCTCGACCACATACCGGTCCGGAATGGAAGAAACGACGGTGAACTTGGTAACGCCGTCGGGATTGCCGGCGTCGCCGTTCGTTCCGTACAGAAAGAACGCGTAGCTCGCGTCGTCCGTCACCTCGAAGTTGCGGAACTTCATCGTCGCGGGTTTTGACGAAAGACCGCAGAGCGCCGCGGTCTGGTCCGGACTGACTTCCTTCACCTGCGTCGCTCCGCTCATGCCGTCGGCATTGAGTCCGTAGATCAGAAGGGTGCCGTCATCGAAGGCAACGTACAACTTTGGTTCGTCCGTGGCCGAATCGGAAATCTTGACGTTCATGATGTCGCCGGCGTGGCCCGTGTCGACCAGCAGCGATTCCGACCAGGAGCCTGCCGTCGTATCGACGACGTAGACCTTGCCGACGGTGGCGGCGTAACTGTCGCCTTCGCCGAAATACAGCATGTCCTTGCCGGCGATCTTATAGACGGAAAGGTTGCGGATGCGCGTCAAGGCGCTCGTGAACGAACGCTCCTGGGTCAGCGTCGCGCCTTGCGTCACCGTCCCCACCGTGTAGCGGCGGACAACGTTGCGCGTCGACAAGTCATTGGCGTAAAGGTATAGACCGTCGGACGAGAAATCGAGACCGTCGGCGATCACGCCGTCCTGCAACGAAAGCGAAAGCGCCGTGGAACCGGTCGCCCACGAAACGGTGGAGGAAGTCGAAAGCGCGCTGTACGAATGGTTGTCGGCATTGCCGGGAAGCGCCCACGAGGACGAAACCGCGCAGCCCTTAGGCCGCGCGAGCGTACCGAGCGTCGTCGTCGAAACCTGCGCTTGGGCGAGATTCGCCGCAGTCGCGCCGTGCGAGACAAGATCCGGAATGCGGTAGAGCTGAATCGGCGCGTCGACCGTGTAGTTGAGCGGGATGGCGAGATACTTGTCGTCCGCCGACTTGTTCATGTAATGCGGGTCGGTCGTTCCGGCGTATCCGGTGGCGATCGCGGTCACGACGCGGGGCGATACGTACCAGGGCGAAGCGACCGTCGCCTTCTCGAAAGTCGCGGTCTGGGAAGCGACAACCGCAACGTTCGGCGTGTAGGGATTGCCGGTATACATGGTCGCCATTTCGGCCTGGCCGGCACGCGCGTCGATCTTCGTCCAGTTCGTACCGTCGTCCGACACTTCCACATACCAGGAATCCGGATGATAGTTCCATTGTATATAGCTCGAAATCATCGAATAGCACGTCACCGAGTTCTTTCCCGAGGCCAGACGAAGGGTTATGGACTGGGGAGATGCGGAAAGCGTCGTGGAAAGATAGGAGTGAATCGCGTTGTACTTTTCGTTGTCGAAGCAGTTGTTGAGACTCCAGAGATTCGCTTGTCCGGGAAAGTTCGTAGAGGTCAATGTCATCGACGTGAACGCACAGCCCTGATTGAGGGCCGGGGCGCTTTGCGTGCTCTGCAGCACGATTCCGTAAGCCTGATCGGTCGCCGCCGCCGTATCGCTCCAAAGGCGCAGGTCGCCCAGTGCAAACTGGGTGGGCGAGTAGGCCGACTTGGTGAACGTGAAGCGCCACCACTCGCTGGTGATCGCGCGGCCCTGGGGCTCGACAAGGAAGAACCGGATCGCCTTCACCGTCGTTCCCCAGCCTTCAGGAAGCGTGTACGAATAGGATGTGGTCGAATCGGCGATGTCAGCCACCTTGGCGAACGTGCTCCACGCCGACGTGGTCTTGCCGCCGTCCGCAGCGCCGTACCCGACGTACAGCTGATAGCTCTTACCGTCGCCGGTTCCGCACGTCAGCGTGACGGACGTATCCGTGGTCGATGAAATAGACACCGTCCTCGCCGCGAACGCGGACGAGACGAACGCGATTGCCAACAACGTCAACGCTTTTCTCATGGTTTCTTCCTTGTCTTTCGTGAATACACTGTCTGCATTACACGGACATAATCAGCAAAAAGTTCCACATCCGTCAAATTTTGGCGGGTACATTCTCAACAAAAGAAATGTCCCCTTTTCACCAATGAATAGGGTACAATACACGTATGACCGCGAAAAAAGCCAAAATCAACCGCGTACTGTTGATCCTGCGGATGACGGGATCGGGGAGAGAGTTACTGCAAGGAGCTCTCCAATATGCGAGGAGCGACCCGTATTGCTCCGTACAGATGGACCTGATGCCGGATGCGCTCACGCCCGAGCGGGTCGCAGCCTTCAAGGATGCCGGCATCAGCGGCATCCTCACCAGCGAAATCGGCATGACTCAGGCGGTTACGGACGCCTTCGCGCGGCTCGACATCCCGATGGTGGTGATGAGCGCACCCGACCCGCGGCTCGCCTCGCGAAAGGGCAATCTCGCCTTCGTCGGCGTGGACGAAGAGAACATCGGCTCGCAAGGCGCGAAATACCTCGCCTCGCTCGGATCGTTCAACGCTTTCGGCTTCGTCGCCTCCTACAGGGGCCTTCCTTGGTCCGACCTGCGCAAGCGCGGCTTCGTTGAAGAGGCGAAACGCTTCAGAGCCACGACGACGGCCTTCGGCGGACCGGAAAGACTGTCCATCTCTCCGGGGTCGCCGGATGACGTCAGGAAACTCGAAGCGTGGTTGTTGGATCTGCCCAAACCCGCCGCGGTCATGGCCGATCACGACACCCGTGCCGCGCAGGTGATCGAATGCTGCCACAGGCTCGGGCTGAAGATCCCCAAACAGGTATCGTTGATCGGGGTGGACAACGACCGCGTGATCTGCGACTTCACCGTGCCGCCCCTTTCCAGCATCAGCCTTGACCACGAACAGGTCGGGTTCCGGGCGGCGGCGCAGCTCGCGGCGATGATGCAGCGGAAGTCGCCGTCCAAGCGGAAGACGGTCAAGTGCCCTACGAAAACCGTAGTCGTGCGCGAAACGACGCGGCCGCTTTCGCCGTCCGGACAGCTCGTCCACAATGCTCTCGCCTTCATCGACCTCCATGCCTGCGAAGGCATCCGCGTCACAGATGTGGTCAAGCACCTCAGCGTCTCCCGTGCGCTCGCGGACCTCCGTTTCCGCGAAGTCGAGAACCGTTCCATTCTCGATACGATCATCGACCGTCGCCTTGCCGAAGTGGTGCGTCTCCTCTTTTCGACGCACTACTCGATCACCCGCATCTCGCTCGTCTGCGGCTTCAAGAACCCGAAACACCTGAAACGCCTTTTCAAATCTCGTTACGGTTCATCCATGCGGGAATACCGAGCCTCTTACGGCGAATCCTGACGTCCGTTTCAACACGACGCGATCAGGGAACACAGTCGGTATCGTAGTGTATTTCTCAATTCACTAGCATGGGGGTAAGTAAGGGGAATCGCGCAAGGAAATTGATCTGTGTCGATATCCCTATATGATTCCGTTGCATACGTATCACGGGGCGTCATTTGCGTGAGGGGAGTTGAACATGTATGACGCTGTTGAACGCTCCTTCTCCGTCTGGCACCCGCTCCGGGCAATTCGGGTCCTCTTGCCAGACCCCGTTCACAACGAACTTGTACTCGTGTGTGCCTTCCTCCAGAAGCAGGTATGCCCGGAAGACATTCTTATTCGGGCGATATTCCAGCGGATGTGAGGTCGGATTCCAGTCGTTGAAAGTTCCCGCGATAAAGACCTTGCTGTCCTGCGCCGCCGCGACCTCGAACCGGACGGCGGTTTCTTTTGCGGTTGCGAGTATTACCATCAGGTCGAGGATCTTCTGGGTGGTGGCGAGAGGGTCTTTCCCCATAAGTGGAGTGCGGGCCCTTGCCGATGACTTGTCGTGTTGCGCCGGGTTCATATCGCCTCCTTCCGTGTGTGATATGGGAACGTACGGTATGTTACGCGCCAGTCACTTGTATGGAACCTTTATTTGAGAAGAAAGGCAAGAATAAAGATTTTAAAGAGAAGCTGTCATGTAGTCGATACGCACGAAGACCGTAAAGAGCGAGAAAGCGTTTTGACGGGTGGCTGTCGGCATCCGCGACGCGCCCGGCTACGTCGCGCAGGATCGGCGTCGCGGCCGCCTTGGTGCGCTCCTCAGGGTGTGCGGGACAAGTGCAGGTCGGCGGGCAACCGCGAATGAGGGAATAACCGGAAACGCCTTTGCACAAAGTCGATTACGCCTCTAGCCCCCACTCTCTTTCAGCACTATAAAACCAATAAAATAATGGCAAACACAACACCTAAACCTGCGATGCAAATCCCCCTGCGGAACAATTCCGTTTTTGTTTTGAACATCCAGAATGATGAGATCGCCAGAAACAATAATAAGATCCCGAATGTCGTGGAAAACAAATGCTTAAAATTTTTGGTCGACGCTTTGTGCAAATTGACCAGCTTCTCTAGAATTACTGGAAGTTTTTTCTCCGAATACTTCACTAATCCAGTCGCTCTGTCATAGGTCCCATTTTGAAAATATTCGATTCCTCCTTCGTTTTTTAAAACCGCGCGCGCGACCGGCCAGCGCAACACGTGACGTTTTGAAAACGGCCACGCGG
>CAZOIS010000149.1:0-10148 GCA_964579865.1 uncultured Lentisphaeraceae bacterium | reverse complement strand
CGATTCCTCTTCCCTTCGCATCAGTATGCCACTCCCCCGTGGCTAACCGAATACCACCCAAACGGCACTCACAACTCGACAATCGCAAAGTGTCCCTTGGCGAAAGGGCCCGGATTGACAACGAGCGTTGAACCGCAGCGGCTTCGCGACGCGGCTTCGTGAATATGGCCCGAGAGGCAGCACGCCGGCTGGAAGTGGTCAATGAAGGCGCGGAGCGCGTGCGAGCCGACGTGATTGCCGTTGGGCAGCAGGTCGGCTGAAGTGCCGTGCGGCGGCTGGTGGACCGCGAGGATGACCCGCGATGCGTGCGTTTCGCATGTGGTGCGAAGCCGGTCGAGATGCGCGACGTACGCTGACTCAGGAAGTTCCGTGGGGGTTTGCACGGGGCAGGACAGCGCCCCGCCGAGTCCGGTCAGTATCCATTCGCCAAGCGGCACGCAGCGGGCGTGCAGGTTGGCCCATCCGTTCAGCACGCCGTCGATCGCCATGCAGTCGCAGTTTCCGATCACAAAAAAACAGGGCAGGTCAGGGACGCGCAGCACATCGGCGACACGTTGGATTTGGCCGTGTGAGCCAAAGGTGGTGAAGTCGCCGCACATGATCAGCGCGTCAACCTCCTCGCAGGCCTTGTGCAGCGCGGCAACCTGTCCGGTATGTCCGTGCACGTCGGAAATCACCATGAGTTTCATCGGTCATCCCCTCAATTTTTTTGCCCATGAGCTCAATGCAGCGCAAAGCCGGCGTCCGGCGTAAAAATGACGCCGTGTTTGCACGAAGGGATGTCGGCGGGCTCGATTCCGATCAACTGCATGGGATTGTAGAAACCAATGCGCAGCAATGCGTCCAAAGGGAAACAGCCGAGCGCATGCAGCACATTCATGCAGGCCAGCAGCGTCGCGGACGATCCCACCAGACATTGCTTCTCGGGATTATGGAGGAGTCCGTCCGGTTCAAGCACCGCACGGTTGCCCAGAACATCGTAGGTGCCGGGGGGGAGTCCGGCAGCGGAAGCCGCGTCTGTCGTTGCAATCAGGCGGTCAGCCCCGGCCGCGCGCGCGAACACTCTCAGCACATGATTGGGCAGGTGGTGGCCGTCCGGAATGAACAACACCTTGAGCCGCTCTTCGGCGAGACCGGCGAGCAGGGGATTATTGTGCCGGTGCACCAGATTGGGCATACCGTTGCCGAGATGCGTGAGCGCAGCGGCGCCCGCGTCGGCGAGCCGCGCCACGTCATCCAGTCCCGCCAGGTGATGGCCGCACGAAACGGTGACGCCACACGCGACAGCATGCCGCGCGAGCCGGTCTGCGCCCGGCACGTCCGCCGCAAGCGTCAGCAGGCGCAACCGGCCGCCGGACCACTCCCGGAGCCTGTCGAAAACCTCGCACGAGGGCGCGTGTACGGCCGCCGGATCATGCGCGCCGACCGCTCCGGGTTCACGCGAGATGAACGGGCCTTCGAGATGAAAACCCGGGATATGACGGGCGAGCACGGCATCGTTTTTCAGCGCGCGCACGATGAGCGTAAGATTGCGACGCAACAGCGCCTCGTGATTGGTGATCAGGGTCGGCAGAAACGCCGCAGTGCCGCGCTCCAGCAACGTACGCGCGGCATGCACAAAGCCCTCCTCGGTGAGGGTTTCGCTGCTGAAGTCCACGCCGACGAAACCGTTCACTTGAAGATCGACAAAACCGGGGATTTTCAAAAGTGTTTTCATGATGACGGATCCTTTCAGAACGTGCGCGGGCGGCATGCAGGCGTCATGATTCCCGCGCAGGTTTGCGCTTCAGAGTCTCAACATACGCCATGCGTTTGCCGATGGTCTCCTCATAACCCTGAACGGTGGGCCGGTAGTAGCGCTTGTCGACCGGAAGATAGGTTTGCTGGACCGTGTGCTGCGCGTAATCGTGCGGGTATTTGTAGGGCGTGTCGAGTCCTTCACGGCCGATCGCCGCGACGTGAACGTTCTTGAGATGCTCCGGGACCGCCATCAGCCGGCCCGAACGCACATCCGCCAGCGCCTCGTCCACGGCCAGGTAGGCGGCGTTGCTTTTGGGCGCGGTGGCGAGATACGTGGTGGCCTGCGCCAAGGTGATGCGCGCCTCAGGCATTCCGATGAACTCGACCGCCTGCATCGCGGCGACGGCGACGGTCAGCCCGCGCGGATCGGCGTTGCCGATGTCTTCGGAGGCCAGGATGATCAGGCGGCGCGCGATAAACCGCGGATCTTCGCCGGCTTCCAGCATCTTGGCGAGCCAGTAGACCGCAGCGTGTGGATCGGAACCGCGCACCGATTTGATGAAAGCTGAAATCGTATCGTAATGGCCGTCCTCGTCTTTGTCGTAGAGCACCATCTTGCGCTGGACGCACTCCTCAACGACGGCATGCGTCAGCCGGAGCACACCGTCCGCGTCAGGCGGCGTGGAGAGTGCGGCCACCTCCAGCGCGGTCAGCGCGCGTCGCGCGTCGCCGTCGCAGATCATCGCCAGGAAGCCCACGGCTTCCGGCGTGAGGTCGAGGCGCAAATAGCCCAGACCGCGCGCGGTGTCGGCCACGGCGCGGCGAATCAGCGCGGCGACCGCCTCTTCGCTCAGCGGACGCAGTTCGAAGACCAGCGACCGTGACGTCAGCGGGCTGTTCACGAACACATTCGGATTGTGGGTGGTCGCGCCGATCAGCGTGACGGTGCCGTTCTCCACATAAGGCAGCAGCACATCCTGCTGCGACTTGTTGAAGCGATGGATCTCATCCACGAACAACACCGTGCCGGGCCCGTCCTTGAAAAGTTTGGCGGTCTCGCATACCGTGCGCAACCCCGCGACATTGGAAAGCACGCCGGAGGTGCGTTCGAAACGGCGGAGGGTGACTCGCGCGATCACTTCAGCCAGCGTGGTTTTGCCACAGCCCGGCGGCCCGAAAAAGATCAGGTTGGTGAGCCGGTCGGCCTCGATGACGCGGCGCAGCAGCTTGCCGGGACCGAGGATATGGTCCTGTCCGAGCACCTCCTCCAGCGTAACGGGGCGCATGCGGGCCGCCAAGGGCTGTCGGAACTGCGCGGCCGAGCCGTCCGACACGACGCCTTCTGCGGCATCGTGATCGATGAACAGATCTGTGTCGGGATCACTCATGACTTGAACGGGAAACATGCGTGCGTAGCATGATGAAGAGGATCAGACCGAAGGCTCCTGCCGTGTTGGCGAGAGCATCAAAGGGGTCCAGAGCCCGCGAGTGTGTGAGAACACCTTGGCCGCACTCCATCACCGCTCCGAAAAGCGAGGCGGCAACGGCGATCGCCAGCAACGGTCCGGGGCGTCTGCATGCTTCCTGGGAGAGCGCGTGGTACAGCGACAGGCTCAGGGCGGCGTACATGAGCGCGTGCACCCATTTATCCAGGCCGGGAATGGACGGCGGCTGACCGGCAAAGCAGGAAAAGAACCGGGCGGGCACCAACGACAACGCCGGGATCAGTAAAGACAGCGCGACAGCCGGTCCGTAACGATAACAACGTTGTTGCCACCGCTTCATGTGAGTGTTGCCTGCACGGCGAGTGAAAGCGTATGTGTCGCACCGGGCGCGAGCGTGACCTCGTCGCCGTCGGTATTGGCGGGTTCAAGACAGAGCATGCGCGCGTACTCGTCGTCGCCGAAATCGGATAGCGCCCGCGCTTTATCGATCCAGGGGTTCCAGACCACGAGGCGGCGCGCGCCCCGGAAGGTCACGGTGATGTCGCGTCCGATGCCCGGATCATGCAGGGCGCAGACCGGAGCGCGCGGCGTGAAGACACGGTCCATTTCGCCACGGATGTTCAGCAGACCCGCCTGTTCCCCCTGACGGCCGCTCAGGCGGTCCCGGTACGGTGCGCCGTCGAGTCCGCGCACCGTCGCGTCCATGATCTGGCGCACGCGCAAATAGGGATGAAAGGCTTGCGAGACGGTGAAAGGCCGCGTGTCCCGGTTTTCCGTCGTGAGCTCCAGCGTCAGGCTCTGCGCCAGCACGATGCGCAGGCTCAAGGCAAAGGCGTGGGGCCAGAAGCAGCGCGTGGCATCGGTGTCGGCCAGCGCCAGCGTGATTTCCGTGCTGTCAGAGTCATAGGACGTCGCCTGCACGCTCCATTCTGTGATACGCGCGAACCCGTGAAGCGGCAGGCCGGGATCGGAGGCCGGGCCAAACCAAGGCCAGCAGACCGGGATGCCGCCGCGGAACGGTGCGCCGCGTTCCACACGCGACTGTTCGCTCATGAACAGGACCGGCACGTGTCCGAGTGGCCGGTAATTGAGGACATGGGCACCGTAGAGCGACAGTTCGCAGGTGCCATAACGGCTGGCCAGCGCTGCAAAGGACAATCCGACAGCCCCCGTACGGAAAACAAGCCGTCCGGGGGCGCCGAAACGTTGATTCAAGTGGTCAGCGGTCGGGTTCATGACGCGGCGGCAGGGGCGGCGGGGGCTTCCACAGCCGGCACGGTGCAGGCCGGCCGTTCGCGTTTGAGACAACCGGGCAGCGCGTTGTCCAGCACACCGGCCAGCCAGAGCCCGGCAACGATCGCCGCGAGCACCAGTAACGTGATCACCGTGTTGCGCGTCGAGGTGTCGTCCGCATACGGATCCTTCAATTCGCGCGAGGCGTTCTGCGGCAGCGCGGCCTCGCTCGTGAAGAGCCGGCCCAGCTTGAGCGAGAACCGCAGACGGCGATTGACCGCCCAACCGCAGGCGTTCAGGATCGGCGCCAGATCGCGCGCGCGCAACTTGAACCACGTGAGAATCATCGACGGCCCAGAGACGATCAGGATGACGGCGAGCACGCCGGCCAGCGTCTTCCAGAGCGGCAGCCCAGCCAACACACTGACCAGACCGCCCACGGCGGAACCGATCAAGCCGACCGCGATGCCGAGCGCCGCGACCGAGGAGGCCAGCGCCGCACCGTCCATTTTTTTGGGCGCATCCGCCGCCGCGGGTGCTGCGGCCGCCGCGCCGGCGGAATCGACTTTCTTAGACGCCGCAGCCAGCGCGGCATCTTGCTTGGAGGCGAGCAGCTTCGTGATCTGCGCGTTGATCATCGCCGCGATTTTGCGCCACGGATCCCAGAACGCCTCTTTCAGCGAGATCGCATTATCCACGATCTTGACGATCGTCGCATCCCAGTCTTTACCGTCGAGATCATAGAAAATGCCGTTGCGGCCCACCCACAGCGTCTGCGCGAAACCGGCCGTGAAAGCCGCGCAGACCGTGCGCGTCTCTTGGGTGCCAGGACGCGTGAGCACGCAATAGGCGAGGCAGCACTTGCTCGCCGCCGCCATCGTTGAGTGTGCGCCGACATCGTCGACGTGGAAGCAGAGACTGGCGGCGCGCGCATCCATATAGAGCGTCCCGACCTGGAAAATCGCCGTAGCAGAAGGGTCGTAAAGCCGCCCCATGTTGACGTAGTTGTTCAGCAGGGTCACCAGATTGGCGTGGTAACGGATCAAACGCTCCACCTCGGTGATCTGCGCGTTCTCGGCTTCCAGCGCCGCGTCCTGGGCGATCAGTGCGGTGATCGTCTGATTGGCCTTGCTGTTGACCAACGTCGCCAACCGGTCGGCGGGCAGCGCGGCGACCTCTTTACCGGCCTCGGCGGCCAGCCAGGCATCGTAGGGTGCCAGCTTGGCTTTAAGGGCTTGCCACTGCGCGGCGGAAAGCGCGGTCACTCCGTCACCCAGCAGGGGTTTGACGGCCGCGTCATGAAACGCCGTGAGCGCACCGGCCCAGTAGGGGTTGGCACCGCTCAGCAGTGGCAGGTCGCGATCGGCCTCGATCTTGGAGAGCGGGAAGGCAGCGATGGCCGGCTGTCCGTCGCTCAACTCTTGGTCAGCCAGCGCGGCCAGGTCGGCATCGGTACGGCTGAGTGCCTGCGCGGCGCGCGGGTCAAAGGCAGCCATGCGGCAGCGCGTGAAGTAATCGTCGATCTTGGCGCGCACGGCGGCGACAGCGGCGGCGGCGGCGGCGGTCTTCTCGCCAAGCGGCACGACGGCGGGATCGGTCATGGCGGCGGACCATTGCAGGCGAGCGGCGGCCGCCGCGAAAAAGGCGTCGGTCTTGGCTTGGTTCACGCCCGGCTTGCCGCTGCGGTCGGCCTCGGCGCCGAACAGGGTGATGATCTCCGTGATCGCCTGCTGAACCGCGGGATCGTCTGCGGCTTCGGCCGGCACGATGCCGTCACCGTTGAAACGGGTTTCGGCGAAGATTTTGGCGGTGTCGGCGACATCCGCCAGACTGATGGCATCCGCCGCGCCTTTGCCAAGATTGCTGAGGATGCGCTTGGCGTTGGCGAGCATCGCCTTGCCTTCGGGCGTGGCAGTCGAGATTGACGCGAGCTTGACCGTGTCAGCGCCGGCGAACAGGGGTTCGAGCGAGGTCAGGCGCGCGGAGAGCCAAGCGATGGCGCCCAGCATTTCGGGAACACGGATGCGGCCGTCGTTATCGGTGTCCAGCAACGCCAGCGTCTTGGAGTCAAAGCGGACGCCGCGCGTGGGGCAGCTCAGGGCCGTCCACAGTTTCTGGTCCAGATTGGCGAGATCCGCGAGATCGCCGCCCGATTGCAGGAGCGCTTGGTCAAGCCCGCAGGTGCGGAAAAAGCGCCAAGTATGTGAACGGGGTGCTGTCGTGTCCATAGGAACCATTTCCTTTTTAGGTGTTTTTAGTGTACGGCCAGCATCGCCTCGATGGCGTGCCGGGCTTTGCCAGCGATGGGTTCAGGCACCGTGATGACGGTGTGCATCTCGCGCAGGCTCCACAGGATCTTTTCCAACGTGATTTTTTTCATGTTGGGGCAGACCGCCTGTTCGAGCAGGGGGTAGAACGTTTTTGCGGGATTCTCACGCTGGAGCCGGTGCAGGATGCCGGTCTCGGTGCCGATGATGAACACCGATTCGCTGCGCCCTTGGACATGGCGGCACATGCCGCCCGTTGAGAGAACCGCGTCGGCGGCGTCGCGCACCGGCTTGGGGCACTCGGGATGGACCAGCACGGGCGCGCCGGGATGCAGCGCGCGCGCGGCTTGAAGGTGGGTTTCCGTGAGCCGCGCATGGGTCGGGCAGAACCCCGGCCACAAGATGAATTTTCGTCCAAGTTGCTCGGCCGTGTAGCTGCCAAGATGGCGGTCGGGCACAAAGATGATCGGCTGGTCCGGTGCGTAGCTCCGCGCAACCTGAACAGCATTGGCGGAGGTCACGCAGCAGTCGCTCTCTGCCTTGACATCGGCCGTGCTGTTGACATAGCAGAGGACCTTGGCACCGGGATGCTGCGCCTTGAGGGCGCGGAGCTGCTCGCCGCTGAGCATGTCGGCCATCGGACAACCGGCATCCGCAGCCGGCAGCAGCACCGTCTTGCCGGGATTGAGGATCGCAGCGGTCTCGGCCATGAAATGAACGCCGCAAAAAACAATGACAGCAGCCTGAATGTCAGTCGCCTTGCGGGCCAACTCCAGCGAATCGCCTGTGAAGTCGGCGATGTCCTGCACCTCGCCAAGCTGATAGTTGTGGGCCAGGATGACGGCACCCCGTTCACGCTTCAGCCGTTGTATCTCGTCTTGCAGAGTCATGGTCATTCGCAGATTACCTATCCTTGTCGTTGTGCCCAGATGATAGCATACGGTCGGCGGGAGAGGAAGGCGAAAACCGGATGCGAAAGTATTCGGTTAGCCACGGGGGAGTGGCATACTGATGCGAAGGGAAGAGGAAGCGACGGGGTGGCTGGCCCCGTTGGTGTCCCGGCTTTAGCCGGCTGGGGCGAACCGGGCCGACTGAAGTCGGTACACCAGCCTGTGCCGCATCAGTTCCGCTTTCCCTCGCGCTTCGTCTGCCCCCCCCGTCGCTAACCGAATACGTTTTCGCTTGCCCGTCACGTTGTGCCATGTCACACTTACCACGTCAAATGGGACGATGTCTCAAGGGGAGTGTGTGTGGCGGAACCGAGTGATACAGAACAACGCCTGAGTGGGCTGGAGGCGCGTCTGGGGTATGCGTTTCGCGAGCAGGAATTGCTGAAAATCGCCGTGACGGCACCCTCATACCGGACGGACCATTCCGCGTCGTCTGTGCGCGACAATCAGCGGCTGGAGTTTCTGGGAGACGCCGTCTTCGGCCTGTTGTCTGCGCAGCGTCTCTACGCGCGCTTTGCCGATGCCGACGAGGGCACGCTGACGGTTCGACGCAGTCTGTTGGCGAGCGGACGGGCGCTGGCAGGGGTGGCGCGGCGTATCGGTCTGGGCGGCTATCTCCGACTGGGCCGCGGTGACGCCGCTGCGGGAGGTCGCGAGAACGACAACACGTTGGCCGATGCGATGGAAGCGGTGTTCGGCGCCGCGTGGTGTGACGGCGGCCGTGCGGCGGCGGAACAGGTTTATGCGTCCGTGATGGCGGGCTGCGAGGATGTTCCGCTGGATACGTGGAGCATCAACCCCAAGGGGCGGTTGTTGGAGGTGTCACAGCGACACGCTTGGCCGGATTCGCCGGCATATGCGTTGCTGGATGCGTCAGGCCCGCCACACGCGCCGGTTTACACCGTGTCGGTGAGCGTACACGGTGGTCATGCGGCGCGCGGCACCGGCAGAACCAAGCAGGCCGCCGAGAAAGCTGCGGCGTCGGCTCTGCTGCAGCAGTTGGCAGATGCCGGTGTTCCCCTGGAAACATAAGCCCTCTCCGCGAACGGCGGAAGGGGATTAAAACTGTTGAACTGATAAACCGGGCTGTGTTCCCTGCACGAACGTCCGGCATTGACAATGAGGGTAGTTATGGCAACGGCCAAACAGACAAAACGGACGGGAGCGAAAAAAAAGGCGCCGGTCGCGCGTGCCGTGAGCGTGGTGACAAACAACAAGCGGCCTGTGTCCACGCCGCCGGAACGGGAGCCGAACGCGCGCAGGTGCCCACTGGTGCTCGACGGCGAGATGGATGCGGAGGACTTCACGCCCGACGCCTGCCTGACCTGCGATGAGTTTGACTGCCCGTTCTGCGAAGCGGCGCATGGATCCGGAGCGCTGCGCAGCCGGCTGTTTGACACCGGCGAGGCGACAGAAGACGCGAACGATGATGCTTGGGGGGATGATGAAGACACCGCCGCGTTTGGAGGCGACGAGGACGAGGGCGAGGCGTCGGATGAGGATCTCGTGTGAGCCTCAACAGAGGGAGCCGGCTCAGCGGCGCGCGCGCTCGGCGTCGTGAACCTGCTGCTCGATGTCGTGTCCCACGAGCGGGACCGCGACCGGTGTTGAAAAATCGATGGTGACGCGAGGCGTGGGATCCAGCGCCACGTCAAGGACATCCGCCTGAAAATCCAGCACATGCCCACCGCAGGCACGGTCGTCCGCGAGGTAGTGCAGGTGGAACCCCGGCACGCCGATCGACCCCGGCACGAAGGGCGGTGTCCAGAAGCCGACCAGCGTTCCCTGTGTGTTGGTGTATTGGTATTCGTGCTGGAAGCGCGTGGCCTCGGCCAGCGGCCGATACGGCCGATCTTGCTTGTCGCAACTCCTGACGCGCATGGACGCAAACCGTCCATGAATGCGGATGGCGTGAAAAATCTGCTTGTCTTCAAAAACCTGCTCAAGCGCTTGGGAGAAGGCCGAAAAGGACGCGACGTGGCGCATGACATGACGGCGATCCGCATCGAAGAGCGTACAGGCCCCAAAGGGCATCGTCACGGTCTCTGCGGGCATGTGGATGGTGCCGTCGCCTTTGATCTGGTAGACCTGACCATCCAACAGCACACCCTCGCCGTCAAGTCCTTGGAAGGTTCCGATCCCCAGATCCCCGGCCGTTTTGAAGTGTGCGACGGTCCATTTCCCATCATAATTGCCGCTGAGAACATAGAGGAACGGGGCGAGTTGGGTGACGGTGTCTCGGTCCTGCACGAGCGTGGAGGTGGCGGTCAGGCATCCTGCACTCATGAGCAACAAGGTATGGCCCAAAAGCCGTCGCGTGGCGCTCAAAAAATGGAACAGCGAGGTCATGGTCGGATCTCCTTGACAACAGGCCGAGACGGAACGTTCAAAAACGCAAATATTTATAGCATATCCCCTCCTCCGAATAAACACCCGTTGGGGCCATCGAAATCGGAATCCACGGCTTTTTCTTTTGGCTTGATTGTGGTCGCTGATTATTGGGTGAGCCCCGC
>CAZOIS010000148.1:0-10216 GCA_964579865.1 uncultured Lentisphaeraceae bacterium | reverse complement strand
TTGTTGAAGGCCTGCTGGAAATAGAACTGCGAGACCGGCGTGACCGAGGTGCCGAAGCCGCCGCGGCGGACGACCTCGGACATGGCCGAGATCATGTCGTTGTAACGGCTCATCAGATTGTTGTCGCGCAGCATCTGGGTGTTCGCCGTGAGGGCGCCGCCGGGCATCGGCGACCACGGGATCATCGGCTCGACCTTGGTGGCCTCAGGCGGGAGGAAGTAGTCCTTCATGCACTCGCCGAAGACCTTCTCTGCTTCGCGGACCTTGTCGATGTCGACGCCCAGATCGTAGTCGCTGCCGCGCAGGGCGTGCCACATGACGATCACGTCGGGCTGGCAGGTGCCGCCGGACGTGGGGGCGAGCGAGAGGTCGATCGTGTCGGCGCCGGCGTCGAGGGCGGCCTTGTAGGCCATGACGCCGCAGCCGGCGGTCTCATGCGTGTGGTACTGGATCTTGGTGCCCTGCGGGAGCATCTTGCGGGCGCGCTTGATCGTCTCATAGACATACGCGGGGATCGAGGTGCCCGAGGCGTCCTTGAAACAGACCGAGTCATAGGGGATGCCCGCGTCGAGGATCTTGCGCAGGGTCTTCTCGTAGAAGTCGGGGTCGTGCGCGCCGGTGCAGCCGGGGGGCAGCGCCATCATGGTGACCACGACCTGGTGCTTCAGCCCGGCTTCATGAATGCACTTGCCGGAGTAGATCAGGTTGTTGACGTCGTTCAGGGCGTCGAAGTTGCGGATCGTGGTGATGCCGTGCTTCTTGAAAAGCTTGGCGTGCAGCTTGATGACCTCGGAAGAGGCGGAATCGAGGCAGACGATGTTCACGCCGCGGGCGAGCGTCTGGAGGTTGGCGTCGGGGCCTGCCACTTCGCGGAACCGGTCCATCATGTGGAACGCGTCTTCATTGCAATAGAAGTAGGGCGACTGGAACATGGCGCCGCCGCCGGCTTCGAAGTAGGTGATGCCGGCTTCCCTCGCGGCGGCCACGGCGGGCATGAAATCTTCTGTGAGGACGCGTGCACCATAGACGGACTGGAAGCCGTCACGGAATGCTGTGCACATGAAACTGACTTGTTTTTTTGACACGGTGGAACTCCTTGGGGTGAGGATGGGGGTATCGTGAGAATGGTTACGCGTTATGGGCTCTGGCTGCGGCGACCGCAACGGCGATGAGGACGTCGTCATGACGAACAACGGCTTGAGCCGCCGGACGTGCCTTTTTCTTCGGCTCTTCATCCGGCAGGATGTAATTGAACCGCGAGACGATCCGGGTCGCACGGTTCATGACAAAAACGAGCAGGATGAGAAAGAGGTAGACGATGCCCATACCCGACACCAACAGGACTAAACCTTGCAAGAAAATGGCCATGTAAAAACTCCAAAAGTGGGGAATAACAATATGCCGATTGATTATAGTCTGGTTGAGGGGGCAATGTATAGCCTAAAAATTTGCTTTTTGCGTTCCCGCATGGCCGTCCTGGGGACTTTACAAGGGCGGGTGAAGGTGGAACAATACGCGCGACATGAGCAATCGACTGGCAGAGTTCACGATCGAGTCGCCGTTCCGGCCGACAGGCGACCAGCCGCAGGCCATCGCCAAACTGGTGTCGGGGCTGGCATCGGGTGCGCGGCGACTGACGCTCGAAGGCGTGACCGGTTCCGGCAAAACCTTCACCATGGCCAACCTGATCCGCGAGTGGGGGCGGCCGGCGATCATCATTTCGCACAACAAGACGCTGGCCGCTCAGCTTTTTGCCGAGCTCAAGGGGTTCTTCCCTGCCAATGCCGTCGAGTACTTCGTCAGCTATTACGATTATTATCAGCCGGAAGCCTATATTCCTCAGACGGACACGTATATTGAGAAAGACGCGTCCATCAACGAAGAGATCGAACGGTACCGGTTGGGGGCAACCAACGCGCTGCTTGGCCGGCGCGACGTGATAATCGTGGCGTCGGTCTCCTGCATCTACGGGCTGGGATCGCCCGAGGATTACCGGGAGATGCTGGTGGATATCGTCCCGGGCGCGAGCCTGGGACGCGACTTGATGCTTGAACAGCTCGTGACGATCCAGTACGTGCGGAACGACTACGAGCCGCAGCCCGGTACCTTCCGCGTGCGCGGCGACACGATCGACATTTTTCCCTCGTACGAGACGACGGGGGTGCGCGTCTCGTTTTTCGGCGATGAGGTGGAAGAGATCCGGATGCTCGATCCGGTGAGCGGCAAGACCGGCGTCAGACTGTTGCGCTCCGTGATCTCCCCGGCCAAGCATTTCGTGATGCCCAAGTCGAAGATCGCGTCTTCGATCGGCCGCATCAGCCGGGAGCTGGACGAGCGGCTCGCGGAGTTCGAGCGCCAGGGCAAACTGCTCGAGGCACAGCGGTTGCGGCAGCGGACGGAGTTCGACTTGGAGATGCTGCGCGAGCTGGGGTATTGCAACGGCATCGAAAATTACTCGCGCCACCTGGCGGGCCGCGCCGCGGGCGAGCCGCCCGCCTGCCTGCTCGACTACTTCGATTCGGAGTTCCTGACGATCATCGACGAGTCGCACGTGACGCTGCCGCAGCTTCGCGCCATGTACAACGGCGATCAGGCGCGCAAGCAGACGCTTGTCGATCACGGCTTCCGACTGCCTTCGGCAAAAGACAACCGCCCGCTGAACTTTGAGGAGTTTTTGCGGAAAGTCGGCCCCGTCGTGTTCACGACTGCCACGCCGGGTCAGTACGAGCGCCAGGTGAGCGAGGTGACTGCGGAGCAGGTGATCCGGCCCACGGGCCTTTTGGATCCGCCGGTCGAGGTGCGCCCCCTGGACAACCAGATCGACGATCTGATGGAGCAGGTGCGACGGGCCGCCGAGAAGGGCGACCGCGTGCTGGTGACCACCCTGACCAAACGGTCGGCGGAGGACCTGACCTCCTATCTGCGCGAAACCGGCATCCGCGTCGAATACCTGCACAGTGACATCGACGCGATCCAGCGCGTGGAGATTTTGGGGCGCTTGCGAAAAGGCGCCTTCGATTGCCTGGTCGGCATCAACCTCTTGCGCGAGGGGCTGGATCTGCCGGAAGTGGCGCTGGTGGCGGTGCTCGACGCCGACAAAGAGGGGTTTCTGCGCTCCGGCAAGTCGCTGATCCAAACGGCGGGCCGGACGGCGCGTCACCTGGACGGTCGTGTCATCCTGTATGCCGACAAGGTCACCGATGCGATGAGGACAATGATCGAGGTCACGCAGGCGCGCCGCGCGAAACAGGAGGCCTACAATACTGAGCACGGCATCACGCCGCGCAGCGTGAAACGCGCGATCAACGAGTCGCTGGTGCTCTACTCCGAGGCGCAGCGGGTGGAAGAGCGCATGGTGGCGGCGGAGTCGCACGAAGAGTACGACGTGCACCGGGCGATCGGCGAACTGGAGTCAGAGATGCTTGAGGCGGCGGACGCGCTCGAATTCGAGCGCGCGGCGTTGCTGCGGGATGAGATCCGCGAACTCAAACGGATGCTCGAAGGGAAAGGCGCGCCTGCCGCGCCCGCGCCGAAGACCGCTAAAGCGAAGAAGGCGCGGGCGCCTTGCGCGTGAAGCTGAGCCGGTGTCCGTTTCCGTCGCCATCCCAGGCCGAATCTTATTGTAGGCAGGACGGGCCGGGCGATGGGAACACCTCTTCGCGCAACGGGTCTGCGCGCATTGGCGGACATCCGCAGGTTCAATCCTCGGGCGGACTCGCGGCGCGCCTTTCGCCGGCGTTCGTCGAGGAAATATAGCGGGCCATGTATTGGGCCAACGCCCGCGCTAACGCATTCGCTGTTTCCGGGAGCGTTTTCTTCGCGGTGTAGGCGCCGCCGAACTCCAGCTGGACGGCGTCGATGCAGTAGCTCCCGTCCAAGCCGTATCTGGCCGTGATGTAGCCGCCGTTGAAGAGGGTCTCTTTTTTGTCCGAGTCAGACGCGGGCACCATGTTGAAGCCCTGCGCCTCAAGCAGGCCTTGAAACCCGTGGGGCCCGGTGAGCGCCCGGTCTCCGAATTTGTTCACGAGAAACGCTGTGGTCGCGCCGTTGCGGGTTCCGCGGAAAACCGAGTCCCTGCGCACGCTCTGGCCGTGGAGGTCGAGCAGCAGGCCGCCGCCCCATTTCTGTGCGGTCTGGCGGCAGTGTTTTTCAAGTTCGGAATGATAGGCCGCATAGACTTCCCGCAACGGCGGACTTTCGAAAGCGTCCTGCTCCGCCCGGTTGACGTCGACGTATTTGCGGCTGATCCGCGCGACTACCAAGGAGGGGCTTTTTCCCGTCTCGCGTTGCAGGGCGGTAGCCAATTGCAGCGCCAATGTGTCGGTGCTCACGTCGCGGGCGACGGCGAATTGCTTCACCGCCTTGCCTCCTGTGCGGACGGGCACGCCCGGAAACGCGAGCGTGCCTCCGTGGGGGGCTGAAATGATGATGGGAAGCTCGCCTGCCGCCGAGACGATGTAGGACGCCGGATCGCGTGGGGCCGTGTCCGCTGATGTCGCCGTGCCACGGATCTCGCCTCCTTCCGCCCGCGTCGCTTCGTTCGTTCGGCTCAGCCAGAGGACGGCCTCAGGAATCATGGCAAGGTTCCCGTTGGTCGATGCCAGCTCTGGGTGTGGGCTGAAGAGAATGACTCTCCCTTGTCCGTAGAAATCGGTGACGATCGCGGGTTTTCCGCTAAAAAGGTCGCCTCCGTATTTATCCGTGCCCGTTGCCCCTGTGTAGGAGGCCAGGACGCGGCATGCCGGTCTTGCGCTGTCCGGTGGGGCGGGGGTCCACAGCGGCCCGTTATGCATTTCGATGATTCGTCGGCCGGGGGGCCGATAGCAGGCGGAGGAGAACACGTGCGAGGCCTCATGTTTCATGGCCACTTCCAATCCGCCCACGCCGACATACCAAGGTTTGTCCCCCTCGATGTTGGCGAGCCCCAAATATCGCTTGGAGGCCAGCCATGCTCCGGCGCAGATGCCCAGATAGCCGCCGCCTCGGCCCACGAATTCTTTGACCGCCTGCTGTCCTCCGGGGCCTAGCCGGTTGAACATCTCTCCGCCGGATCCGCCCGGGAAAACGACCACCTGATAGCGGCGCAGCAGCTCCGACCACTCGCGGGAACTCCAGTTCGTGCCGGTGTGCTCCCAGAGGATGTCCGTGACCGAAAACACGGGGGCTGTGAGAGACGCTTTGACCGATGTCGCGCCCGGAAACTGGGCGACGGCGATGGGCTCTGCATAGAGAGGTAGACAACACATCAGCCAGCCACTCATGAGCGGAGCGAGATGCGCAACGGGTGTGTTCGGCAAAACAGACATGTTTCTGAAATCTTCCTCGCCGATTGGCATGGATCGGTCACCGCATTTTTACGTTTTTAATAATACATCGAATCCGGTCGCCGTCAAGCGCGGCACTGGGCGCGCGCGAGCTGGCCGCGTGATGTTCGACTTGTCCCCCGACCTCCGTTTGTGCGACAATCACAGCGTTTTTCGAAAGGATTGATTATGCGATTTCTCTTTCTCTCGCAGGTGTGCGGCTTGGCGCTGGCGATGCCGGGGCTGGCGCTGACGCCGGATGCGCTGATGTGCGAGCTGCTGGCGAAACCGGGTTTAGTCGCGGTGCGCGATGCGACGCCGGAGTTCTCATGGGGATTTAAAGCGAGCGGCCCAGGGGACCGCCAAACGGCTTATCAGATTCAGGTCGCTTCTGCCACCGCGCGCTTCAAGGCGGACGATCCGGATCTGTGGGATTCGGGAGAGGTCGCATCGGGCCAGTCGCTCTATGTGCCGTATGCCGGCAAGCCGTTGCCGGGCGGAGCGAACGTGTGCTGGAGGGTGCGCGTGTGGGACCGCAAGGGAAAGCCCGGCCCCTGGTCGCAGACGGTGGCGTTTGCGACGGCCGATACGCTCGGCGAGGATTCCGCATTGCGTTATCCTCTGGCGCAGAAGCAGGTGAAGCCCCTCAGCGTGGTGACGAACACGCAGGGGCGGGTGTTTGTGGATTTCGGCAAAGCGGCGTTCGGATGGGTCGAGCTGTTGCCGCCGCGCCACATGGAACGTGGCGGTCCGTTTGTGCTGCACATCGGTGAAAAAGCGTCGGGCCAGCGCGTGGATACCCAGCCGGGCGGCACGATTCGGTATGCCAAGGTGAGCGGGGCGCTGACGAGCCCCAACATCTATCGCGTTCCGCTCGCGGCGGACAAGCGCAACACCAGCGGCGGAAAAGAGGGCGCGGCGGTCCTGCTGCCGCCGGAGTTCGGGGTGGTGATGCCGTTCCGGTATGTGGAGGTGGAGGAGTGTCCCTATCCCGTGACGGTGGACTCCATCCGGCAACTCGCCGTACACTATCCGTTCGATATGAAGGCCGCGCGGTTTGTGTCGAGCGATGGCGTGCTCGACCGCCTTTTCGAATTCTGCAAGTACAGCGTGAAGGCGACGACCTTCGCCGGCGTCTACGTGGATGGCGACCGCGAGCGCATCCCCTATGAGGCCGACGCCTATATCAATCAGCTGTGCCACTATTGCACGGACCGCGAGTTCACGTTGGCGAGATACAGCCACGAGTATTTGATGGAAAAGCCGACGTGGCCGACCGAATGGAAGCAGCATTCGGTGATGATGGCCTGGACGGATTGGATGTATACCGGCAACACCGAATCGCTGGGGCGGTGCTACGATGCGCTGAAGACGAAAAAGACGCTGGAGTTCTGCGCGCGGGAGCCCGACGGACTGCTCGTGACGGGCGGACCGGACGCGCCGGCGGCGAGCGGGCTCCGCGACATTACGGACTGGCCGGTCGGGGAGCGCGACGGCTTCGAGTTCAAAAAGGTCAACGCGGTCGTCAATGCCTTTTACTGCTTGAACCTGCGTCAGATGGCGGAAATGGCTCAGGCGCTGGGCAAGACGTCGGATGCCGAGGCGTACCGCGTCAAGGCGGAGCGGGCAGCGAAAGCGTTCCATGCCCTTTTCTTCAATGCGGAGCGCGGCTGTTATGTGGACGGTGAAGGCGCGTCACACGCGTCGCTGCATGCGAATATGTTGCCTTTGGCGTTCGGGCTGGTTCCGGAGGTGGAGCAGCCGCGGGTGGGGGCGTTCGTGAAGTCGCGCGGTATGGCGTGCAGCGTGTATGGCGCGCAGTATCTGCTGGAGGCGCTGTTCGCGGCCGGGCTGGAAGACGAGGCGCTCGATCTGATGACGCGCGATGACCGGCGCGGCTGGGTGAACATGATGAAGACCGGCTCGACCATCACGTTGGAGGCTTGGGACATGATGTTCAAGCCTAACCTGGACTGGAATCACGCGTGGGGCGCGGCGCCCGCCAATATCCTGCCGCGCTATGTGATGGGCGTGCGGCCGCTTGAGCCGGGTTTCGGCAAGCTTCTGATCCGTCCGCAGCTCGGGTCGCTGGAGGCGATCGAGGGCTATGTGCCCACCGTCAGAGGCACGGTCAGCGTCGGCGTGCGTCAACATCCCGGGAAGTCGTATGTGCTCAAAATCGACATTCCGGTGAACACGACGGCGCGGGTGGAAATTCCCTGCCGGCCGGAGGGGCGCTTGGCGGTGGACGGCAACGTGGTGCCGGCCACTGTTGAGAATGGGCGTTTCGTGATCGACGCCGTCGTGTCGGGCGCGCACACCGTCGAGTGGCGGTCGGAGGAGCCGGGGATATGCGGATCGAACAGCGGGACCGGCAGCGGGCCGATCTTCGGCGGTGGCTGGCGTTCGTGGGTGCCGTTCTTCTGATCGGCGTGCCCGTTGCCCTGTTTCACTGGGCCGGGGTGGAGCTTTGTCTCTTCCACCGGCTGACAGGCTTGCCGTGCCTGACGTGCGGGAGCACGCGCGCACTGGCGTTTTTGGCGACGGGCGACATCGCGGCGGCCTTTCGCGTACAGCCCCTTGCCGCGCTTTGTGCCGCGGGGCTGGGCGCCGCTTTCACCGTCTATTCCGCGTTGCTGTTTTTGTGCAGGCGCGTCGTTGCCGTGCGTCTCGGTCGGAGCGGCCGTCGCGTGGCCTGTGCTGCGGGAATCGCGCTGGCTCTGCTGAACTGGCTCTATCTGGTGTGGCGCGGCGTGTAGAAATGAAAGGGGGGCGCCCAAACGGGCACCCCCCCCTTTTTTGTGACCGGACTGGCTTGGCGCGTTATTCCTCTTCTTCGTCCTTGCGGTGTTTGGCCGCTTCCGCGATGATCTTTTGCGCCACGTTTGACGGCACGATGTCGTAGCGGTCAAAGTCCATGGTGAAGGAGCCTTGGCCGCCGGTGATGGAGCGCAACTCGGCGGCGTACTTGAAGAGTTCCGCGAGCGGCGCTTCGGCGCTGATCACTTGGATACCTTCGTCGGCCTCCATGCCCAGGACGCGGCCGCGTTTGTGCGGCATGTCCCCGCTGATCGCTCCCATGAAGGCTTCCGGAATGGTGATCTTGAGGCGCATGACCGGTTCGAGCAAGACGGGCTTGGCTTTGGACATGCCTTCGCGCAACGCGCGCGAGCCGGCGATCTTGAAGGCGATCTCGGAGGAGTCGACGTCGTGGTACGAGCCGTCGTAGACCTCGACGTTGATGCCTTGCACGGGAAAACCGGCCACCGAGCCGGCCAACATGCCCTCGTTCACGCCTTTCAGGACGGCGGGCATGAAGTTGCCGGGGATGGAACCGCCGACGGTCTTATCGACAAACCACTCGCCCGTCTCACCCTCGCGGCGCGGGAAGACGCGCAGGTAGACCTCGCCGAACTGGCCGCGGCCGCCCGACTGCTTCTTGTGGCGGTAGTGGCCGTCGCCGAGCGCCGTCACGGTCTCGCGGTACGGCACCTTGGGTATCGAGAGATCGACGGAGACGTTGGTCTGCGATTTCATCAGGGAGACGGCGACGTCGATGTGGACATCGCCAAGCCCCTTGAGGATGATCTGTTTGGTCTCCACCTGTTTCTCGTAATGCAGCGTGGGGTCGCCGTCGAGCAGGCGGTGGATGGCCGTGCTGAGCTTGTCGTCGTCGGCTTGGGTCTTGGCCGTGATGGCCATGTACATGACCGGCGGCGGGAACTCGATGTCGGGCAGCTTGGTCGCGGAGCCGATGGCCGTCAGCGTGTTGCCGGTTTTCGTGTTTTTGAACTTGGGGATCGCGACAATGTCGCCGGGCATAGCCTTGGCCACGGGCGTTTGCTTTTTGCCGATGACATACAGCATCGCCGAGACGGTTTCTTTCGTGTCCGTGGAGGTGTTCTGCACGCTCATGCCGGTGGTCAGCGTGCCCGAGATGACTCGGACGTAGTTGAGCTGCCCCAGAAACGTGTCGATCGACGTGCGCCAGACCCGCCCGACGAACGGGGCGCTCGGATCGGCCGGCAACTCTTTGCCGGCCGCATCTGTGAAAACGCGGCTTCCGGGCGCGGGGAGGATCCGGCACATGCTGTCGAGCATTTCGGTGATGCCGATGCCTTTGAGCGGTTCGGTCGAATAGATGGGATGGACGGTTCCCGCCTTGATTCCGCCGACCAGTCCGCGGCTGATCTCTTCCGGTTCCAGCGTCCCTTTCTCGAAAAACTTCTCCATCAGCGTGTCGTCGCTTTCCGCGGCGGTTTCGGCCAAGCTGTTGTGCAGCGCGGCCAGGTTCTCGGGAAGGTTTTCCTCGCGCAGGATGTTGATCACGGTGTCGGCTTTAAGCGGTGCCGTGACGGGCACGCAGTTCACGCCGAACGCGTTGCGGATCGAATCGAGCGTTTTTTCGAAGCTGGCGTTTTCCTTGTCGAGCCCGGTGATCACAAACGCGGTTGAGGAGAGCCCGCCCTCCTTGCACGCCTTCCAGGCACGGCGCGTGCCGACCTGCACGCCGGAAACGGCATCCACGGTGATCAGGGCGAAGTCGGCCGCCCGGATTGCCCCAAGGATCTGGCCGTAGAAATCCATGAAGCCGGGGGCGTCGGAGAACACCATCTTGTACTCGACATCGCCCAGTTTATGGATCGCGGTGAAATTGCTGGCGAAAATGGTGATTTTACGGTTCTTCTCTTCTTCGGTCGTATCGGAAATGCTGGAGCCGTTGGCGACCAGGCCCATCCGGTCGTTCAGTCCCAGCTTGAAAGCTACAGCATCGGTGAGGGTTGTCTTTCCGCTTCCGCTATGTCCGAGAATCACGAAATTCCGGACGTTTGACACAGGTATTTCACTCATGGTAAATCATTCCGTACTCTTTGGCGGCTCATGGAGGAACCGCTCGTGTTTTGTGACTCCAC
>CAZOIS010000147.1:0-10292 GCA_964579865.1 uncultured Lentisphaeraceae bacterium | reverse complement strand
ACCTGTTCGCCGTCGACACGATAGAAGTCGCCCACCGCCGGTAAGATCGGCTGGTCGGCCGGACGGCTCCACGCGTCCCGGCCGGTCCATGAACGGCAATACCGCACCGGCTTGAACCACGGATGCCCGACAGGTCGCAGACCGAATTGCTCGGCGATCTCCCGCTCGAAGAGGTGGACCTGGGGACAGCGCGGCGTCAACGACTCGAATTCGCCGCCGGCGATATCGGTCGCCGCGGCGAAAAGCTGGTTCTGCTCGTCATCCGCGAGAACCGCATAAAGCCGGACCGCGCCGGGGACCGGCGACGCGGCGCCCAACAACGCGCTCACCCGCTGACGGGCGGCCACGCCGTCGAGAATGGCATGGCCGAACACCTCGGGGACGAACACGGGGATCTCGGAGCGCTTGATCGCCTGGCCGTTGGCCAGCGTGGCGAGTTCGGGACGGGAATCGTTCATGGCTGGCCCTCCAGGAAAAGAACCGCGTCGCGGATCAGCCCGGCGAGCGGCGCGGGGATATAGAGGCCGATGAGCAGCATGAGAACCATCAGCCCCACAATCGGAGCCCCCGTGAGAAACGTGTCCCGGTAAGGCGTATTGCGGGCCTCGAGCGAAGCCCGACCTTGAACGACCTTGAGGACCGTCGCGCCCATGCCGATAAACACCACGAGCAGCAAGAAAAGGAAAATCCCGCCCGTGGCCATCCGGCCCGCTTCAAACGCGCCGTTGAGGATGGAGAACTCGCTGATGAACGGCCCAAAAGGCGGCGACCCGGTAATGGCGAGGAAGCCCGCGAGAAAAAGGGTTCCGGAGAGCGGCAGCCGGCGCATCGCGCCGCACACCTGCTCGGTGTTCTTGCTGCCGTACGCGCGGTGGATGTTGCCGGCGGAGAGGAAGAGCACGCCTTTGGTCAACCCGTTGGTCACGACGTGCAGCAAGGTGCCGAAAAGCGCCGGCGCGCCGATGCCGAGGCCGAGCGCGAGAATGCCCATGTGCTCGACGCTGGAATAGGCCAGCATCCGCTTGAAATCGCGCTGGCCGACCATGAAGAGGCTGGCCACCGCCATGGAAAGCAGCCCCATGAAGAGCAGCAGCCGCGACACGTAGGCGCCCTCGCCCGCCGCAAAGCAAATGTGGTACGTGCGCAACATCGCGAGAAACGCGCAACTGGTCACGCCGCCGGCCAGAATGGCGCCGACCACGCCCGGTGCCTCACCGTAAGCGTCCGGCTTCCACGTGTGCATCGGAGCCAGCCCCATCTTCGTGCCGTACCCCACGAGCAGCAGCACGAACGCCGCGTGGAGCCACGGCTTGGAGAGCTGCGGCGCGTGCGTGAGCAGATCCTCCAACACCAGCGAGGTTTCCAGCCCCGCATGTAAAGCCGCGTAAGCCAGGAAGAAAGTGCCCAACAGCGCGAGCGCGATGCCCACGGAGCCCACGAGCATGTATTTCCAGGTGGCCTCGATGCTACGCTGCGTATGGTTAAAAAAGATCAGCGGCGCGGTCACCAGGGTCGTCCCCTCGATGGCCACCCACATCAGCCCGAGGTGGTGCGACCACGTGACGAGGCTCATGATGCCGAGGAAGGTCATCAGGCAGACGCAAAAAATGCGGTTCGGCCGCTCGCCCCGGTTGCGCAGATAGCCCACCGCGTAAACCGAGCAGAACAGGAAAAGGGTGCTGACCACCAGCAGAATGAGCTTGCCGAGCGGATCGAGCACCAGCCATGCCGCGCTGACCGTCAGGTCCGGCCTCGCAAGCGTGAGGACGGTCAGCGCCAGGTGCGCGGCACCCGTGACCGGCAACAGCCAAGGCCGCAGGCGATTTGAGGGGACCGCCGCCGCGAGGGCCGCCATCAGCAGAGGAAAGAAAATCATGAGGAACGCCATGGCCTACTCCTTCAGCGACACCAGCCGGCGCGTGTCCAGCGACGAAAACGCCTGATTGATCTGGTTGACGATAATACAGATGACGAAAATCGCGACGAAAAGATCCAGCAACACGCCCATCTCCACCACGAGCGGCATCGCCTCGACCAGCAACATGCCGAAAATGAAAATCCCGTTCTCAAGCACGAGGTAGCCCATCACCTGGGTCAACGCCTTGAAGCGGGTGATCAGCAGGATGAAGCCCGTGAGCACCGTCGCGATGGCGGTCGGCACGATCAGCGCGCCCGCATGCTGCGTGGCCAGCGGCAGCTGGTCCGCGAACAGCAGCGCGAACACCGTGCCCAGCGCGCCGAGAATAACCGTCGGCTGCAGGCCGATCAGCGGCTCCACCTCACGCTTGATCTTCACGTCGCGCAGCGCGTGGGTCATCATGCCCGGGATCACCACGCCCTTGAGCGCGATCGTCGGCAGGATGGTCAGAAAGGCCGTCAACGAAAGATGCCCGTGGGACAAGAGCGGGAGCAGACCCAACAGCACGCCCTGAATGGAGACGGTGCGGATGACCGAAACGATGCGGCTGGTCCCCAGCGCGAAGAGGTTCAGCATCAGCACGATCACGAGAATTGAGTTCAGCAGATTAGTCATGACGTTACCTTATCAGCAGAATGAATCCGAAGCCGCAGAAAAGCATGGCGCCGACCAGCAAGTAAGGCACGTGCCGCATCTGAAGGCGGGCCATGATCGACTCCACGGCGCCGATCACCGCCGCCAGCCCCAGGATCTCCACAACGTACAGCGGCCAATCCAGCCACGCCCGGCCGAATTCGAACGGAACGATCACGTGGAGCAGAACGGTGCCCAGCACGAACAGTTTTACGGCGGAAGCGTAGAGAATCACGCTGAACAGCGGGCCGCTGTGGTCGAGCACCATCGCCTCGTGAATCATCGTCAGCTCCAAATGCGTGGTGGGATCGTCGACCGGAATACGGCAGGTCTCGGCCAACAGCACAATGAACAGGCCGATCCCGATCAGGACCAGCGGCGCGGCGACGCCGGCCGAAAGCGTGCTCGCGGGAGCGTGCAGCATGGAGGTCAACGAAATCGACCCCGAGATTTTGGCCAGCACCATGAGGGCGAAGAACAGGGCGGGCTCGGAAAGGCAGGCGAACGTCACTTCGCGCGCCGACCCCATGCCCTCGAACGCCGACCCCGTGTCCAGCGCGGCGGACGTCGTGAAGAACCTCGCCAGGCCGAAAAGATAGGCGAAGAGGATCAAGTCGCCTGCAAAGGCCACCGGCGCATCGGCCCCGCCGATCGGAATCAGCAGCCCGGCAAGCAGCACCGTCGCCAGCGTGACGATGGGCCCTGCGCGGAACATCCATGTCGTGGTGGTGCTCAGCACCAGCCCCCTGCGCATCAGCTTCGCGAGATCATAGTACGGCTGAAGGACCGGCGCGCCCACGCGCCCGGCGAACCAGGCCTTGGTTTTGGTGATGACGCCCAGCAAAAGGGGCGGCAACAGCAACAAAACAATCACATGCAAGACGGTATCGATCATAAACCTAACTCCCCATGCTTCCCCAAGCGAGCAGCACGATCATGATGATCAGGATGTACAGCACGTACACGTGCGTCTGGCCCTGCTGCAAGACCCGTAAACGGGGCAAGGCCTGCCCGACCGCCTTAAAGACCGGCGTCACCAGCCGGTCAAGAACCGTATCCGGCACCAGGCTCTTGAACCCGGAAGGCCGCGGGAAGAGTCCGCGCAGGGAGGTCCGGAACTTCTTCGGCCGCAGAAGAAAAGTGGTCAGATTGACGAGCGAGTCGCCGAACGAAGAGCCCGTGTACTCCATGCGCCCCGTCGGACGCGCGTAACCGCAATCCCACGTGAGTCCCGTCCGGACGGTCTGCGGGCGCAGCGCCATTTTCAATATCAGCGCCACGGCGCCGACGAAGGCGGCGAGCGCGAACCCGGCCACCGTCAGCTGCCTGACCGGAACAAGGCCGGCGACCGATCCCAGTTCGGCGTGTCCCGTCCACGTCCGCGCGGCAGACTCAAGCAACGGCATCGTCAGCAGGGGGAAGAAGCCGATGACCGCGCAGCCGCAGGCGAGAACGGCCATGGGGGCCACCATGGCCGCGGCCGGCGCGTGCGCGTGCTCGGCCGCTTCGCTGCGCGGCGCGCCGAGAAAGACCGCGCCCAGCACCTTAACGAAACACGCCACGGCCAGCGCGCCGGTCATGGCCAGCGCCACGGCCGCCAACGCCGCCGCGGGCGTTCCCGTCTCCGCGCCGTCCCCCAAAGTCCGGAACAGCCCGACGTAGATCAGCCACTCGCTGGCGAAACCGTTCAGCGGCGGCAGCGCGCAGATCGCGACCGCGCCCACGGCGAAGAGCGCCATCACGACGGGCAGCCGTTTGGCAAGGCCGCCCATCCGGTCGATCTCGCGCGTCCCGGCGGCGTGGATGATCGCGCCCGCGTTGAAGAACAAAAGCGACTTGAACAGGCTGTGGTTCCAGACGTGCAGCAGAGCGCCCCCCAATCCAAGCAGCACCCACGCGGCACAGCCCTGAAAGCGGCCGATCAACGCCAGCCCCAATCCCATCGCGATGATGCCGACGTTTTCGATGCTGCTGTACGCCAGCAGCCGTTTCAGATCCCGCTGCCCGATGGCGAAAGCGATGCCCGCCACGCTGGTGAACGCGCCGACCGCGAGCACCGCAGGCCCCCACCACGCGGCGCCGGAAGTCAGCAGCGCGGTCAAGCGGACAATCCCGTACACGCCCATCTTCAGCATCACGCCCGACATCACAGCCGACACGTGGCTGGGCGCATTGGCGTGCGCTCCGGGCAACCAGACATGCAGCGGCATCAGGCCCGCCTTGAACCCGAAGCCCACCAGCGCGAGCACGAACATGGCGCTGGCCTCTTCGGCCGGAATGACGCGCCCGGGCTCCAAGAAAAAGGAGCCGGTCAAATACCGCCAATACGCGAACAGAGCCAGCAGGCACAGCGTTCCGATATGCGTCGCGATCAGATAGATCCACCCGGCACGCCGGACCTCCGGCTTATCGTCCTCGGCTGTCGCCGCGAAATAGGCGGCGATGGCCATCAGCTCCCACGCGACCAGAAAGAGAACGCCATCCCGCGCGATCACCACCAGCGCCATGCCGCCGGCGAGAACGCCGTAGAAGAGACCCACGCGCTGCCCGTTCGCCGGATGTTCGGCTTGCTTCCAATAACTCAGCCCGTAAACCGAACCGAGCAGCGGCACCACAAAGACCGGGAAGAGAAACAGGACGGAAATCGGATCCACGCCCACCGCAAAGCGGCTTTGCGGGATTCTCCATGACCAGCTCAACGCCGGCGCGGCGTGGCCCGCGAGCACCGCGGCGAGGCAGGCCAGCCCCAGCAGGCTGCCCGCCGCCATCAGCCCCGTGGCGATGCGTTGCCCCGTCGAGGAACGCGGCGACAGCAGGCAGGCCGGAAGCCCGCTGAGCCCCAGCAAAGCGATCGCCGCCAAAAGGAAGGTCAAAACATTCATCGGCAACAGAAACCTTTTTAAGATCCTAACGCGTGAACCATTGGGCGACGAACTGTCTGAAAGAAAACAGCGTGCACAGGAACGCGAGGAGCGTCAGCAGGATGTAAAGCACATAGTGTTGCGTCAGCCCGCGCTGGAACCGGTGGAACCAGGCGAACCACTCTTCGATGCGCCGCCCCCCGGGCAGAAGGACACGGTCCAGCACCGCATCATCCACGTGGCTGTGGACGTGGGTTTCCTGCGGAAACAGGCGGGTCATGTGCGGCAACCGGCCTTTGGGACGGAGCACGCCGCGGAACAGCAGCACGATCATCTGCGCGAAGGATCCCGCCGTATACTGCATCCGGCTGGTCGGCTCGGCATAGCCGCAATCCCACGTGAGCCCCGAGCGCGGCGCGGCGGCGCGGCGGACAAGAAGGGCCGTCAGCCCCGCCGCACAAACAATCAGCGAGAGGGCCATGACGCTGACCATCCCCAGCGGCGCGATGCCGGCCAACGGCACGCCCCCCTCCTCACCGGCGAGCCAACAGGCGGTCGCAGCATCCAGAGCGGGAGCGAACAGCAACGGCGCGACGCCGATCAGCGCGCAACACGACGCGAGCACGCCCATCGGCAGACGCATGGAAAACGGCACCTCGAGGGCCCGGCGTGCGGCGCGGGTGCGCGGTTCGCCCAGGAACACGACCCCGTAGACTTTCACAAAACAGGCCACCGCCAACGCCCCGATCATCGCCAGCACCGGGACCCCGATCAGCGTCGCCATGCCGCTGCTTCCCGGGGCCAGAGCGCCCTTCAGAAGCCCCAGATAAACGAACCATTCGCTCACGAAGCCGTTCAGCGGCGGCAAGCCGCAGATGGCCACAGCGCCGGTCAGGAAAAACGCCGCAGTCCAAGGCATGGCTTTCGCGAGGCCGCCCAAGCGGTCGATCTGACGCGTGTGCGCGGCATGAACCACCGCCCCGGCGCACAAGAAGAGCAGGGATTTGAAGCAACTGTGGTTCCAGACATGCAGCAGACAGCCGGCCAAGCCCAGGGCAATCCACTCCGGACGCCCGGCCGAGCGTCCCAGCAGCGCCACGCCAAGCCCCATCAGAATGATGCCGATGTTCTCGACGCTGTGATAGGCCAGCAGCCGTTTGAGGTCGTGCTGCCCGATGGCGAAAACGACGCCCAGCAGACCGCTGATCGCGCCCAATGCGAGGATAAAGCCGCCCCAAGCCGCCGGCGGATCGGGCAACAGCGAAAGCCAGCGCACCAGCCCGTAAATGCCGGTCTTGAGCACGACGCCCGAAAGCATGGCCGAAACGTGACTGGGCGCGTTGGCGTGCGCGCCGGGCAGCCAGAAGTGGAGCGGCATGACACCGGCCTTGAGCCCGAACCCCAAAAGGGCCAGGACGAAAAAGAGGTTCATCATCCCCAGGCTCAGGCCGGGGACGGCGGGCTGCAGCAGATAGGAACCGGTCGCGTGCCGCCACAGCGCGAAAAGGGCAAAAAGCGTCAGCGTGCCCACGTGCGTGGCAATCAGATAGACCCACCCCGCCTGACGGCTCTCGGCACGGAAATCCTCTGTGGAAACCAGAAAGAAAGCCGAGAGCGCCATGAATTCCCACCCCAAAAGGAAAATCAGCCCGTGGCGGCTGATGATGAGCAGCCCCATTCCTGCCACCATGAGCCCCCAGAAGAGCCGCAACTTGCGCCCGTTACCCATGTGGCGACGTTGCGGCCAGTAACCCAGACCGTAAATCGGGCCGAGGCCGCCCATCAGATAAACAGGGACTAGGAAAAAAGCGCTCAGCGGATCGAGGCCAACCACGCCATCGCCGGCCGCGGGCCAAGGGAAAAAACCTGTCGTGGCACCGCGACTACAAAGCCCCCCCGCCGCGCCCGCAAGCCCCGCAATCGCAGCAAGGGTCATGAACGCGGCGGCGATCCGCTCCCCCCAGACCGTCGACCGTGGCAAAAAAAGCCCTGGCAGTCCGCTGCAGACCGCCAGGACAATCGCCAGAATGGTCAGGTCAAGAAACACGAGGGGCCTTTCGGTTGTGGTCCTATCCTTGAATCATGGCTTCGGCGGCCGCCAATTCAGACATCAGTTCATCGCAGGAGACCTGCCTTTTAAGCGCCGCCTTGAAAGATGGATTATGCAGAACGAACCCCAACCGGGACAACAGGTGCAGATGGATCTTGACCGTGGGGCAGATCAGCGTGAACAGCGTGTTGACCGGCTTGCCGTCAACGGCATGGAAATTGATGGGGGTCTCAAGAAAACTGAGCGTGACGACCGGCTCGGAAACGTGCAAAACCAGCGGGTTCCGCACGTGAGGAATCGCGACGCCGTCGCCGACGCCGGTCGACCCCAGACTCTCGCGGGCCAACAGGATCTGGTAGAGGAACTCGCGGTCCACCGTTTCCGGCAGTTTGAGCAAATCGACGATGGCCCGCAGAACCGACGGCTGATCGGCGCCGCCGACGCGGTAAGCCACCCCGCCGGCCTTCAGCGCCTCGACAAGCGTCGGCAACGAAGATTTGCACGCTTCGCCCGCGTTGAACAAATCGGGCGAGACGTGGACATTCCGGGCGGTCGCCCACTCCAACAGTTCGGCCCGGTTGAAACGGATCTGTTCGTTGACCGTGTGGGAAGGGATCTCGTTCTGCCTGACCCACTTGTAGATCGTTTCATCGGAAACGTTCAGAAAGGTGGCCGCATCTTTAACTGAAAGTTGCATATACCAAAGAAAAAAAGCCGCCGATTCCGGCGGCCTTCTTTTATCATGGTGGAGCGAAGGAGATTCGAACTCCTGACCCCCACGTTGCGAACGTGATGCTCTACCAACTGAGCTACCGCCCCATGAATTTCAAAAGTGTGTGAACTTTATCAAAAACCCGCCGCCCAACGCAAGCGTGTTTTTGAAAAACATCAAAACTTTAAATGCCGGCCGCCGCGAAGGCCCGGGCCAGTTGCCGCCACTGCCCGTCAGACACCTGTTCGGCACGGGCCTGAGGGCCGATCTCGGCCGCGTCGAAAAGCGCCGCGAGCGCCGCCTCGCTCCGCCCGATGGGAGCGGGCGCCTTGCGCAGAGACGCGCCGAGCTGCTTGCGGCGATGCATGAAGGCGTACCGGGTGAGATCAAAGAACCAGCGACGCTCCTCCGGCGTCAGGTCGCAGCCGTGCCGGTCCAGGCGCACAATGGCGGACCCCACCTCGGGCCGCGGCCAGAAACACGAGGCCTTCACCTCGCGCACGAGGCGCACGTCGTAATCGAGTTGCAGCCAGACGCCGGCCTGGCCGCGCGCGTCCTCGCCGCACTGTGCCGCGAAGCGTTCCGCCACCTCGGTCTGCACCAGCACCGTGATGCTGCGCGGCGCACGGGGGTGCAACGCGATTTCCAGCAGGATGCGCGTGCCGACCGAATACGGCAGGTTGGAAACGCAGGCCGCGAAGCCTTCGGCCAGAAGCGTGTCGAGATCGAGCTCCAGCGCATCCGCCCCGATCACCCGCAAGCCGGACGGCGCTTCCAAGGCCGACGCGAGGCGGGCGGCGAGGCGGGAATCTTTTTCGACGGCGGTCACCTGGACGCCGCACGCCAAGAGCGCCTCGGTCAGGACGCCCAGCCCCGGGCCGATCTCCAACACGCGATCTCCCGGACGGACGCCGGACGCATCCACCATCGCCTCGAGGATGTTGCGGTCGATCAGGAAATTCTGGCCGAGGGTCTTGTTCGGGTGGAAGTCGTTCTCGATGCACCAGGCCTTGACCTGAGAAGGCGAAGTGAGATTCACGCAAGCCTCACTTTACGGCGGGCAGTTCGAAGACTTTGATATACGCCTCGGCACGCAAGCGGTCCGTCCATTCCTTGTAGATCTTCTCCGCCTGACGCATACGCAAATGGCTTTCGACGTAAGGAGACGCTTCCTCGAATGTCAGCGCGCGCGCGTCCTGCTGCTCATCTTTGTGGACGATATAGCCGTAATCGTCCAGCACCACCAGCGGCGAGGTCTCGCCGGGCTTCAGCTTGCCCAGCGCCTCAACGATTTCCTTGCGGAACACGTCTTCGGGATTCACCTTGCCCCACGAACCGCCGTTCGACGCCTTGGCGTCCTTGGAATAGGTCTTGGCCAACGACGCGAAGGACGTGCCGGCCTTCAGCCCCTCCGCGATCTTCCCGGCCCGCGCCTCCAGCGACTCATCGCCCGCGGCAGGAGGGTCCAGGATGATCATGCTGACGGCCGTCGCGGCCTCGGTCTGATAGCGTCCCTTGTTCGCCTCGTATTCGGCCCGCACCTCGGACGGCTTCGGCGCGACGCGCTTCTCGACCTGCTGATACCGCATGGCGGTGATCATCAGGTCCTCTTCGATGTTCTTCTTCCACTCCTCGAACGCGATCTTGCGGTCGGCCAGCAGGTTGTGCAGCTTGGTCTGGTCGCCGTCGAAATTGTTCGCCACGATCTCCCGGATCCGGTTGTCAACCGCCCACGGCTGCAGCTCCATCTTCGATTTCTGGGCCGCGGCAAGGATCAGCTTGCGGTCGATCAGCGCGTTCAGCGTGGCGGTATAGAGCTCGCGCAAACGCTTCTCACGCAGCTCGGGCGCGGTGTCGGCCCACGGGCTGCGGCGCACCTCGCTCATCACGTCTGCGATCGTGATCATCTCCGAGTTGACATAGGCGGCAACGCCGTCGAGAAGCACGGCAGGGTTCTTCTTGACGGGGAGCCCTTGGGCCCAGCCGATGCCGGCCATCAACGTCAGGCCGGCAGAAAAAAAGAGGCGCAGTTTCATCGTTTTCGTCCTTTCATCGGGCCGGCGGAGCGCGCGCTCCGCCGGCCGAAAGGAGACAGTTTATCCTATCCCCCGTCCGATT
>CAZOIS010000146.1:0-10415 GCA_964579865.1 uncultured Lentisphaeraceae bacterium | reverse complement strand
GACGCGGCGGGCGTGCACGCCGTGATCGTCTGCGACCGCTGCACCGACATCCACAACCCCAACGTGGTCCGCGCCTCGACGGGTACGCTCTTTTCCGTGCCCGTGGTGGAGGCCGAGAGCGACGAGGCGATCGCCTTCCTGCGCGAACGCGGCTTCTGCATCCTCGCCACCACGCCGCACACGGAGAACCTCCACTGCGACGTGCCGCTGACCGGCAACGTGGCGATCGCCGTCGGAACCGAACAGTACGGCCTGACCGAAAAGTGGATGGGCGCGGCCGACCTGCGCGTGCGCATCCCGATGCTGGGCCTGGCGGATTCGCTCAACGTGGCGTCGGCCACGACCATCCTGCTTTTCGAGGCCGTGCGGCAGCGCATCGCGGCGGGCCAGGTGACCGTGCCGCCCGCCGAAGCCTGGCACGGCGAAGCGACGTTCGACGAATGATCTGCCTTCTTGCGCCGTCCCTTCTCAAGCCTGTATACTGAGGCCTAAATGATCACCGACACCGCACTGTTTCAACCAGGAGCACGCACATGAGACCGACACATTGGATTCTGCTCGCAGGGATGATGTTGACCGCCACGCTGCTCGCGCAGGGTGTGCGGCAGCCCGGGGGCCGTGACCAGCAGCAACAGCTCTGGCTCAAGTTCGAAAAAGAGCTCGGGCTGCAGACCCGCTATACCGTCGACATGGAGATCCAGGTGATGGGCATGACGATGCCGTCCAAGCTCTACCGCGTGGAAGGGAAAACCCGCTCTGAAATGACCATGCCCTTCATGAACGTGCACATGGTGATGCTGCAACTCGATGAAAACGGCAAAGCCGCGAACTACTCGCTCTCCCCCGCCCAGAAAAAATATTGCCTGCTGCCCGAAGAGCCCGATGCCGCAAAGAAGGCGGCGCGGAAGCCACGCTTCAAACTGGAGGAGACCGGAACCGAGACGTACGAGGGCGAGCCCTGCGTCAAGCGCCGCATGACGGTGAAAATGCCCGAAGGCGAAGACCACGTGATGGAGATGCTGTTTTCCCCGGCCCAAAAAAACATGCCGGTGAAAATCACCAGTACGGTCAACATGAAGGGGGAACGCGGCCAACCGCCCGTGCCGTTTACAAGCGTCGTACTTTTCAAGAACTACCGCTTCGGCTTGCCGGACGCCTCGCTCTTTGTGATCCCGCCCGACTACACGCGGGTCAACACCATGCAGGAGCTCATGATGGGCGGGCTCTCCGGTCTCGGCCAGACGCCGGGCCAGCCCGCGGGCGGAATGAAGCTGCCGCCCGAAGCCCTGGAGGCGCTCCGCAAAGCCCAGGCCGAGATGGAGAAAGCCGGCCAATAGGCCGCTGCGGCGAACGCCGTAACCATGCCTCAACCCGTCCAGAACCCGCGCCGTCGGGACCGCATCCGATAACGCCATGGTCGAATCTGTTCTCAATTCGATCCTGCCGGTCTGCCTGCTGATGGCGCTCGGCGCGGCGCTGCGCCACTTCCGCTTCCTGCCCGAAGTTTTCTTCGCACAGATGAACCGGCTGGGCTTCTGGCTGCTGCTGCCGACCCTGCTGTTCAGCACCATCGTCAAGGCGCCCGTCTCGGCCGGCGGCAACGGCCTGAAGATCGCTCTTCTGCTGTGCGCCTGCTCGGTGGCGGTCACGGGGATCGGCTGGCTGACCTCCCGCATGATGCGGCTCCCCGAGGGTTCGGCCCGCGCGCTGATGCAGGCGGCCATGCGCGGAAATCTCGCCTACACCGCCCTGCCGGTTTTGATCTACACCTTCGGGGAGAACAGTGCGGCGGCGGCCAGCGCCGCTTTCGCCCTGGCGCCGACCATTCCCTTTTACAACTTCTGGGCGGTCCTGATCCTGACCGGCCCCAAGGCGGCCCGCGCCGGCGGAGCGGAAGCAGGAGAAGGCGCCGGCCACCTCCTGCGGGCGCTGGCCGCCATCCTGCGTAACCCGCTCATCATCGGCTGCGCGCTCGGCCTGGTCACGCTGAGAAGCGGCCTGCACATTCCGAAAAGCATCTTCAACGCGGTTGAGACGCTCGGACGTGCCGCCTTGCCCTGCGCCCTGATCGCGCTCGGCGCCGGCCTGACGCCGGAAAAAATGCAGGCGAGTCTCCGGCCCGCGCTGGCGGCCACCGCGCTGAAGCTGGTCGCCATGCCCGCCATCGGCCTTCTGCTGGCCAGCGCCTTCGGTGTCGGCGGCGACTTGCTCCTGATCACCCTCATCAACCTGGCCAGCCCCTGCGCCGTCACCTCCTACGTCATGGCCGACCAGATGGGCGCGGACAAGGAGCTGGCCGGTTCCGCCATCGCCCTCAGCACGCTCCTCTGCCTGCCCGTCATGGCTCTCCTCCTGCTCCTTTTCCGGGCATAAAAAAACCGGGGCCGGTGTTACCCGGCCCCGGTGCTGCATGACAGGAGTGGTCTTATATATACTTGGTTGTGTGGTTAATCGTTTGCCCGCAGGTGCAGAAAGATCGATCCCTCTTTCATCTTGATCCTCAAGAGCATGTTGCCGCCCTTGACTTTGCCTGCTGCCTTTTCAAAATCGCTGACGTTCTTCACCTCGCTGCGGTTGACCTCAAGGATCAACATGCCGGTCCTTAAACCCTGTTCGTAAGCCGCCGAATTCGGATCCACGTCGGAGATCACGACGCCGCGTTTCTCCTCGTACCCCAGCTGCTCCGCCACTTCCGGCGTCAGATCCTGAACCTCAAACCCCAATTTCTCGGCGATGTCGCCGCCCTCTTGCGTTCCCCCTGCGGCGGCGGCCTCTTCGTCCGGGAAAGTCCCCACGGTCACCGTGACTTTCTTGCTCTTGCCGTCACGGAACAATGTGATTTCGGCTTTCTTATTAGGCAGGATCCGTGCCACATCGTTGCGGAAGCTGGTGCTGTCCTTGATTTTCTTGCCGTCCAACTCCACAAAGATGTCGCCGCTCTTGATTCCCGCTTTGTCCGCAGGTCCGTCTTTTTGCACGTCTGCGATCAGCACCCCCCCCGCCTCGCCGCGTCCGAAAGATTTGGCCATCTCTTCGGTCACGTCGCCGGGGTTAATGACGACGCCGATGTAACCTCTTGTCACCTTGCCATTTGCTACAAGCTGACTCTTAATGTTCATCGCCATGTCGATGGGCACCGCGAAACCGATACCCATGTACCCACCGCTACGGCTGAAGATTGCCGTATTGATGCCGACCACCTCTCCATCGATGTTCAGCAGCGGGCCGCCGGAGTTGCCGGGATTGATCGCCGCGTCAGTCTGGATGAAGTCCTCGTAGTCCGTAATCCCAATGTTACTGCGTCCTTTAGCACTCACTACGCCGACCGTAAGTGTCTCCTTGAGTCCAAAGGGGTTGCCGATGGCGATCACCCACTCGCCGATCAGCAAGGAGTCCGGATTGCCGATCGCAATAACGGGAAGATCCTCCTTAGCCTCGATTTTGATGAGCGCCACTTCGGTCTTCGGATCGGCGCCGATCCGTTTGGCGGCGAACTCCCTGCCGTCTGCCAGACGCACCGTGATCTTGTCCACGTCGCCGACGACATGCGTGTTCGTCAGGATGTAACCGTCCTTGCTGATGATGAAGCCGGAGCCCTGCCCCGTCTGCTTGTACATCTGCTGCCGTCCGCGGCCGGGCTGCCGGCGGTGGTACGGGTTGGCTCTTCCGTTCTGTTCCCCGAAGAAGCGCTCGGAAAAGTCTTCGCCGAAGAGGTCAAACGGGTTGTTGAAAAACTGCATGTTCCCCGCCGGAACTTGTTTCTCGACCTGAATGAACACGACGGCCGGCGTCGCTTTGGCCGCGACACTCGAGAACCCCTTGCGGAAATCGAACGCCTCCCCTTCAGTTCTGGCCCACCCTTGCAGGCTCACCGCGAAAACGAGGAGTGCCGTCAGCACACAATAACCGGCATGTAATTTTTTCATGTGGCACCTCTTGGAAATAAAAAAAACTGGCCATAACTCCACTCAGCAGACGGCAACCATCTTGAATCCACCGGGCCGAGCGAGTGAATGGAGTTATGGCCTTTACGGACCTGTTTTGTGAACCATTTGCCGTCTCTCGCAGAGCCGCTTATCATTTAGCTTTTCGCGTGCCAACACCTGTTTTCGATTGTTTTTTCTTGTTTTCCGGTCTTTTTGTCGAAAAACAATCAAATATTAGCCTAGACTAACTTGTCCGCTCCGGCCGAAAAAACAAAACAGCGACAGGATGTCCTTGTCGCTGTGTCAGATTGACGCGATGCGTCCGCCCTTCGTTTGCGGAGCGCCCCGCCTACCCGTTTTCCGCCGCAAGCGCGTCCAGCTTAGCCGTGAGTTCGGCCACCTGCCGTTTCAGCTTTTCGACCTGGCGGGGCACGAGGAGCGTCGCCGCGAAGTCGCGCTTCGGGATCGCCGGCAGGCCGAGATAGTACTCCCCTTCCGGCACGTCTTTGGAAAGTCCGCTCTTCGGGCCCACCTGGGCGCGGTCGCCGATCGTGAGATGGCCGGAGAGTCCGGCCTGCGCCCAGATGAGGCAGCCCGAACCGATCCGCGTGCTGCCCGCCACCCCGGCCTGCGCGATGATTCCGCTGTAGTCGCCGATTTGGACGTTGTGGCCGATTTGCACGAGATTGTCGATCTTGGTGGCGTTGCCGATGCGCGTGCGGCCGAACCGCGCGCGGTCGATCGTCGTGTTGCAGCCGACCTCCACGTCATCGCCCAGCTCCACGCTGCCGAGCTGCGGGATCTTCTCGATCGAGATGGTCCCGTCCGGGCGGAAGACCGGATTATAGCCGTAGCCGTCCCCGCCGATGCGCACGCCGGAGTGCAGAATCACGCGCCGGCCCAGCTTGCACTCTTCGCGGATGGTCACCTGGGGATAGATGTGGGAGTCCTCGCCCAGCTCCACGCGCTGACCGATAAACACCTGCGCCTCGATCACCGCGCGGTCGCCGATGACCGTGTCGTCCTCGATCACGGTCCAGGGGCCGATGTGCACGTCTTTACCCAAGCGCACATTCTGCCCGATCACTGCGGTCGGATGGATGCCCGGCGCCCGCACGACGGGCGGCGGCGCGAACCACTCCGCGGCCTTGGCAAACGCGGCATTGGGGTCCGCCACCCGGATGAGGGCGGGAGCGGGACAATCGCCCTGCCAAGCCGACGGCACCAGGACGGCACTCGCCCGCGTGGCCGCCAGCGGCGCGGCGTATTTCGCATCCTTGAAGAAGGAGACGTCGCCCGGCCGCGCTTCGGCCAGACTGGCGAGTGCGGCGATCTCGAGCGACCCGTCGCCCGTGAGCTGTCCGCCCAAACGCGTCACCAGTTCGTTAACGGTCATCGGCATCACTTCTTTGCGGCTGCTGAAACCGCATCTTTTTCGGCCTTTTCGGCCTTTTCCTTCGCCTCTTTGCGGACCTTGGGATCCACGCCCATGCGCTTCAGGATATCATCCGTCACGTCCAGCTTGGGATCGAAATACGCGATGGTGGTGCCGTCCAAGATGACGGTGCTCTTGGTTTCCTGCGCATACTTCGAGAGCACGTCGCGAATATCGGAGGTCACCTGACGCAGCAGGCGCGTATCGAGCTCGCCCAGGTCGCGCTGGAGCTTCTGCATCTCCTGCCGCAGATCGCGGTCCGCCTCGGTCAACACCTCGCGGTGCTTCATCGCCTTATCCTCGGCCTCGGCGCGCGCTTTCTCGTTCAGCGCGGGGCTGCGGGCCTCTTTCACGGCCTTCTCGTAGTCGTCGCGGAGCTGCTCGAAACGGTCCCGCTGCTTGTCGAGCTTCGCCTGATACTCCTTCTCGGTCTCCTGCATCAGCTTGCGGTCCCGCTCGCGGCTCGGATGGAACCGGACCAGATCCACCATGTTGACCACCGCCGTCTTTTCCTGGGCCAGCATCACCGTCGCGGCCAGCACGGCCGCCATAAACACACACGCACGTTTCATATTGACCTTTCTCGGGCAGACACCTTGGTCCGCCCCGAATCGGCGGCGGGCCGAGGCCCTGCCGCCACACATTGCTCCGTAGCAGAGGATTGCTTATTCGAACCCGATCGCGAACGAGAACACCTCTTCGTCGGTGTAATCGTCGTCCTCGACGACCGGCTTAGCAAAATCGAACCGGATCGGGAAACCGGGGATGTCGATACGGATGCCGATACCCACCGAGACACACACATCCGACAGTTCCGGGTCGAACGCGTCTTCGCCCAGCGAGCCGACGTCCATGAAGGTGGCCAGCCGGACGGCTTTGAAGACGGGGACCGTGTATTCCGCCGTTGCCATCGCCATGGTCTGGCCGCCGATCGGGGCGTAATCGCCGCCGGTCTCGTACACTTTCTGCCCGATGTCCCGATACTCGACGCCGCGAATCGTGCGCGGACCGCCCAAGAACAGCTTCTCGTAAATGGGAAGCTCGCCGCTGTAGGCATCGACCGTCTCCAAACGGCCGCGCAGGCTCAGCACGTGCTTGTACCACGGCATCCGGAACCAATGACGGTAGTTTGCGCCCAGCTTATAGAACTCGTTGTCACCGAAAGCGCCCTCGGAGGCATCGCCGAAGACCGTGGCCTGATACCCCTTGGTCGGGACGAATGCCTGGTCGCGCGTGTCGTGTGACCAATAGAGACGGGCCACGCTGTTGATCGCGTCGTCATACAGGTCCGCCTGATCCTTGAAATACTGGGTCGGGAGCTCACCGGACGCCGCGCCGTCCGGGCTCATGTAGTAATAGCCGTCATCCACGTCGTCCATCTGCACCAGTTCCAGCGTATAGCGCACGCCGACGCGGCCGACCTTCACCGGGTAGGAGAGGCCGACCGAAGCGCCCGTGCGGATCTCGTCGTACTCGTCATACCAACGCATCCGGCGATACACCTCCGCCGTCAACGCCAGCGGCCGGTCCAAGAACCACGGCTCGGTCCAGGAGACCTCGGCCGTCTGACGCCGCGTACCGGCTTCGACGCCCAAGCGCGCCTTCTGTCCGCCGCCCGTGAAATTCGGCCAGTTGAGGATGTCGAAATTGCTCTGCGTGATCTCCATGAAGCCGACCAGGTTATCGACGCTCGAGAAGCCCGCGCCGACCATGAAGTTGCCGGTGCGCTGCTCGTCGACTTCGTACACCAGGTCACGCGTGCCCGGCTGGTTCGCCTGCTCGGTGTAATGGCGCACGTTCTTGAAATAGCCGAGGTTTTTCAGGCGGGATTCGCTGCGCTCGATGCGGGGCTCGTTCATGATTTCGCCGGGATTGACCAGCACCTCGCGGCGGATGACCTTGTCTTTCGTCGTGTTGTTGCCGCGGATGATGATGTTGCGGATGTAGCACAGTTCGCCCTCGCGCACGTCGAAGGTGATCGCCATGCGGCCCGGCTTGCCCGGAACCGTCTCTTTGATGGGCCGCACGAACGTATCGACATATCCGCGCGACCCGTAATAGTCGCGAATATCCTTGGCCGCCTCGTCGATGAGCTGCTGCCCGGCCACCGCGTCGACCTTCAGGCGCGAAGAGGCCAGCACCTCGTTTTCGGGGAACAGCTTCACGCCGCGGATGGCGGTCGATTCCACGCTGTAGACATCGCCCTCCACGACCTCGAACACCACGTCCACCTTTTCTTTCCCGATCTTCTCTTTGCCCGGAGCGGACACTTTGGCATCGAGATAGCCGCGGTTCTGATACACTTCTTCCGCCGCCTTGCGCGCATCTTCCAGATCCTGGGCCGAAACCGGCGTGTCCGTGAACCAGCCGCGCGGATCATACCACGGGCGCTGGCCGAACGAAGAGCGCAGTTCCTTGCCGGGAATCGAGGTGTTTCCCGTGAACCGGTAGTCGTGGATCTTGGCCCGCTCGCCCTCCTCGATGGTGAAGGTGATGTTTGCCGATCCCGCGCTGCCCTCGATCGGCTGGATCTGCGTGGTGATCTTGACGTCCGGGAAATATTTCTTCACGTACTCGTCGCGGATTTTGCCGACCTTCGCCGCGAGAACAGGCTCGTCGATGTAGTCGCCGCTCTTGAGTTCGGAGAGCTTGCGGATCTTGCGCTCGCTCAGGTAATCCGCGCCCTTGATGGCCAACGGCTCCTGGAAACGGTAGCGGCGTTTCACCACGTAAATCACGCGGATCCCGTCGTCGAGCTTCTCCAGTTCCACGCCGGCATACCCGTAGCGGCCGGTGTCGAGCAGCGCGCGCACATCTTTCGAAAGCGCATCCTGCGAAAGCTCCGACCCCGCCGTCACGTTGCAGAACGACAACACATCTGTCGCGTCGGTTCCAAACTGGTCAAGCACCCGGACTTTCACATCCTTGACGGTGTTATCCGCAGCCATCACCCCCACCGCAGCGAACACCGCGACCGCCACCAACGCACGCATCGACATACGCATCGTTTTTCCACTCCTCGCTTTGTTGTACACGCGAACCGGGAACACAGAAACATGCGGCAAGCCTGCCGCATCCGTCCGTCGCCACCGGAGAAAGTCTGCCTTTTAGAAAAGGCATGTGAAATTAAACCCTATCCTGTGCCGGAATACAAGCACGTAGTAGGCCTGTAAATGAACCTGAACCCGCCTTGCGGTGTTCTCTGACGTTGACAGTCCCCGACCGGTCTGCAAAACTAATGCGACATCATGAAACCGTATAAGACCGTTCTTTTCCTTGGCGATGGCATGGCCGACGAGCCCGTCGCCGAACTCGGCGGGCGCACCCCGCTCCAAGCCGCCGACACCCCCAACATGGATGCCCTCGCGCGCGCCGGTCGCAGCGGCACCATGCTGACCCTGCCCGCCGGATTCCCGACCTCCAGCGACGTGGCCAACATGTCGGTGCTCGGCTGCGACCTCGCCTCCGAGCTGTGCGGCCGCGGGCCGCTCGAAGCCGCCAGCCAAGGCATCCGGCTGGGCCCGGACGACATCGCCTTCCGCATGAACCTCGTCACCGCGGACAAGGACGGCATCCTGCGCGATTTTTCCGGCGGACACATCTCCCAAGCCGACGCCGCCGAGGCGATCCGCCTGCTCAATGAGAATCTGGGCACGGACAAGATCCGCTTCTACCCCGGCGTCAGTTACCGCAACCTGCTGGTCCTCTCCGGCCCCGAGTTCAGCGCGGAGATCTCCTACGATAAGCCGGACGACAACCACGGCCAGCCCGTGGCCAAACACCTGCCGCGCACGAAATCGGCCGAGGGTCAGCACACCGCGGCGGTGCTGCGCGACCTCATCGCCCGTGCGGCCGACGTGCTGAAGGGCCGCGAGGCCAACGGCATCTGGCCCTGGAGCGGCGGCAAGGCCGGCGCGATCCACAACCTCTGCCAGCGCTACGGCGTCAAGGCCGCGGTGATCTCGGCGGTCGACGTGATCAACGGCCTCGGCCGCTGCATGGGCCTGGACGTGATCAAGGTGCCGGGCGCGACCGGTTACATCGACACGAACTACGAGGGCAAAGCTGACGCCGCCGTGAAGGCGCTGGCGGATGGCTACGATTTCGTCTACGTCCACGTCGAGGCCATCGACGAGGTTTCGCACGCGCAAGACCTGAAGCTCAAGCTCCAGGCCATCGAGGACTTCGACAAGCGGCTCATCGGCCGCGTGATGAAGGCCGCCGGCCCGGAAGTCGCCTACTGCGTGCTGCCGGACCATCCGGTGCCGCTCGCGCTCGGCAAGCACACCCGTATCCCGGTGCCGGTCGCCGTCTGCCAGCCGGGCGTCGCGGCCGACGGCGTGCAGACGTTCGACGAGAAGGCCGCGCGCCACGGCGCGCTGGGCCACCTCAAGGGCTCCGACCTGATGGACCTGCTGCTGAAGTAGGCCGACGCGCTATTTCTTTGACGCGTCGAGCCGGCCGTCAGGTCCCGTCGCCGTGGCAGCCGCGCGGAGGGCCGCCGCCGCGGCGGCCTCTGAGGCCCTGCCGGCCCCCAGCGCCTGGCGCACGCAGTCGCCCACCGCCTTGGCCTGCCTCTTCTTGGCCTCGCCCTTGAAGTGGAACGTGTCGCTCCAGTTGGCCTCGCGGTCCAGCGGGTCCATCAGCGCGAAGAGATCGTTGGTCGGGACACCCTCCTCATTCATCACGCGCGCCGCGATGGCATTCAGCTCCCGGGCCTTGGCGGTCAGCGCCGGATCTTTGAGCGGCGTCGAGCTGGCCCAATAGATTTTGGCGCCCTTGCCCTTCGCCTTGATCAGTTTGACGGAGGCCCGCAGGCAGGTCTCCCAGTCCCGCCGGTCGCTCGACAGGCTGTGCAGACCGTTGTTGAAGTGGATGACCGCATAGTCGTACTCGTCGAGAAAGAACGCCAGCGAGCGCAGGTAGCTCTTGTCGCAGACGCACTTCGAGGTCGCAAAAAAGGTGACGTACGCCGTGCCCGCCAGCTCCTCGCAGACGTCTTTGCTGTAGCCGTTGCAGATCGAGTCGCCGATCAGCAGCACGCGCGGCAGCTT
>CAZOIS010000145.1:0-10471 GCA_964579865.1 uncultured Lentisphaeraceae bacterium | reverse complement strand
TTCCGCGGCGCGCTCGACGAAGTGAAGGTGTTCGATCAGGCACTGAGCGTGCACCAGATCCGCGCGACGATGCGCGCGGACGCGGGCGGCGCGCGCGTGCTGCCGGCCGGCGGCGCGGTGACGGTGGCGGAGGGCGCGACGCTCGAAGTGAACGGTTCGGACGAGGAAGTCGGACGCGTCTCGGGCTCGGGCACACTCGACCTCGTCAGCGGGCGGCTGACGGTCGCGGGCACGAACACGTTCGCGGGCACGCTCGCGGGCGACGGCACGCTGAAGCTGCCGGAAGGCGCGGAGCTCACGCTCGGCGCGGACCCCGCCGGATTCACGGGCTATTTCGATATGGCGGGTGGCGCGCTCGTGCTGCCGGAGGGCGTCACGCACGTGAACGCCACGTTCCGCGCCACGGCGATCGACGGCGCGTCGCAGGTTTCGTATCCCGGCGACGTGGAGATCCCCGACGGCGCGGGGATCACGCTCACGGCGGCGAACAAGGGACCAGCCATCACGGCGAACGGCACGGTGACGATCCTGGGTGGCGGCACGGTCACGTTGTCCGATCCGAAGGCCACGGGCGTCTGGGTGATCGCGCGTGGCATTTCCGTCGTGGACGCCGGTTCGGGCGATTTGAACGGACGCTGGAGCGTGGCGAATGTATTGGACACGCATAAGGTGAAGTTCGAGGTTTCGTCCGGCGACTTCAAGTGCTGCGTCTACGGTTCCGGCTCGTTGTTCTTCGTGCAGTGACGGGATCGGATGTGAAACCATGACGAAACGACTGATTCTGCTGAGTTCGCTTTTTTTCAGTACCGGACTCTCTGCGGCAGAGAACCTCTTGACCAATGGGGATTTCGGAAAAGGGACAGCGGGCTGGTGGTCGAGCCTGTCCGCAGAGGTGAAAGCGGCTGGTGGTAAACAGGGCGTCGAAAAGGATTGCTGGGTGGCGCTCATCCCGGAGACGGGAGCAAGCGAATCGGCTAAAGTACTGGTCGGCCACAGTGTGAACTTGGAGTCGGGGAAGGTTTATCGCCTGACCTATACGCTGAGTGTGGAGAAAGGCGGAGTTATGCGCCATCTCTACCAGATGTCCCGCGCGCCTTTTCGTCCGCTGGGCCTGGCGGAGAATGTCCCCGTGGAACCTGGGACGACGGAAATGGCCGCCACCTTTTCGTGTTCCCGGCCGGCCGATGCGCCCGCCCATATCACGTTCAATCTCAGCGGTCTCAAGGGGAAGGTGGCGCTCGGCGAGGTCAGACTGGAAGAGGCCGTCCGGTTGCCGGTCTCGGCCTTGAGCAAACAGTGGGCTGTGTTTGCCGATGTGGCCGCCCCGGCTTCCTCGGACTCCGTTCCGGCCGTTTTGCCCGGGGCGAAAGGCGCGCCTGTTTCTCCCGTGCACGCCAGTCTGGAAAAATGTTCCATCGATATCGCGGGGGCCAGCGGGATGAAGCCCCGGGCGCGCGCGCGGGCGCTGCTGTTCAATGCGTTCACGAGCCCGGCCTCGGGCGTCATGGAGGTCGGCTTTTCGGCGAACGGGTGGCTGGCGGTCCGCATCAACGGCAAAGAAGTCTTGAACACGCTCAAAGCCGGAAGCGTGTCCGGCAAGTTCTCGCCGAACGATCATGTCGTCGAACTTCCCGTCCAAGAAGGCAAGAACGTCCTGATGGCCGAAGTTCTCAGCGGCGCCAGCGGCTGGAGCTTGGTGTGCGGGACGCCGGAGCCGCCGGTCACCTATGTCGCCAACAGCGAGTGGAAGGCTGCGGACATGAGCCGCGTCCAGGTGCAGGAAGGCAGCGCGCTCGATCTTTCGGCGCTCGTCGACAAGCCCGCGGGAAGACAGGGACGGGTGACGATCGGTCCGGGCGGCGACCTTGTTTTTGCCGACGCGCCGGACCAGCCGGTCCGCATGCTCGGATTCAACGGCTTTTCCAATGAGATCTGGAAGGAGCCTGACGTCGACGTGTTCCGCTTCAGGGCGCGGCTCTTCGCGCAGGCGGCGCGCCGTCAGGGTTACAGCCTGTATCGGGTCCACGGCTTTCTGGACCGCTCGCTTTGCGAAGGCGCAACGGAGGACATGTCCATCCGGCCCGACAAGCTCGACCGCTGGGACTTGCTGCTGTCGGAGCTGAAGCGCGAAGGGATCTACTGCCACGTGGTCATCTTTTCGTTCGGTCTCTATGAGCGCGGTGACGTGAACAAGACGACCTTCGAAGAGCGGGACAAGCACAAGCTGCAACTGTATCTGGGCGGCGAGTGGGAGCGCAAGCGGTTCCGCTATGGGGCGGAGACCGTCCTGAATCACGTGAACCCTTACACGGGGCTCGCCTGGAAGGATGATCCGGCCATTGCGTTTGTCGAATTCTACAATGAGCAGGAGCTGGGGCTGGACCGCATGGGACAAACCCTCTCGGACTATCCGGACGCCAAGGCGTTCCTGGAGCGGGAGTGGCGGGAATGGCTGTGCGCACGTCACGGCGCGAAAGTTCCTCCGGAGCTTGCCGCCGCGCTGAAAGGCCAAGCGTTGGAGGCGGCGCCCTTGCCGCCGCTTCATGACCGCAAAAGTGCGTTGGCCGACGCGTTCGCCCTGTTCCGGATGCATGTTTCCGCCGAGTGCGCGAAGTGGTGTGAGCGCGTTGTCCGGGACACGGGCTATGCGGGCTTGACCACCCAGTACAACGCCTCAAAGAGTCTCGGCGACAGCGCCGTTCGGTGGCAGGTGTCTCAGGTTGTCGACATGCACGCCTACTATCGGCATCCGGTAGGCGGCTGGGGCTCGGCGGGAAACACCGTGAAGCAGGACAGCTCGCTGGCGGACGCGGCAGGGTATTGGAGGTCTGCGAACGCCACGCGGCTTTCGGGGCGCCCGTTCATCGTCAGCGAGTTCAACCACTGTTTCTGGAATCCGTACCAGCATGAAGGCGGACTCGTTTTCGGGGCGTACTCCGCCCTGCAGGGTTTCAGTGCCCTGGAGATCCACTCGGGGCCGGTCTCGCTGGAGGTGGGCACGCCAAAGATCGGAAGCTTCACCTGCGCGGCGTCGCCCGTGGTGCGTGCCGGCGAGTTCCTTTCGGCATGCCTTTACCGGCGGGGGGATGTGGCGCGATCCGCAAAAAGGGTTGAGCTGGTGGTGCCGGAAGAAGCCCTCAAGAAAAGCTCGGCCAGCCTCGGCGCCGTGTCGACAGAACAGAGCCGTCTGGGCTTGATGACCGGCTTCAGCCTGTCGTTCCCGTGGGCCGGACGCATGGAAAAGACCGCGGACGGCGGGCAGGCGGATCTGCGCCTGCTGCCGGCCGGGGTTGCTGCGGTCAATGCGCAAGATTGGTTTGTGGACGTGGTCGAAAGCAAAGAGGGTGACTTCTCTCTGGCTGACACCGTCCGGAAAATGAAGTCCAAGGTGATTCTCAATCCGGACAACATCAGCGATCCGGAGAACGGCGTGTTCCAGAGCGACACCGGCGAGATCACGATGCGTTCTGGAGAGCACCTGTTGAAGGTCAAATCTCCGCGCACCGAAGCCGTGACGCTGGAAGCCGGCAAGCGGGAGGCGGTCGGCGCGCTGACCGTCGAAGGGTCAAGCGTGGCCGCATGTGTCGCCGTCTGCTCGGTAACGCCTGCGCCCGTCGCGGCATCCGGGCGGATGGTTCTGCTGTATTCGACCGAAATGGTCAACACGGGGATGGTCGTTGCGCCGGATCGCGAAATGATGAAGGACACCGGCAGGGGCCCGGCGCTGATGCGGTGCGGCAAGCTCAGCGCGACCTTGGCGTGCAAAGACCCGGAGCGCCTTTCCCTCTACGCCCTCGGATTCGACGGGGCGCGCCGCGAAAAACTGCCCGTCTCCGTTGTTGACGGTCAGCTTCGGCTCCAGATTGATACCGCGACGCTGGCTGACGGCCCGACGCCCTTTTTCGAGCTGGTCAAAAACTGACCGCGAAGACGTGGCCCAACGTCATTCCAACGCGGACCGAGCCCGCAACCCCAATTGGAATGATGGAATGGTGGAATGATGGGGGTTGAAACCGAAGCGGTCGAAGTGATCTTTCAACATGCCAGTATTCCCAAACAACTTGTTTTTTATCGTTGGTGTAGGTTTGTATGGCACTGATTCGGGCGTGGCGCGAGAACCGCTCGCTTAGAAACGCCCTGCGGCGTACCGATGACGCACAATGGTCGCTTGCGCTCCGCACGGTATTTGCTATGATCCCAGTTGTAAGAAAAGCAATCACTAAAGGGGGAAAAATGAAAACGATTATTGCCGCGCTGGTGTGCGCGGCGGCCGCCTTTGCACAGGCGGCCACGACGATGGAGCTTGTCACGGAGGGCGAGGTCACGCGTTACATGGTCACCGTCCCGGACGGTGAGACGTACACGCTGACCGGGAGCGACGTGACGTTGTTCGGCGACTACGGCATCCTCAAGACGGGCGGGGGAACGCTCGTCGCCGGCGCCGTGATGACGAATTACGTGGGCGACATTTTCATCACGAACGGCGTCTACAAGGCCGCCGCCGCAGGCGCGTGCGGACCCAGCGCCGGCAAGGTCGTGGTTTCCGGCTCGGGCACGCTCATGAACGGCATCGCTTCCGTCAACACCTGGACCGGTGACGGCGGTTACCCGTCTCTTGGAGTTGTTGAGAAGGTCTATCTCGAAGGAACCGGCTACAACGGCCAGGGCGCGCTCTTCAACGATCAGGTGAGCTGCCAGAACTTCGCACATTACGTGTACCTGACGGGCGATGCGTTGATAGCCACTCACGGTTATTCACTCCAGTTCCGCTACGCGATCTTCGACATGAATTACCACAAGCTCACGCTGAAGAGCACCTGGGGCGGTTTCATCGCCTTCACCGCGAGTTCGAATCTGCTGCTTCACGAAGGCGACATCGACGTGATCAACGCCGGAGACACCACGGCTGGCGCCAGCGTCGGGCGCTTGCACTTCGAAGGCGATTATGCCGCCGCCTCATCGACCAATACGGTCACGGTCTACAACGGTCAGACCGTCTCCTTTCGCTCGCTTACCTCCCAAAAGCACAACTTCGTGATGAAGGATGCCTCAGCCCTCCAGAGCGATGCGTATCAAATTTTCTTTGGGAAGACATCCGCGACGAACAACATCGCCGGAACCGTCACCCTCGAGGGCACCGTCACGAACCTGTCCTCGGCGAACACAGGCGTGACGTTTGCGGGGCAGGTCAAAGGCGACGGCGGGTTCGTCTCGTGCAAGGACAACACTTATTATCAAGGCGGTTGGCTGCAACTGGCGTTTCCCTCGAACACCTTCGCCGGCGGCATTGATTTCGTGGGCCGGGCCGGCCTTGGCGAACTCAGCGTGACCGGCGGCATTTCGCTCATCGCGAACGGCGCCATCCCTTCCAACGGCGCCCCGGTCAAGATCAAGAACGCCGCGCTCCATCTTTACAATTCGAACGCCTACTCGGCCAACACGTACGATCTTCCGGACATGGTCGTCGACGGCCGCGCCTTCATCACGAACGCGACCAGCCGCCTGAACGCGAGCACGGTGAAGTCGTTCACGAAGAAGGGGGGCGACGTTTTCACGACCTTTACGGCGTTCAGGGTGCTGGGCGATACGGACATCCAGGGGGGCACGGTGCGCTTCGGCACCGGTATCCCGAGCACGCCCTCGGGACTCAACTGGCATTATGCGTGGAAGGTGAGCGGCGGGTATGCCGACACGGCTCCGCGTTCGACGGTCCCGTTCCAGGGCGTGGACAGTACAGGGCTTTCCTACGCCTATCAGCCGTGGCGCCTGACATCGGGCGCTGACGGTGCGGCCACCCACGTCCAAACGCACTACTATACGGGCTACATCCGCGTCCCTGGCGCGGAAGGGGAGAGCGTCACCTGCAACTTCGTCTCTTCCATCGCCCGCGACATCTCGATCCGCATCGACAACACGTTTGTCGTACAGTGGAACGACAATTACAATCGTCTGACGGGTGCCAAGGTCGATTACAATCGTCTGTATGTCGGCCCGCAAGTCACGCTGACCGCCGGCTGGCACACGTTTTACGTCTACATGGGCAATTACTGGAATAACACGGCAGGGGCGTTGCCCAACACCGGCCTCGGCTGGGTGGCGAACTTCGGCGCGGGGGTGGACTGGCAGGGGCGCTGCGTGACGAACAGCGCGAACTACGTGAAGTTCCTCGATCCGGGCGACGGCTCGTTTCTGCGTCCGCGCATGACGAAGGCGGAGCTCGACCCGGCGCTGTACCGTCCGACCTTCGCGGGCAATGTGGCGTTCGGTCCGGGCGCGGTCCTCGACATCAACGACTCCGCGCCGTACGTGCCGGTCGTCTTCCCGTCCCTCACCGGCGTGCCCACGATCACGAACGGAGCGGTGAGCGTCTCCTCTTCCACGTGGACCCTCCGCAAGGACGACCTCACGGGCGGCATACCGCTCACGATCGCCTCCACGGCGTCCCTCGCCTTCCCCGGGGGCACGGTAACGATCGACGTGCCCGACACGGGCCATCTCGCGTCCGTCAACAGCAACGCGGTTTACACGATTCTCAAGGCGGAGGAAGGCGCGGCGCTTCCGGACAACACGTTCGTTGTCTCCGATGCCGTGCGCGCGGCGCACTGGCGCCTTGAGTCCACCGCAACGTCGGTCTCGCTGGTCCGGACCTTCGGCCTCATCATGACCCTCCAATAGCTCAACGCACGGTAGGCCGAGCTGTCCCCGACGAGCCGCACAGCCAGCAATCCCATTGCCTGTTCAGCGGCTGGCGGCGGCGCGGGAGCGCCACCCTACCGTTCAGAAGGGCCTGGAGCGGTCGCGGTGTGGCGCTCGGGCAGCGTGATCACATCGCGGCTCCAGAGCGCGCGGCCGGTCGGATCGCACGCCGTGGCCTTGACGCCCTCGGATTCGACGGGGCGCGCCGCGAAAAGCTGCTCATCTCCGTTGTTGACGGGCAACTTCGGATCCAGGTCGATCTCGCCGCGCTGGCGGCAGGCCCGACGCCCTTCTTCGAGCTGGTCAGAGACTGACTGCGAAGACGTGTCCGGACGCCATTCGTCAGCCGAGAATTTCTTTTCGCCGCCCGGAAGAACCACCTCATAGCCTCGCGGTCGCGCCCAGACTCCTTCTCCACGTCAAAATAGGCTTTGGCTGACGCCAGGGATGCCCGCAAGTGAGCGTCTTTCAGATGCTAAAGAGGCCCCATCAGTCGGGGGCGCGGACGGCCCCGTCCGCGAGTTCATCCCGTCAGTAGTACGGCCTGTTTCGTCCTCTTTATACATGTCGAACTCCCCAAGCCGAGTTGATATTTATGAGGTTGCGAATAACAGCCAATCGTATCAAGTGAAAATCTCAACTCACGCCGTCCGCCAGACGATGCCATGCGCGCCCGACGCCCCATAACCCGTTAACAACCAGCATAATATATGTTAGAGTTTTTTCTCTTTGACCCACTCCACTTCTGTGCGTATAGTATTAGCAACGGGTTGAGATTTTTCCAACCCAGTTGAGACCAATACACTGTGCGCCGATGATGGGACAAAAAGAAAAAGGACGGGAGAAAAAAGCCTTTTTTATCCCTGGTCGCGTACCGTTATGCGCCCAATACCAAGGGGAAACGCTGACCGACTGAAAGAAGAAAATCGGCGAACAAGGGAATCCACCTGATGTGACTACACACAGGTGATTCCCACGTTATGAGAGAGACAATGGGCGAAATGGAAACAAGCAGGGGCGATTATCGAGGATATGTGCTTTCGGCTATTATCTTCGTCGTGTCAATATCGCTGCTATTCTCTCTCTACCATGTCCTTGATCCAATATTCATCGAAATCTGGGGTGGTCGCAGCGGCTGGTATATTGACACTTACCGAACATGGGGGGCAAAATTTTGGCGGATGTTTAATCGATGCAGTTCAACTTGGTTCTTTCTTTGGCTTCCAATCCTTTGGCTGTTATCTACCGGGTTGATGCAATCAGCGTTGAAAAAGCCAAAGGCGAAGGTCTTCAACAAGGCTCACATTGCTTTCATCCTCACCCTCTCTGGCCTCGCATTTCTCAGCTTCTTCGGGTTGATATTGATGCCCCTTTGGGCGTGGAGTAACTCATAACCAGCCCTCCCATGTAACCGTCTCCGCCGTCAGCATTTCCCACTCCCCCTGTCGCGTTGGTCTAATGCTGCGAATCATGTCCTCCTGTCCAAAATCTCATAGTGGCCTTTGTGCCATCGTGTGAGGTATGATCTCGATTGGAGACGCACACCGCTTTTGAACGGCATCGAGGAAGGCCTTGCTTTTCCTCGTGCTGTTTTGAAGGCGGACGGACTGTTCGTCCCTGGCCGATTCCAGTCACACCCGCAAGGAGATTCACCGAAATGGACATCCCGCGCATATTCAACATCACGGAGAGCGCTCACCGCATCCACAACCCGATCACACCCGAGAAACTCGCCACGCTCGGCGCGGCGCTGCGTCTGGAACCGGGGGCCCGCGTGCTTGACCTCGGCAGCGGTTCGGGAGAGATGCTGTGTACCTGGGCGCGCGATTACGGCATCACCGGAACGGGCGTTGACATGAGCCGGCTGTTCTCCCGGCAAGCGGAACTCCGCGCCGAAGAACTCGGCGTCGCCCGTCAAGTCAGGTTCATCCATGGCGACGCCGCCGGCTATGTCGCCGACGAAAAGGGCAGCGTGGCCGCCTGCGTCGGCGCCACGTGGATCGGCGGAGGCGTCGCCGGCACCATCGCGCTTCTGGCGAAGAGCCTGCGCCCCGGAGGGATCATCCTCATCGGCGAGCCTTATTGGCGGCTGTTGCCGCCGACGGAAGACGTTGCCAAGGGGTGCCTTGCCCGCTCGATCGCCGACTTCCTCCTGCTCCCGGAACTTCTCGCGTCTTTCGGCCGCCTTGGCTATGACGTCGTGGAAATGGTTCTGGCTGACCAAGACGGCTGGGACCGATACGAGGCGGCCAAATGGCTCACCATGCGCCGATGGCTGGAAGCCAATCCCGGCGACGAATTCGCCAAAGAGGTCCGCGCCCAGCTGACCTCGGAGCCCGTGCGCTATGCCGCCTACACGCGCGAATACCTGGGCTGGGGCGTGTTCGCGCTGATGGCGCGGTGAGGCGTCGACGCATCCCTCGGTCATGCGCAAAACAGAGGATTATTTTGCGCAAAACAAGCTGGTCGGATTCGCTGCGGGCCGCTACAGTTGACACGGAATAGGGGAGGAATAGGAAATGATCGCAAGAATCGGACTGGTGGCGTTGGCGGCGGGGGCTCTTCTGGCGGCGGAAACGCCGCTGAATCAACGGCAGGCTCGGACCTCGCCGGAGTGGCTGACGGGCGGGGTGATGTATCAGATCCAACCGCGCGCGTTTACGCCGGAAGGCACGCTCAAGGCCGCGCAGGCGCGGCTGCCGAAGCTCGCCGAGCTGGGCGTGACGGTGCTCTACCTCTGCCCCGTCTTCGTGGCGGACGACGACATGGACCAGACCTCCTGGAGCCCGCGCCAGAAGAAGTCGGGCATGAACAACCCGCGCAATCCGTACCGCATGAAGGACTTTTACCACGTCGACCCCGAATACGGCACGGACCAGGACCTCAAGGACTTCGTGGCGGCGGCGCATGCGCTCAAGCTGCGCGTGATGCTGGACATGGTGTATCTGCACTGCGGGCCCACGGCGGTCTTCCTGGAGGCGCATCCCGACTTCATCAAGCGCGCCAAGGACGGCAAGGCGGTGAATGCGGCCTGGGCGTTTCCGGCGCTGAACTACGCCAATCCGGAACTGCGCGAGTACATGTGGAAGAATATGGAGTGGTGGATCCGCGACTTCGACGTGGACGGCTTCCGCTGCGACGTGGCCGACGGCGTGCCGCTCGATTTCTGGGAGGCGGGGCGCGAGCGGATCGAGAAGCTCCGGCCGGATGTCGGCATGCTCGCCGAGGGCACGAAGACGGAAAATCAGCTCAAGGCGTTCGACCTGTGCTACGGCTGGGGAAAACCCTTCGCGGAGATGCGCGACGCGGCGGCGTTCCGCAAGCATTGGGAGACCCTGCGCAAGAACCGGCCAATCGGCGGCGCGAAGTTCATCCGCTTCATCGACAACCACGACATCGCCAACGACGACTACGAGAACCGCATCGAGAAACGCTGGGGCGCGGCGAAAGTCCAGGCGGCGCTGGCCGCGAATTTCACGCTGGACGGCGTGCCGTTCCTCTACAACGGCCAGGAGGTGTCCGACACCGTGCGGCACAGCATCTTCGGCAAGCTGCCGATCAACTGGGCGAACGGCGAGACCGCCGCGGGCAAGGCCCGTTTCGCCTTTGTCCAAAAGCTCTGCGCGCTGCGCAAGGCCGAGCCGGCGCTGACGAAGGGCGAAGTCGAGTGGCTGGACAGCGACCAGCCCGCGGCGGTGCTGTCGTTCGCCCGCACGCTCGGCGGCGAGCGCGTGGTGGCGGTCGTGAACCTGACGGACAAGCCGGTGAAGGTCGC
>CAZOIS010000144.1:0-10563 GCA_964579865.1 uncultured Lentisphaeraceae bacterium | reverse complement strand
CCCCAGTTGAGGCAGGTGCCGCCGAAGGCTTCCTTCTCGATGATGGCGGTTTTTTTGCCGAGTTGCGCGGCGCGGATGGCGGCGGGATAGCCGCCCGGCCCTGCGCCGATAACGATCACATCAAAGTCGTACATAAGAAAGTGAGTGGTTGGGAGTTAGGAGTGGGTAGGGGCGAGCGGACGCTCGCCCTTACACGAGAGACTTCCACAGTTCGACGTTTTCGAGCTTGGAGCGGATGGCGTTGGAGAACAGGGCGCCGACCGAGCCGTCCACGATGCGGTGGTCGACGGAAAGGGTCATGGCCATGACCGAGCGGATCTTGATCTCGCCGTTGACCACGGCGGGAACCTGGCGGGCGCTGGAGACGGCCAGGATGCCGGCCTCGCCGGGGTTGATGATGGCGGTGAACTGGTCCACGTTCATCATGCCCATGTTGGAGACGGAGAAGGAGCTGCCGACCATCTCGTCCGGCGTGAGCTTGCCTGCGCGGGCCTTCTCGGCCAGCGCCTTGGCCTGCGCGCTCAGCTCTTTGAGCGTGAGCGTCTGCGCCGCGCGGATGACCGGCACCACGAGTCCGTTGTCCACGCTGACCGCCATGCCGAGGTCGACATCGCCGCGCCACGAGACCGTCAGGCCGTCCGTGACGGAGTTGACGATCGGGTATTCCTCCAGCGAGAGTACGACGGCTTCGAGCACGAAGTCGTTGACGCTGTAGTTGAGGCCTTTTGCCTTCAGGTCCGCACGGAAGGCCATGAGGTCGGTGATGTCCGCCTTGACCGTGACGTAGAAGTGCGGGATCGTCTGCTTGCTTTCGACGAGTCGGCGGGCGATGACTTGGCGCATGCGCGAGAGGGCGACGGGGTGGCGCTTGAGGGCGCGCTCGACGTCCTCGACCATGATGCGGCCGCCGTCGCCGGAGCCGCGGACCGTGAGGATGTCGATCTCTTTTTCCGCCGCGAGCCGCTTGGCGGCGGGCGTGATGCGCAGGGCGTCGTAGCCCGAGGCGCTGAGATAGGCCTGCACGTCTTTCTCGACGATGCGTCCGTTGGGGCCCGTGCCGGCGATGCGCGAAGGGTCGATGCACGCGTCTTTGGCAAGCGCTTTGGCGCGGGGCGAAATGATCAGCCGGGCTGCGGGCGCGGGAGCCGCCGCAGGCTGGGGTGCCGGGCGCGGCGCCGGGGTGGCGGCGGCGACAGGCGCCGGGGCCGCGGCGGGACGTGCGGCGGGTTCAGCTTTTACGGGAGCCGGAGCCGCGGCCTGCGCCGGGGCTGCTGCGGGAGCGGCTTTAGGCGCTTCGGCCTTGGGTGCCTGATCCGGCACTTTTTCACCGGCCGTCCCGACATAGCCGACAACGGTGTTCACCGGCACGGTGACTCCCTCGCGGACGTAGATTTTCAGGAGCACGCCTTCGAAAAAGCTTTCGACTTCCAGATTGGCCTTGTCGGTTTCGATTTCAAAAAGGATGTCGCCTTTCGCGACCGGATCCCCCTCTTTTTTGAGCCACTTGACGATGGCTCCTTCTTCCATGGTTTGCCCAAGTTTCGGAAAAATAACTGCCTGCGCCATAGCATCTCCAAACGGTTAAAACATTGATGCCCCGATCAGTCACAGAACCGATACGGGTACAAATTAAATCTCAAAAACATAATTTTACCGGAAGGGGGGCGGATTGTCAGTGTGAAAATGAGGCTTGCCGGCAAAAATTGGCTTTGCGCGGCCGGGGGGACACGGGTATTCTACTTCCCATTGAAGGGTGGCGTTACGCCGGGTTGGGCGTCGAACGATGAGTATCACGGGCACAAGTCAAGTCGCGGCTTTTGAGCATGCGGGCCGATCCATCGGGTATGTGATCCGGCACGGGCGTTGCCGGCGTATGCGGCTCTGCGTTCCGGGGCCCGGCGAGGTGGAGGTGCGCGTGCCCCTCCGTGTTTCTCCCAAAGCCGTCCACGCGTTTGTGGCGCAACATGCGGAGTGGATTTTGCGGGCGATGGCACGTCAGACGAAGAAGCCGCATTTTTTGCCTCGCGACTATGTGACGGGAGAGACGCTTTACGTTTTAGGCAAGCCTCTTCAGCTTGAGGTTTCCCGGTCGGTCTGGAAAAGCGTGAAGTGTGAGGCGGACGTGTTGCGCGTTTCTCTTTACAATACGGCCGCCAGAGCCAGGGTCAAGGAATTGGTCGAGGATTGGCTCCTGAAGCAGGCTCGTCACCTGCTGTCCAGCATCCTCGGCGAAATGATCGACCGCTTCGGCGGGCACATCCGCCACGCCCAATGTCCGTTGGCGATGCGGTCCGACAAACATCCCGACGGGATCCGGCTGACCGTCCGAACCATGAAAACGCGGTGGGGAAGCTGTTCGAAGGACGGCCACATCACGCTGGGCTTGGAATTGGCCCACGTTCCTCAACGGCTGGTCGAGTACGTGATCGTTCACGAACTCTGCCATTTGGAGCAGCTCAATCACTCCCGGGCTTTCTATTTCCTGCTGGCGACCTGTCTGCCGGATTGGAAAGAGCGGCGCCATGAATTGAAAACCCATTCATGGCTTCAGCGGCAGGTGCAAACGTGATCAAGGTCTTACAGGTTCTGGAGGCCACCGAAGGCGGCACGCGCCGGCATTTGCGTGATCTCGTCGGTGCGCTCGATCCTGCCGAATTCGAAATCGTCTTGGCCGTGTCCTGTGGCCGCGGCCCCGATTTTCGGAGCGACATGGCCGGTTATGCCTCGCAGGGGCTGACGGTGTGCGAAGTGGCCATGCGGCGGGGCGTTGCGCCGGCCGCCGATCTGGCGAGCCTGGTGAGGCTGATCCGGTGCGTGCGGCGGGTGCGGCCGGATCTGCTCCACGCGCACAGCGCCAAGGCGGGTTTTCTGTCGCGGTTGGCGGGGCTGGTTTGCCGGGTGCCGGTGGTCTATACGCCGCATGGTTTTCCGTTCTTGATGGAGTGCGGGGCGCGGGCGCGCCGGTGCTACCGGTTTTTGGAGCGGTGTGTGCGCGGCGCCACCGCGGCGCTGGTGGCGGTTTCCGAGGAAGAGCGGCGCGAGGCCTTGGCTCTGGGGTATGCGTATGAGAGGGTCCATCTCATCCCGAACGGGGTGGCGGCTTGCGCCGGACGCGAGGCGGTGGTTCGTGATGGCGGCGCGTTGCGGGTCGGCTTCTTCGGCCGCTTGACGCGACAGAAGGGGCCGGACCTGTTGCTGGACGCGGCGGCCGATGTGGTTTCGCACGTGCCGCAGACCCGTTTCTTGTTCTACGGGGACGGCGAAATGGCGGAAGCGTTACGCATGCAGAGGGCGCAACGGCAGTTGACCTCGCATGTGCAATTCGGCGGTGCCTACGCGCAGGGCGAAGTCCTTTCGCTCATGCGCCAGACGGATGTGGTGGCCGTCCCTTCCCGCTGGGAGGGATGCCCATACGTGGTGTTGGAGGCGTTGCAGGCGGGGGTGCCGGTGGTGGCCGCTTCCGTGGGCGGTATTCCGGATCTGCTCCAACACAACGTGAACGGCATCTGCGTGGCGGCCGGCGATGCCGAAGCGCTCAGCGACGGGTTGCTGGGGCTCTTGCGGGATCCGCAGAAGCGCCGGCAGCTTGCGGAGCAGGGATGTGAGACGGTCGCGGCGCATACGCTGGAGGCCATGGCCAAGGCCGTGGGCGAGGTGTACCGCGCGGCGTGTGCCGGGCGGACGTGAAACAAAAAACGCGCCATCCGTTCACAGGTGGCGCGTTTTCGATCATGCTCCGAGGCGAAACTATTTCGTTTTCGCGGCGGACTTCGGCGTTTTCGCAACATTCGGCGCTTTGGCCGCCTTGGGGGCTTTCACCTCTTTGGGCGCCTTGGGCGCTTTCGCCGGTTTTGCGGCGGCTTCGGCGGGTTGCGCGGCCTTGGCGGCCACACTCTTCTTCACCTTCGCCGGACGCTGAACGAGCTTGCGGACATCCACCGGTTGCATCTTTGCGACAACGGCCGCATCCATGCCGAGCTTCACCAGGCGGGCGCGCTGCACTTTGCTGCGGCGGCGTTTTTCTCCCTGGCTCTTGATGGGACGTGTGCGGGGGTCCTTGTTTAATGTACGGCCTGTGCCCATGAAAATTCCTCCGAATCTTTCCGTTGTGATAAAAAAGAGGGCCATATCATTGCGGATTCGGGAACAAGATGCAAGCACTCGTTTTAAAAAAACGTTTGGCGCGCGTTGCCAAAAAAGTTACCGCATCGAAATGTTGTCGCCCGTACGGAAGACACCGCGAGATCGTGTCAGAGAAAAGTCCGGCAGCCCCAATACAGGACGTGATTGATGGCGAGGGCATAGAGCGACGCGAACAAGTCGTCGATCACAATGCCGATTCCGCCGTGGATCGCCTGCAGTTGGCGGGCGGGGGGCGGCTTGATGATGTCGCAAACGCGTGCCACGACGAAACAGACCGGGACGAGCCACAGGTTTTGCGTCAACGGCAGGCCCAGCACGCAGATGGGGAACAACATCCATTCGTCCGCGCAAATGCGGCCGTCGTCTTTCTTGCCGAGCACGCGCTCGGCCACGTCACAGATCGGAACCGCCAGCAGCGTCATGCCGATGCAGACGCAGATTTGCAGGAGAAGCGGCTGGCGGGTCGCCCACAGCGCCAGCACCACGCCCGGAAAGGTGCCGAGGGTGCCGGGCGCGACCGGCGCGACTAAACCGATGCCGAAGCCGGTCGCCACGAAAACCGACATCTTCTGCCAAAGGGTGGATCCAGGTATGGTTTTCATCGTCAAAGGGCTCAGAGATATTTCGCGGCTGCGGCTGCAAGCTGGCTGCGCTCGCTGTGGTGCAGGGTCACGTGCCCGTGGAGCGGCAGCTCTTTCAGCCGTTCGGCCGCATAGGTCAGCCCGTTGCTGGAGGCGTCCAGATAGGGGTTGTCGATCTGGTAGGGGTCGCCGGTGAGGATCACTTTTGTGCCTTCGCCGGCGCGGCTGACGACGGTCTTGACCTCGTGGGGGGTGAGATTCTGGGCCTCGTCGATGATCATGAACTGTTTGGAGATCGAGCGCCCCCGGATATACGTGAGCGCCTCCAGTTCGAGGGTGTCGGTGTCAAGCAGCTGGTTGATGCGTTCCTGGGGCGAGAGCAGCCGTGGCGGCTTCTTGGCGCCGGTCGGGGGCAAGTCGGGCTGGTGCATGCGCAATAGATAGTCGAGGTTGTCGAAGATCGGCTCCATCCAGTGCGACAACTTCTCTTCCTTGTCGCCGGGAAGGTAGCCGATGTCTTTGCCGAGGGGGACGATCGGGCGGGAAACAAGGATCCGGTCGTAAAGGTGCTCACGCTGGACGAGGTGCATGCCGGCCGCAAGCGCCAGCAGGGTCTTGCCGGTTCCGGCCTGTCCCACGAGCGTGACGATGCTGACCGTCGGATCCATGAGCAGCTCCAGCGCCATGCGCTGTTCGACGTTGCGCGACTGGATTCCGTAGACCGAGTCAATGCCCAGGTTGATCTCGGCGAGTGTTCCGTCCGGGAAGACGCGGGCGATCGCCTTCATGTCGCTGTTGTCGGCGGAGGTCAGTTCCATGAACATGTTGGGGAAACACTTGGCGGGAACCGTCGTGAGCACTTGTCCGTCGTACAGGCGTTCGATCATTTCCTGGGGGACGACCGCCTCCGAATAGCCGCTGTAGAGCTCGTCGAAATTGACTTTCTCGTGCTCGAAATCCTCGGTCTCCAGCCCGATCGCGTTGGCCTTGACGCGCACGTTGATGTCCATCGAGACGATGATGACGCGCTCGCCTTGACGGCCGAGCCAGTAGGCGAGCCGGATCAGCGCGTTGTCGGGCGTGTCCTCTTCGAGGCCGGCCTTTTCGACCTCCGGGGTCACGAGCACACGGAGCGTTCCGCCGTTGGGGAGCGCGACGCCTTTCGCGAGCTTGCCGCCGGCGCGGAGCGCATCCAGCTTGCGGATGGATTCGCGCGCGTTGCGTCCGAGTTCGGAGCTTTGGGTCTTGAACTTGTCCAGCTCCTCGAGCACGGCCATGGGGAGGACGACGTGGTTGTCGTCGAAAACGTTCAGCGCCACGGGGGAGTGGAGCAGGACGTTGGTGTCGAGGACAAAGGTCTTGACGGGGCGTGCGGTTTTACGGCGGGTGGTTGTTTTTGCGGGCATGGCGTAGATCGGGCGGGTGTTTGAAGAAATGGGCAGGCGCGGAGCCTGTCGCTGTTAACGGTCAGGCGGTGCGGGTGGGCTGGTAGGTCCGATACGTTTTCCAGCCGTAATGCATGATGACGGCGAAACAGATGAGGGGAAGGATGAACGAGGCCCTCACGCTCTCCAGTATGCGGAAGCCCAGGTTGAAGGCGCTCTGGTCCATGATCCAGCCCTGCATGGGCGGCATCAGGCAGCCGCCGCCGATCGCCATGATGAGGCCCGCTGCGCCGAGTTTGGCGTCGTCGCCGAGGCCTTTCAGCGCGATTCCGTAGATGGTCGGAAACATGAGCGACATGCAGGCTGACGCGCCGACCAGCGCCATCAGGCCCGACATGCCGGCGATCTGGAACGGGGTTTTGAGGTAGACGCCAAGCGCGGCCGAGACGGACGCCAAGCCGGAGGCATCGCCGATGGCCTGCTGCAGCTTGGCTGTCAGGAACGATCCGGCTTCGGGGTTCCCGCCGCCGAAAATGGTCCAGAGGACCAGGACGAACCCGGTCGAGGCGAGCGCGAGGAGCAGTCCGCCGGGGTTGAAGAATTTGAGCAGGAAGGTGCAGATGAATCGGCTGGTGACGAAGATGGTCATGGCGATCATGTTGTAGAACTGGGCGTCGGCCTTGGACATGCCCAGGGTTTGTTCAGCGTATTGGATGATGAAGGTCCAGCACATGATCTGCACGCCGACGTAGAAGGTCTGGGCCACCACGCTCGCGACGTATCGGCGGTTCTTGATCAGTCGGTTGAACGTCGGGCCCAGGTCGAGCGCACCCTGCCCCTCGTTCTTGTTGCGGGGCAGTTTCGCGACGATGAAAACAACCATCACCGCCAGCACCACCAGACCCAGGACGGCGTAGGGCAGGATGATGGCATCGAGATCATGATCCGCCACGACTTTGAATTTCGCGGGGTCTGAGGCCAGCAGGGCGCGCCGGGCCTCTTCGGTCATGGGGTCGAGCTTCTGCAGGATAAAGTTTTTGGCCACGAGCATGCCCGTGAGGGATCCCATGGGGTTGAATGCCTGCGCGAAGTTGAGGCGGCGGGTCGAGGTCTCTTCGGAGCCGAGCGATAAGATATAGGGGTTGGCGCTGGTTTCGAGAAACGAGAGCCCGCAGGTCATGATGAAGTAGGCGAGCAGGAACGCCCAGAACGCCATCATCCAGCCGGAGGGAATGAACAGCAGGCATCCGGCCGCGTAGAGCGCGAGCCCGAGGATCAGCCCCGACTGATACGTGAAGCGCTTGATGAAAATCGCCGCGGGGATGGCCATCACACAGTAGCCGCCGTAGAAGGCGAACTGGACAAGCGAGCTTTCAAAGTTGCTGATGAGCAGGATGTTCTTGAAGGCGGCGACCATCGGGTTGGTGATGTCGTTCGCGAAGCCCCATAAGGCGAACAAAGAAGTGGTCAGGATAAACGGGAAAACGAAGTGCGGCTGCACCACGCGGTGGTGGTGAGCCTGTTGGGCCGATACTTCTGCCATATCAAACTCCCTGTTTGCAATCGGAGACACGAACCGGCCGCGCCGGCTCCAACCATTTAATGGCAGAAACTATACACTATTCTTTCGGGTATCGCAACACGAAGATTTTAAGACATAATCACTTGATTATCAACAGACTGGAACAAATTTGCCACTTGCGGGTCATGCCCACTTTATGCTAAAACGCAATTCGAAGCGAAGGTTAATCTATTTAACGGAGTTTAACAAATGTCACTTTACAAACAGCCCGGATGCCGAAACTGGTACTTCAAGATCCGCACGAAAACCGGCCGGATCATCCGCAAGACAACCACGACCGAAGACCGCGACAAAGCGCAGATCATCGCGGATGCCTTCCGCTTGGCCGTAGCCGGAAATTCGGACATAGCGCGCCTTCACACGATGCTTGACGCGGTTTGCGACTGCACACCGGAGTACACGCAGCTCTCCCAGCTCATGCCGCTCTATGCGGATTGGCTGAAGACATCCGGCCGCGCGATCGGCAAGCGCACATACGAAAACCGGCAAATGGCCGTGCACCGCCTCACGAAATGGATCGGCACAAGCTACCAGTCGGCCGCAAGCATCGAACAGATCGACGACGCCGCCGCGGCTCAATATGCGCGGCACCTCGCCGACTCCGGCCTCAAAGCAAAAACGCGGAAATGCATGATCGACAATCTCGCCACCGTCTGGAAAGCGCTCGCGCATCCGCTCCCAAAACTTCAAAACCCGTGGCCGCGCGTCCGGCCGATCGACACAGACAGCGCCACCGGAAAACCGTTCACTCGAGAACAGGAAAAGAAAATCATGGAGGAGGCCAAAAAGGCGGGGAACGGCTGGCAAATCGCTTGCCTCATCGCCAGGCACACCGGAATGCGCTACGGATCCGTAGCACGGCTAAAATGGTCCGAGGTCGACCTCGAAGCCGGCATGATTCGCCACACGCCGCCGAAAACGAGCCGGCACAAAATTCAGGTGCGCGTGCCGCTGGTCGCCGCGCTGCACGATGCCTTGAAAGAGGCACGCGCCGCGAACCCAACCGAAACCTACGTGCTGCCCGCGCACGCGCGCGCCTACCACCAACGAACCCTGAAAAGCGGCCCCGGCCTGTTCGCACCGATCCTCACGTCCGCGGGGATCGGCGCGGGCTACACGTTCCACTCGTGGCGCCACACGTTCCGCACGCGCTTGAGCGAGGCAGGCGTGTCCGACGACATCGCCAAGCGCCTAGGAGGGTGGACGAAAGACGCAACAGCGGCGCGCTACGACCATGCGGAGCGCGCCGCCGAAATACGCGCGGCCATCGAATCGGCCACGTGATATCAATCCTACGAAGCCTGATACTTCACCGCGCAATAGGCATTCTGCAAGACCGTGTCGACGATCGTGTTCGAAGCCTCTTTGCCGCTGGCCTGCAGCTGCGCGACCAACACGCCGCGCGCCGTCGCCCAAGCGTCGTCGCCGCGGAGACCGCCGTCAATCGCAGCCTTGACGGCCGCCACCGCCGCCGCCTGGTTGTCGGGGTCGTTGAGGAACTGCGACACGCCGGCCACGACGCCGGGCATCACCACATCATAGACCTTCTTGGCGGCCTTCTTAAACCACCTCCAGACCTTCTGCCAAAACGTGGTTTTCGCCACCTCGGCAGTCGGCTCGCTCACGCTCACAAGACCGCCCGTCACCGCATCATTCGCGGCATCGGATTCAGAAACAACACTGTTTTCAGCCTTCATTTTTTACCGTCCATTCTGGCCGTGATGGCCTGTTGAGACTCAAGCGCCTTCGCCTTTTGCGCGGCCTTGAGCAAATCGTCGAACGTCGCGTTCGGAACGAACCAGCCCGCGACGTTATTCGTCGTCATCGGAATGACCTCCCGGTCAGCGGGGACATACACGACAGCCGCTTTCTTCGCCGAGGCACACCCCGCAGCCAGGGAGAAGCACAGCACGGCCACACCGACCAACTCGCTGACACGGCGATTGACCGCATCCTTGTCGCCGTCCCGCACGGCCGCGGAGGTTTCCACCTCCACGGCCTTAGCGGCCTGCTCTTCTTTGGCAAGCGCCTTCGCGGCAGCCTTGCGCCGTTGCTCCGGAAGATTCAGCCGCTCGACACAGGCCGCGCCGAGGCGCAGCCCGTTATTCACAATCTGCCCGATCACCGTTCCGAGACCCATGATGACCCCCCTCAGTTGCCCGTCGTGGTTGTGGTCGTCGTGTTTTGAGACGTCACAGTCGAATCGCTGCCGTCGATGGCCTTGCCGACCACCCAAGCCGCCGCAGTAAAGCCGGCGATCTTCTCAACCGCCTTGATGCCATCCTTGGCCGCATCGTACGGCACGGACGGCTTATCGATCTTATTCAGCGGAGCGGTCACACAAATGGAGCTGGCACCGGTCACGGTGAACGTCATGTTCGTCCCGACCAACTGAATCGGTTTATAGGTCTGCTCGACGTTGCCGACATACTTGTCGTAAGACTTCATCGAGTCTTCCCACTGTTGATCAGACACGCACCCTGTCGTATGACAGAGCATCAACGCCGCCACGGCGACGACCTGAACCATCGGAACCCGCGAACCCGTCAGCTTCATCGTTTTCATAGTTCTCCTTTGTCACTGCGCGTCATGCGCAGAAATTCCTTGAGCGTAACTGGCAACGAGCCCGACCTTCGCCAGTTCAGCCTGAGTGCATTTGCCATCCGCGCCGCGGGCCCAATTGGCAAGAAGCCGTTCGCGGGCCCGCGACACCGCGCTCCGCATGTGGTCGCACTCTTCCGGGGTCAGACTCTTATCCGCCACCACATCGGCAAACAACTCGGACAGCTCCGCAATGTGCGCCGCCGTGCGCCCCGCCCCACCAAACCCCCCCTACCCGACCCCGCACCCCCAACGGATCACAAACCCCCCC
>CAZOIS010000143.1:0-10934 GCA_964579865.1 uncultured Lentisphaeraceae bacterium | reverse complement strand
TCCGCTCGGTGCGCGTTGCGGGCGGCGCGTTGCTGCCGCTCTCCGAAGTGCGCGAAGCCGACTTCGCGGCGATCTACGCCGATGCTCCGGGAACGCCCGTGGCCTTTGTCCAGCTTGCCGACGGTGCGACGGCCGACGTGCCGCCCCTGCCGGTTAAGCGTATCCGCCTGGCCCCGCTGCCTGTGGCCCCTCTTACGCTTCAGGTGAACGGCCTCCGTCGCTTCGCGCCGCTGACCGCGGTCGACACGCCCCTGCTGCCGAAGTTCGAGGCCGCGCTGTTCTACTACGTGCTGTCCGAACTCTGCGGCTTCACCAAAGACGCGGTCCAGCAGAAGTCTGCCCTGGCGCTGGCCGCCGAACACTTCGACAACGCGCTGAACGCCGAAACCGGAGTCGACGCCTGCGACGACGTGTCGCTCCCGCTCCAAAGCTTCGCCAACGGCTGACCACCAACTCACGCACTCATGCACTAACGCACTAACGAACTAATGAACTAACGAACTTCCCCGAAGGAGGTCCCATGTCCGCAAACGAGATCTATGCCGGTGCCCGTGTCGAGCCCGGCAACGCTTTGATCGACATCACGGCCGACGGCGTCGAGTACGTCGCCGAGGCCCCGCGCGGATCGTCCGCCACCGCCGCCGTCTGGGTCTGCAGCGCCGTCTATCCGATCGGCGCGGCGGGCCGGCGGATCAAACACTGCCACGGGCTCCACGCGCCGGGCGAGAACGGCGAAAACCTGGCGGGGCTGAGCTACGTGTAACGAGTAGAAACTTGCGCAACGAAGGAGTCGAAATGAAACAAGCAATGATGCTTTTACCTGCAGGCTGTTTGATCAAAGGCGCGGACGGTGCGCCGGGTGCGGACGGTGCACCGGGCACGGACGGTGCGGACGGAATGGACGCGGGGGTGTTGCTGGTGCCGCGCAGCGCGGTTGCGGGCGGGTCGGCGCTCGGGGCCGGCGATGTCGGCCGGGTCCTGTTCTTCGGCGATGTGGATCTCGCCTACGTGTGGTGCGTCACGCCGCCGAGTTCGCCGCAGTTCGCGGCGGTCATCGCCAAGGTGTCGGGCGACGCGGACCCGGTGCTCACCCTGAAGATCGTCATCCGGGGGAACTACGCCGGTCAGCTGGTCACCGTGCCGGCCGCGCTGGTGGTCGGGGAACCCGCGTATGACGGCTGGATCGACGTTTATGATTCGGGGGACGGCGTCTACAAGCTCGGCACCGCATTTACCGGGGGTATCGCATGTACGGCGCTGCGTGTCCGGAGCGTGGCGGGGTCCGTCTACTTGGGCGTTACCGAAATCAGCGTGTAAGCTGCAAATAATGCAGGGTGATAATGGAGGTCCGCATGCCCCCCCATGAATGTGTCCAGCGCAAGAATGTCGACGATGTGACGGCGAAGTGCGACCGCGTCGAAAAGGAGATCTATGTCGGCCGCGAAGGGCGCCAGCCCGTGCTCGTGCGCGTCGACCGCTGCGAGCGGATCGTCAACGCCCTCACCTACGTCTCCACCGCGCTCCTGATCTCCGTGCTCGTCGCGGCCGGCTCCCTACTCTGGCAAGCCGTCGTCCAGCACGCCGCCGGCAAATGACCCAGTACGGCCGGACCTCCGGGACGTCCGCTCTCCTCCCGACAACTAACGACCTAACGCACTAACGAACTAATGAACTTCCCCTTATGAAAACCCTCCTTCTCTCCTTTCTCCGCACCCATTGGCTGACCGTCGGCAAATGGCTGCTGGCTGGTGCCGACTGGGCGGGCATCCTCGCCCGCGTCTTTTCCTACCTGCTTAAGCTGGCCCTGCAGAGCGGCCAATATCAGACCGTGCGCCTGCTTGCGTCCCGCGTGATCGAGCAGGCGCGTTTCGTTCTCGCCGTCACGGATGACGGCGTGGTGTCCAAGGAAGAGGCCGAGAAAGCCGTCGCCGCAGCGCGGCGGCTCTTCGACGCCTGGGCCGAAGGGAAGGGCAAAGGCGTCACCCAACCCATCGTCGCCGAACTGAACGACGCCGTGCGCGAGGTGACCCAGTGAAGAAATGCAAAGAATGTTCCCCCAAACCCGTGAACCCCAAAACCGAGGTGCGCGACAAGCGCGACGCCGTTCGCGACAAGGCCCGCGCCAAACGCAGCGTGCTGCGCGGCGTGTCCGTGGCCGCGACGTGTCTCCTGCTAGCGGGACTGCTCGGCTGCGCCACGGCCACGCCGTCCAGCAAGTCCCAGACCTCCAAGGCCTGCGGCAACACCATCACGGTCAACCTCAACCTCTGGCCCGGCACCAACGGCCTCGCCTGCGCGGCCTGCCCCGGCGGCATCACGGTCACCCTGAGCGACCTCATCGGCACACAGGTGCAGAGCGCCGACGCCGGCGGCAACGAATCCGTCAACCAGACCGCCACGCCCTCCAACACCCCCGGTATCGTGGGCGATAAGCCCATCGAGACCATCGGCGAGGTCGGCAAGACCGCCCTCACCGGCGGCACGTCTACCGTGCTCAAACAGGCTGCCAGCGCGGTCGGGCTCTCCGGCACAACCACCAACGTCGAAAAGGCGGCGACCGCCGCTACCGGCTCCTCCTGTGCCGACGGCTCGTGCGCGGTGCCTGCCACTAAGTGACGTACTGAACAATACCACAAAACAAAACGGGGCAGTCCTGCATGAGGGCTGGCCCGTTGATTTCTTGTCATGCGGTGCGGCCCCGCAGACCGTCCCGCTACAGGCCGAGGATTTCGCGGAGCGCGGCAAACGGCATGTATCTGATTACGCCGGTGTTGCGACCGTGCGCAGGTGCTGGTAGAGGCCGCCCAGCTCGAGCATGAGGCGGATCATCTGGGCCTGGCGCTCGGGTGAGTTGAGGATCTCGTCGCTGAGCTTGCTGTTGGCGTCGTCGGAATCCATGACGGCGTTCTGGAAGGCTTTCATCAGCTCCTTGGAGTTGAGCATCTGTTCAAGGGTGTTGTTCTTGGCCTGTTCGTGCAAAGCCTGGTTTTCGGCCATCTTGGCTTTCTTGCTGTTGAACCAGGAGAGGCGGTCGGCCTCGGACGTGCCTTCCGGGAAGAAAATCTTGTTGAGGGACTCGATCAGCGCCTGAAGCTGGATCTTCTCCTTGCTGTGGGGCTTGCCAGAGCCGCTCTCTTTGATGGGGTCGAGCGGATCGCCGCCGGTCAGCGGAAGGTCTTTGTTCCCGCCGAATTTAAGCCGGTAATGGGTCATCGACAGGGCGCCCAGGTCCACGTCGTCCCGGCGTCCTTCGAGTTTGATGAGCGGATGCAGCAGGAGGTAGAAACGGTAACGCTTCTCGATCTCCGTGTTGCCGTAATCATAGAGCTGCGCCAGAAAGATGTAGAGGCGCGTGAAGGCACCGAGCTGCCGGACAAAGATCCGGATCGCGTCGAGGTGCTCTTCCGCTGCGGCGAGGGCCTTCTTGTCCTTGCCCGCCTCCGCCGCCTGCCGCGCCTTGGACCATTCGTCGTACTGATCCTTGATGCGCTTCGCGACAGGCTCCAGGACGGCGAAGAGTTCCTTCTGCGTGGTCTTGGGCGACTCCAGCAGCAGCACGGTCTGGTTGACCTCGGCATCGGAGTAGAAGCCGGCCCTGTCAAGCTGGGACCGCAGGTCAAGGATCTGCTCCGGATTGGTGACGTCGCTCAGCCGCGCGGTCTCATAGTAGGCCTTGAAGGCTTTCAGGATGTCCTCGGGGTCGTTGACGAAGTCGAGGACATACGTGGTGTCCTTGCCGGGGAAACAGCGGTTCAGGCGCGAGAGGGTCTGGACCGCCTGGACGCCGTCCAGCCGCTTGTCCACATACATGGCACAGAGCAGAGGCTGGTCGAAGCCGGTCTGGAATTTGTTGGCCACGAGCAGGATCTGGTAACACGGCTCGTTGAACGCCTTGCGGATGTCGCGGCCTTTCAGGTTGGGGTTGAGCCTGGTGCTTGACTCGCTGACATCTTCGGGCAGCGTCTCGGGGTCATGGACCTTGCCGGAGAAGGCCACCAGCGCGTTGAAGGGCAGGTTGCGCTCGACGATGGCCTTGTCCAGGGAGAGCTTCCAGCGCACGGCCTCCTTGCGGGAGGAGACCACGACCATGGCCTTGGCCTTGCCGTTCAGCAGCCCCGCGACGTGCTTCTTGAAGTGTTCGAGGATGACGTCAATCTTCTGCGCGATATTGTACTCGTGGAGCTTGACCCATTTGACCATCTTCGCCTTAGCCTCGGCCTTGGGCACCTCGCCGTCCCGGTCCGTTGCCAGCCGGAAGGCGACCTTGTAACTCAGGTAGTTCTGGAGCACGTCCAGGATAAAACCCTCCTCGATGGCCTGGCGCATGGAGTAGACATGGAAGGGCTCGGGCGTCCGCTTCGCCGTGGGGTCCGCGGCATCCGCCTCGGGCACGCGCCCGAAAAGCTCAAGGGTTTTGGGCTTGGGGGTCGCCGTGAAGGCGATGTAGGTGATCCCGTCGGGCTTGGTCCGTGCGGACATCTGGGACGCGAGCACGTCTTCGACGCTGTACTCGCCGCCGTCCCCCAACTCTTTGATCTCCCCTGCGGAGAGCACCTTCTTGAGCTGGTCCATGGTCGAACCGGTCTGGCTGGAGTGGGCTTCGTCCGCGATGACGGCGAAACGGGCGCGGGTCTCCTTGAAGAGCTTCCGGGCTTCGCGCAGGATGAAGGGGAAGGTCTGGAGGGTGCAGACGATCACCTTCTTGCCCTTGCCGAGCGCCTCGGCAAGCTGTTCGGACTTCACGCCGCGCTCGCGCGTGACCGTCTCGACCACGCCCGGCGTGCGCTCCATGTCCATGACCGCCTCCTGGAGCTGCTTGTCAATGACGTTGCGGTCGGAGATGACGATGACACTCTGGAACATCTTCTGATCCGCGGCGTCGTGCAGCTCGGAGAGGAAGTGGGCCGTCCAGGCGATGGAATTGGTCTTGCCGCTGCCCGCGGAGTGCTGGATCAGGTAACGCTTGCCCGGCCCCTCCTGCGTGACCGTCGCGAGCAGCTTGCGCGTGACGTCGAGCTGGTGGTAGCGCGGGAAGACGTAGGCCTTCACCTCTTTCTGCTTGCCGCGCACGGCGAAGAGGTAACGCCCCAGAAGGTTCAGCACGCCCTCGCGGGTCAGGACCTCATTGAACAGATAGTCCGTCGGGTTGCCCTCGGGATTGTGCGGATTCCCCTTGCCGCCGTTGTCGCCCTTGTTGAAGGGCAGGAAATTCGTGGAGGCCCCCGCGAGGCGGGTGGTCATGTAGACCTCCGCATTGTCCGCCGCGAAATGCACGACCGCCCCGCGCGGAAACTCCAGGAGCGGCTCGCCCTTGGGCTGACGGTCGAAGCGGTACTGGTCCTTCGCGATCTCCACGGACTGGGTGAAGCAGGTCTTCAGCTCGAAGGTCGCAAAGGGAATCCCGTTCACAAAAAGGACCATGTCCAGCGAGTTGGCGTTCTTGGCGGAGTAATGCACCTGATGCACCAGCCGCACGACGTTGGCCCGGTAACGCCGCACCAGCTCCTCGTTCACGGAGAAAGCCGGACGGAACTGCGCCAAGGCCAGGCGGTGGCGCAAGCCCACCAAGTCGATGCCCGAACGGAAGACATCCAGCGTGCCCTCAACATCCAGCACCTTGCGGAGGCGCTGGCAGACCGCAGTCCGCGCGCCCGCATCCGAGCCATGCTGTTTCACGAGGGCTTGCCAGGCCTCGGTCTGGGACTCCCGCAGCCACGTCTCGACATCCTCGGGATAGAGCGCGAGCGCCTTGTCATAGCCCCCGTCCGTCGGCGTGTCCAGGACGCCGCCCTGATAGGCGTCCATGCCCAGCTCCTTCTCAAAGACGGATTCCTTGTGAAGCTGCCGTACGCTCATGACACCCTGACCTTTCCTGTGACGACCTCGGAAATCAGCGCCGACCGGCGCTCCTTCAACAATGCGATACCCTCCTCGGCCTTCGCCGCCAGCGCATCCAGCTTCGCGGTAGCCTTATCGAGATACGCGGCAATGGTGCGTTGCTCTTCAATGGTCGGCATTGGCAACGCGAGATCAGCGTATTTTTCAGCACTGACATTTTGGATTGTTGCCTGAATGAGACTGGATGCAAGCCACTGCCAATAGGCACCGGAATCTGTGAAGTGACGCAAAAACTGAGGATCAATCCTTGTTTTTTCTAAACGCGCACGGATAAGGTATCCCGCGTAAGCACAAGTGCCCCACTCAAGGCGATAGAGAGAAGTTTTCCCTGATGTAGCACCACTGCGAGCAAAAAGCACATCCCCATCTTCGAGAAGATAATCTTTTGCGATTTCCATAGGTAATGAACGAAACGTCTCCTGCTTGAGCTTCCCTTTATCGTCGATGTCGGTGATTCGCACATAGCGAGGAAGACATGGATCATCAATTTCTGAAGACTCGTTTGCGCCATATTTAAGCCGACCTTTTATCGTATACTTTAACCGCTTCACCTCCCAATGCTCCGGAATGTCCCCGAGCCATGAGATGCCGGACGGCTTGAGTTTCGCTTTGGGGTCGAGGCCCCTGGTGACGACGTGGGAGATCAGCGCCTTGCGCTTCTCCGCGAGGAGGGTACAGAGCTTCTCCTGCTCGGCGATCAGCGCGTCAATCTTCGCCGTCGCCTTGTCGAGATACGCCGCGATGGCTTGTTGCTCAGGGAGGGGGGGGAGGATCGAGAAAGTATCTTTTAGAATGCTTTGCGATATGCTGTAAACCTTCGTTCCCGTTACATGGCATTGTACTTGCGCTTTCCATCCTGTAGCTTTGAAAAGGTATGCAAGATAACGGGCATTCATTTTTTCAACGGGCGTAAGCCTCACTGTATGGGAACCGGCTATCATCTTAGTCCCCGCGAGCCTAAAAATTTGAACGCAGTTACCAGATCCCTCGACATCTTCCGATGTGTCGCAAAAAACAAAGTCGTTCTCTTTCAAAACAGCCAACGGTTTTGCGAACTCGAATGCTTCATCTACACAAGGCAAGGGATCTCTTTGGACATCTAAATCAAATGTGTATTTGGAATGGATCAGGCCGTAGCCAATACAGGGGATCCCCGCCTCTTTTAACTCTTCCTTTGTGACGGAAATACCCGTGAACATTTTGAAAATAAACCGCAACCGCTTCACCTCCCAATGCTCCGGGATCTTCCCGAGCCAGGGGATGGAGGTCTCTTTCATTTTCGGGTAATTCTTCATGGCGTTGATCAGTTCCAGAGCGCGGCGGTCTCCCAGCCGGCGGGGGCGCCCATCATGCGTGTGGGACGGGCTTCGGGGTGCGCCGCAAAAAGGGTTTGAATGTCCCGGTGCCAAGCATTCCCGGGGTCTATGGCCCTGAGACAGTGGTTCAGGACACAGAGCATGGCAAAGGTGCGGTCCTCCGGCGTCCCGGCCATGAAATGCCACTGCGGTTGTCTGGCGTGCCTTGTCAGCGGAGCGATAAGCGGCTCCGAGCGGATACGCCGGTTCCAGAGGCGTCCGTGGTGGGCGCAGATGTTCCGGACCTCCTGGACGGCGGAAAGCCAGGTGTTGAAGATGGACGGCGTGATGCCGAAGGTGTTGGAGAGGGTCTCGCGTTCGGCCTGTGGCAGGTAATAGCGGTAGTAGGTGACCAGCGTCCCGAAGGAGACAACCTCCACCATCATCCAGAGCGGCAGGTGGTCCCCTTCGTAGGTGTTGAAAAAATGGATGACGAAATCGTCTTTCGAGTTCAGCACTCGCTGGCCTTGACGCCCCCGTTTTGTGTAAGCACGTCTGATGTCGTCAAGGAACTGCTCATGCTTTTGCTCATCGGCCGCGTTCACGTTGACGTAGGCGAAGGGATCGTTGGTCGTGCGGCTGTGGTAATACGACAACTGCTTGCGCAGGAAGACTTCAAAGGACTCGATGGCCTTGAAGCAGAGGAGGCGCAGTTGCTGGTCAAAGGTGTAGAGGTTCCAGATCAGGTCAATGGATGTGCCGGGCCGGTAATGGTCGTTGGTGTGGTCGCGGAAGGGATAGGTGTAGCCGCTGAGCCGGTAGTAGTTGACGGACTCCAGGATGCGGGTCATTTTGGCGGGGTCGCCTTCGAGGCCGCGCGCCACGAGCTTCGCGACTTGGTCGGCGATGGATAGCGGCGGCTTGTCGTATATTTTCTTTGCCATACGCGCTTACCCAAAAAAAACGCCCACCGAAAAAAGACCTGCAAGCAGGCCCCCGGCGGGCTTCATGTGAATTACATTACCCTGTTTGACCGTCACCCGGCAAGCCCAAAAAGAATGCTTTTTCAGGCTCACGCGTCCAGCTCCTGGATCATCCGCTGGATTTCGGACGTGACTTTGGCGAGGTCGGCGTCAATAGCCTTGAGGGCGCGGGGCGGCGTGAAGGTGTAGAAATAGCGGGTGAAGGGGATCTCCGCGCCGACCTTAGTCTTGGACTCGTCGAGCCAGGCGTCGGGCACGTGGGGCAGGACCTCGCGCTTGAAGTAGGCCGGGATGGTGTCCGAGGCGGGCACGTTCTCGGTATCGCGCAGCGCGGGGTCGGGCACGGGCTTGCCTTTCTTCAGGACCGGCTTTTTCTTTTCGTCGAGCAGCGGGCGTTCGACGGTCACGGTGCTGTAGAAAAACTCCTGCGTCGGGAAAATCTTGCTGGCGGTCGTCTCGCGGAAATCGCCGTAGAGGCGCACGATGTCGCGGATGTGCGCGTCCGAGAGCTGCTTGCGCTTGCTCCCGAGCGACTTGCGCATCTTCTCAAAGAACTCCACGGCGTTGATGAGCTGGACCTTGCCGCGCCGCTCCTTGGCCTTGCGGTTCGAGAGGACCCAGATGTAGGTCGAGATGCCGGTGTTGTAGAACATATCGGTCGGCAGGGCGACGATGGCTTCGAGCAGGTCATGCTCCAGCACATAGCGCCGGATCTCGCTCTCGCCGCTCTCCGCGCCGCCCGTGAAGAGCGGGGAGCCGTTGAGCACGATGGCGACGCGGCTGCCGCCGTCCTCGGGCCGGCGCATCTTGCTGATCAGATGCAACAGGAAGAGCATGGAGCCGTCCGAGACGCGGGGCAGGCCGGGGCCGAAGCGTCCGTTGAAGCCGTCGTTGTCGTGCTCGTCCTGGATGGCCTTGGCGTACTTCTTCCACTCCACGCCGAACGGCGGATTGGAGAGCATATAGTCAAACTTCTTCCGGGGCAGGCCGTCCTCGGTGAGGGTGTTGCCGAAGATGATGTTGTCCACGTCCTGGCCCTTGATCAGGAGGTCCGCCTTGCAGATGGCGTACGATTCGGGGTTGAGCTCCTGTCCGAAGGAGGTGATGCTGGCCTTGGGGTTCTGCTCCAAGATATGCTCTTCCATCACGGAGAGCATGCCGCCCGTGCCGGCCGTGGGGTCGTAGACCGTGCGGACGATGCCGGGCTTGCTCAGCACGTCGTCGTCCAGATAGGTGAGCAGCTCGACCATGAGGCGGATCACCTCGCGCGGGGTGAAATGTTCACCGGCGGTCTCATTGGAGATTTCCGAGAACTTCCGGATCAGCTCCTCGAAGATGACACCCATGTCCGCGTTCTTCACCACCCCGGGATGGAGGTCGAAGGAGACGAACTTCTCGGTGACGATAAAGAGCAGCTTCGCCTTCTCCAGGCGGTCGATCACCGTGAAAAAGTCAAAGTGGTCGAAAATCGTGCGGGCGTTTTCCGAAAAGGCATTGATGTAGGCCCGCAGGTTCGTCCCGACGGAATCCGGCGCATTGACGACCTTGCCCAGGTCCAGCTTGGAGGTGTTGTAGAACGACTCCCCGGCGGCACGCAGGAGGAAAGCCGGCGCGCGTTTTTTGGAGACCTCCTCCAAGACCTTGGCCTTGGTCTTCGCCAAAACGCAGTCCAGACGGCGCAACACCGTAAAGGGCAGGATGACCCGTCCATACTCCGACTGTTTGAAATCCCCCCGCAACAGCTCCGCCACTGCCCAAATATCCCCATCCGTCATAGGTTTCTCCAGATGAACAATGTGAAGGAAGAAAGATACGCAGAAATAACGTATAAAGGAAGCCTAAAGCAAGCGATTTCACCTCAAAGCGCAGGCATACGGACCACCCTGCGACGTGTCGCGATCAAACGCTCCAAGCCTTCACCTCGCCTTTTCCACCGCCGCCCGCAGCTCGGCGATGCGCTCCGCATGGTCGTAGCGGGCCGCCGTGGTGTCCTCGGTCCAGCCGCCCAGCCGCTTGGCCAGATCGTCAGACACCCCCGCCTCGCTCAACCTGGTGCGGAACGTGTGCCGCCAACTGTGGAAGGTGTGGGCCTCGACGTCGACCTTCGCCTTCTTCAGGATGTGCGAGAAGCGGCAGGACTCGTCCTTCTTCTGCAGGTTGCGGTAGACCGTCGCGTGAAGCGGCAGCACGTATTCGCCTTCCGGATCGGCGCTGCGGGCCTCCTGAAGCGCGACGAGCAGGGGCTTGACGAGCGGGACAACCACGTCGATGTTGTGTTTCTTCGTCTTGTTCGGCGTGTGGCGGATCACGCCTTCGTCCAGATCGACCTCCGCCCACGTCAATTTCGACACCGAGCCGTACCGCAGCCCGGTATGCCGTGCGATCAGGCAGGCCAGGTGCCACCCGTTGCCCGCCTTCTTGGCGGCCTTCAGGATGGCCTGCTCCTGCTCCCGCGTGAACGGCTGGCCCCGTTCGCTGTCATTCACCTCCGGACGCACCAGAGGCCAGGGATTGGTGATCCCGTCACGCGAGCGCCGCAGGGCCTCCCACATGGCCGACAGGTCGCCCAGGATATTCTGCCGGGTCTTGCCCTTCATACCCTCAATCGCGAGCGAGGCGGCGAACGCGGTAGCCGCCGCACGATCGACCGCCTCCACCTGTTCGGCGGCCGGGTAATCCTTCTTCGCCCAGTCCGACAGTCGGCGCAAGGCGCTCGACCTTCCATTGAGCGTAGTTTTCTCCAGCTCCTTGCCGGTCG
>CAZOIS010000142.1:0-11032 GCA_964579865.1 uncultured Lentisphaeraceae bacterium | reverse complement strand
GGACAGCCGCGCGGGCGCGGGTCATGCCGTAGGCCCGCATGATCCGGTAGAACCGTGCGTTGGCCGCCATGCCGTCCCCGCTCGTCAGAAAGTCGTAATCATGACGCAAGCAGGGCGGGAAATATTTGTTCGGCCAGTAGACCTCCGACACCAGCGTGCAGCCGTCGCAGTCCCGGTACCAGTCCCACTTGTCCGAGTCGAGCGCCTCGAGGATCTCGCCGCGTTCACGCTCCCCGAGCCCGAACACATCGAACGATTCGACGATCCTCGCCCGCTCCTGCTCCTTGGTTCCGGACTTGGCGGCGGCACGCCCGCCCACACATCCACACAGACGTTTCATCATCTTGCCCCCCCCTACTTGACCAGCGGCACAGAAAGCTCACCGCTCACGTCGTTGCTGGCCGCGCTGCCGCCGCCTGCCGACACGTAGACGTTTTCCGCCACGATCACCACCCGGCCCGTACCGACACGCACACCGTTGGTGCCGACCTCGACCACCCCGTTGGTCGAACCGGCCGCGCGCTCCGCGACCGACACCTCCCGGACATGCACCAATGACACCTGGCTGATGCCGCGGTAGGCGCAGCATCCGGACACACACAGGGCGGCCACCGCCGCCGAAACAATCATCCCCTTCATCTCAACCTCCGATTTTGGACACGACGCGGACCAGCACGACACAAGCGGAAACGGCGCCCGCGATCGCCGTCCCAGCCACAACCGAAACCACCCACAGCAGCGCCCGAATCACCAGATCGTGGCGCTCCAGACGCGTCTGGATCGACGGCGTGCCGTTGTCCACAAAGAGACGCCTCTCGATACCGTCGAGCTTCTGAATCAGTTCCTCATGCCTTTTCAGGCAATCTTCTTTCGTCACGTGACAGTCCACCGTCTACCCCGTTTCACGCTATCGTCGGCGCATAATTGATCGGCGAGTAGACGGGAACAAGCAGCATGCCGGACACATCGCCGCCGGAGCCGCCTCCCGCCGCAGCACTGCCCGGCACATACCGCGGCGTGCCCGTGGCGCCGGACGCGCCGCCGCCCGACTCCAGATCCTGATACAGACGCCTCAAGTAGATCTCCGAATCCTGCCATGCCGAACGGTACGGTTCGGGGTCTGCGCCCAACTCTTGAGCGAGCGTATACCAGGCGACCGCCGCAACGTGACGCAGACAGGCCAAAGGCACGCTATGAGTGTTCAGCTTGCCGGTCTCGTCGGCATCGGCCGCGACCGCCTTGCGGAAGTCTGCCACGACGCCGGACACGATCAGCCCCAGCCTCTGCGCACGCACCTCGGCCGTCAGCCAAGACGCGTACGCCGTCGAAAGGGAGGGCGGCAGCGTCTCCGCCGCCGCCCCCGTATCGTAAATGGCCCAGTCGGACATTTCCGCATCCCCCGCGCTTACGTCGCGCTGACGTTGAGCCGCTTAACCGCCGCCGAGTTCGTGACGCGCACGTCCTCTGACCAGTCGAACTTCGCGACCTCCACGCGGCCGTCGTCGCGCATGTAGCTCGACGGGACCATGTACTTGCCCATGAGACGGAACGTCTTCATGAAGCTCGGGTCTCGCCGCGTCGGGTTCGGACGGCGCGCGAACACCAGCACCGACGTGTCGAGGAGGAACTTCACGTCCTCCGCGACCCCCGGAGCAGCGCAGTCATACACCATGTAGGACGCCCGCACCTCCGGCGTGCCCACGAACAGGTGGCCCGCGCTGCCCTCGGTCGGCACCGCGAGGCTGCCGCCCTTGCCGCCGTTGCCCACGACGAAGCGGCCGCGAACCTTCTCCTGGTTCTTGAACAGGCACCACGCCGCCGCGCCGAACAGCACGCCCACGCCCATGAGGCTGCCGTACTTGGCCGCCTTGATGACGTCCAGGATCGCCGTGTCGATGTCCGCGACCGGGTCTGCGGACGCGCCCCAGACCTTGGCCGCGCCCGCGCCGGCCGCGGTCATGGCCGCGTCGATCACGCTCTTCTCGTGGGACAGGGCGGCGACCTCCGCCACCGCCACCGCGCCCTCGCGCAGCGCGTTCTCGAGATCCTCGCTCTCGAGTTTCTCCAGGTTATCCACCGGATAGTCGAGCGCGTGGGGCTCGCAGTTGTAGGTCTCGTCGCTCACCTCGAAGCGCAGCTCCGTCGCGCGCCCGCCGATGGAGCGGAGCGTGTTCGGGATGCGGAAGCGGTCCTTCTCGGTGTACTTCTTGTAACGGCCGACCGAGGTCGCCACCTCGATGGTCGGGGCCAGAAAGTCCGCCACCGGCATGATGGCGGACTGCGCCGCGCCCTGCGCGAACTCGCGCAGGACCGGGCTTGCACTGATGTCACTCAAACGGCTCATGATTCGTCTCCTTCGTTAAGGGTTAAAGTGGCTGCGGAACGTGGCCAAACCGTTGGCGATAGCCACGCACTTCAGCAGGTTACTGCTATAAACCGACACGTTATAGCCGGTGACCAGGACGCAACGGGCAGAACTGGAACCGTCATCCACGGCGCTGACAAGGCCGCCGACGGCCAAAGGGTCGGAAGGCGTCCCGATCATGGATACGGGAACCTGGCTGAACACGAACGACCCCGCGCCGACCTCGAACAACAGTACGCACACGAAGAAGGTTGTTCCGACCACCGTCCGAGTGCCCGTTACCAGCGCACTCAGCTCTGCTCCCATGCCGGGAACAGCACCGTTCCACGTGCTTCCTTCAAGACCGATCAGCGCGCCGACCGGATTCGTCTGCGCGTTGATCACGCATGCCGGGTCGAGAAGGAACTCCGTTCCTGGAGCGCCAGCCGAGCCGTCTGCCCCCGCAGGTCCCGGTGCTCCGTCTACCCCATCTGCGCCGTCCGCACCTTTGTTGCCCACGGCGAGCGGCCGCAGCAGCACATGCTGCCCGTCGATGCCCTTCTCCTCGGCCACACCGACCGGCAACGCCTCGCCGCCGATCGCTCCGGCCTCCACCCGCCCGTCTCCCTTCGCCACCAGCAGGTCGCCCGCCACGCACGTCCCCGCCAGTTTGACCCGGCAGTTGCCCGCACTCGTGAGCGGCACCGCGCCGCACAGGTAACCCTGGTCCGCGCCCTGCGTCAGCACGTAAGGAGTGATGTCCGACACGCCTTGCGGCAGCACCAAATCCCCTCCCGCGTTGAGCCGCGCCAGATGCCCGGTCTTCAGCGATAGGTCTTCACCCGCCGCGAAAGCCACGGCCCCGAACCGGCAATCCGTCTGTTTCATGTTCAGCATGTGTTTCTCCCGTGTATTATCCCGCCACCGTCACGTTCCCGATCATCGCCGGGCGCAACAGCACCAACTGCCCGTCCACGCCCTTCTCCTCGGCGATCCCCAGCCCGCGGTACGTCCCCGCCGTCGCCGGCAGCGCACGCACCTTGCCCTTGTCCGCCGCCGTCCCGGTGTCGGCCAGCACCACCACGTCGCCCGGGTTGCACGTGCCTTTGAGCACTGCCCGCACATTGCGACCCGATTCCAGCGGTCTTACGCCCACCAGTTCCGCGTCCGCGTTGTCGTCCACCAGCAGGTAGACCGCGAGGTCCGCGTTCGCCGTCGGCAGCTTCACCTCCGGAACGCCCCCGTCGTGCGTCAGCACCACCAGTCGGCCGTTCTTGCCCGTCAGGTCCTCACCCGCCAAAACCGGAATGTCTCCGGTTCTCGTATCGCTCTGGCTCATCTCAATCCCTCCCAACTAATGCACTAACGCACTTCTCCCATCTCTTGTTCGGCGCAACGGAACGCCACCGTGAACGAACACCCGTCCTTCCGCGCGATCTCTTGCGCGCGGTTGCGGATCTTCGCCGCCCGGTCTCCCGGAGCCGTGGCCGGGGCGGCCTGCCCCGAGTTCGGCCGAGGGGCCGCCTCGCGGTTGTGCAGCGGTTTGGGGGCCTGCCCTGCGCCTGCCGCAGGGGAACCTTCACCCGCCTTCGCCGCAGGCGCAGGCGTCACGCGCTCGCGCATCCGGTTCAGGACGCCGACCGCCGAATCGCGATTCTCCAGCAGTTGCCCGCGCCAGAAATCGCGATCCTCATTCGGAATCACATCCGCATATCCCTCGATGTCCTTGTCCGCCAGAGTCGTCTCCGACTTGAGGATTTGTTCCATCAGGACTTCGTTCTTCGCCTTCTCCAGCGCCAAAGCCTCTTCCAGAGACTTCACGCGCGCTTCAAGGCCACCCCCGGCTTCACCTTTCTTCACCTCTTCGCCCATAAGGACCTCCTGTTGATTGAGCGTGTCAACCGCCCTATACATAACACTTGAAATCAACATTTCGGTTTCAGAAAAACAAAGAGGCGTACGGCCATTTCTGCCCGTACGCCTCTATTCTCTCCACTTACAAACACGCCTCACGCTAATGAGCCGCCGCAAGCATCTCCCGTCTCTTTCGACACAAATCCAGCCTCACAGCTTCCCTCGCCTCCTCAACCCTCTGCGTCTCCCGCGCCTCTGCGTTGCCATATCCCTCTTCATCCACTAACGCACTCTCGCACTCACGCACTAACGCACTTCTCCTTGCCGCCTTTGCGCGCCGCACGGCCAGCGACGCCGCCCGCGCCACATCCGACCACCGATTGGCAGTAGCATCTTCCACCAGCTCCAGCGAACAGTGGCAGTTGCAGGGCGGCGGCCTCATCGCGGCCCATTCCTTCGCGGTCTTGACCTGTCCCGCACGCTCCAGACACACACCGCAATGCTTCCCGCTCAGCGGATTGCCCAGCACCCACCGGTATTTCTTCTCCCCGCCATCACGGTTTCCGATCCCCCCATTCGCGCTATTAGCATCATTCGCGGCTGCGCCGTCAGGCGCTTCCCCTCCGTCTTCCGGTCTCTGCCCTCTGACCTCAGTCTTCCTATTGGCAAGCGGCCTTCCCCCTTTGATGTTCGGTTCGTTCGTCAGCGCCACGCTGACCAGCACGCGCGGGCGGATCTTGCCGCCGCCGAGATCCTCGCACTGCGCGGGAGGGGGAAAGACCGGGCTCATAAGGCGGAAACGTCCGCCCTGCACGGCCGCAAGACCCGCGTCCGACCACCGCACGCGCGCCCAGAGCCCCGTGTCGCGCGCCTCCAGCTCGGTGATCCAGCCTGCCGCCTCGCTCGATTGGCCCGTGTCCAGGGAGAAATGGTCGAAGTCGACCAGGACGCCGGGGAAGTTAGCGTCAGCCTTGCGGATGTTGAAATCCGCCGCGATCGCGTCGCACGCAGCGCGGTCGATGACCTGCACGACGCCCGCACCCGCGTGCGGGAAATCCCCGCACGGCGTGACGTGTACCCAGCCGTCCGCCGCCAGCACAAAGTCATTGCCGTTCATGCGTTCCTCCCGACTAATGCAATAACGCACTCACGAACTAATGAACTTCTCCCGGCCCAGCCGTCAGCCGCCAAAACGAAATCTTTGTCGCTCATCGTTCGAACCCTCCATGAGAGGGCTCGAAATCAACTATCTTGTCCCAAGAAAGCAGCAAGGCCGCGCGGTTTCCCGTGCGGCACTTCATCCTCTTAACAGTTCAACATGCCGCCTCAAACTGCGGCTCAGAGCGACGCTAGTTTGCAGGCAGTTGTTGGCCCGCTTTGAACCTGGAAAGAAGTCTTTCCTTGTATGCACTTTCTGCCTCTTTTAAAGAAGGGAGGATAGCCTTTCCTTCTTGTTCTGCCCATTCCAGTGCAGCCTGGGTCTCGATATTGCGAATCGCTTGATCCGTCTCCATTTCCCAGGAGGACATCGCTTCCCAGTAGGACACCGGTCTTGCTAACGACGGGCCCGGACGTGTCTTTACCAAGGCGTCACTCGCCTGCTCTCTCTTATGTCCGGCCGAATGATATTTCTCACGTAGTTCTCTCAAACGTGTCTTGAGTTGCTCGTCCGTCATCTTGGCCATTTCCGCCTTGTGACGGCTAGGCTCCTCCAGCGCGGCTGTCTTCGGCTTTTCGACAGTCTTTCCCTTTTCACGGATGGGTGTCCACGTCCACGAGGGCGTATCCGTGTAGCAGACCTCGCCGGTAACGCGGTCGATCCGGACCGCGACCCAGTCGTTCCGTGTGCCCGATACACTCACACCATATCTTTCTGTAGCGCACCCGGAAAGCAACAGCGCACATACGCAGCCAAATGCCATCGTCTTCATCTATCCGCCTTTCTTGAGGTAACCGTCTTTTGTGGGCCAACAAGCGATTGAGTCGATTCATACCATATACACGTTTATGAAGATAGTAGAGGACATCGATTGCTGAGGCAATGGCAAAAAAGGATGTCTGCAGGGAGAATTTGAGCGACTGTTGTCTCCAAACGCCGTCTGACTCGCGGATACGCCGTGTTTCGAGACAATGTTACTGCGTGCCCAGGAGACACCCCCGCCCTTTTCCAGCCCTGATTATCGCGCCCCATCCCGCTACTCAGCCACACTCGCTACCCCGGCTATCCCGCTAACCTCCTCCATCCTCAATTCAAACCCCGCCTCGACAGGCCATCCCGGAAACGCTGCTTCCAGTAGCGGCTTGTCGAAGTCGCGCCGCAACGCCTCCGCCACCATGACCGAGTCGGCCTTAGCCACCTGGTTGAACGCCTCTTGATGCGCGGATCCGGCCAGCGTTCCGCTGCCGCTCTCGGTCAGCATCGTGAGCAGACCGCCGGTGCCGAGCAGCGTGATCTGCCGGTCGAGGTAGTCCAGGTGGTCGCGGAATGGCGGCTTGCCTGTCCCGCCGCCGTTGACGTACTTCACGTCGGTGCCGTTCGGCAGATAGCCCCGGCCGTCTTTGACGAGATCCTGTGCGATGGCGAGATACTGCTTCTCCTTCTCCTCGGTCACGCCCGGCGGCCCGATGAAGAACATGGACGGAATGCCGTACACATCGAGAAACGAACTCCAGTCGCGCAGGGCCAGATTGCGGCGGAAATACTGCACCGCCAAAATGCGGTCGAGGGCGATGGGCGACTCCACAATGACGAAGTTCTGCCGCTCGATCTTCTCACCCTCGTCCACTCCCGAGCGGGCGTCGCGGTTGTAACTCCACTCGCCGAACATGCCGCTGCGGCACCAGAACCACTGTTCCACCGGCTCCAGGCGCACGACGCCGCCCTCGGCGTAGTGTTTCTCGACATGCGCGAAGCCCCGGAAGGTGGCGGAGGCCAGGAAGGCGACCGCTTCGCGCAGGTTCTCCACGCGGTCATACTGGTTGCGCAAGAAGGCCGCCTGCTCACAGGCCAGCACCGTGTCGGTCGGCGACTCCTCGGGCTTCACATCCCACTGGCAGGCGAGCAGCGCCGTCCGTCGACGCATCAACGCCGTGGCGATGAGGGCATCCGAGCGCTCCATGGCCTGATAGAACCACTGGAGATCCGCGAACGCGCCGCGCTCACCCTGCTCGATGAGATTGACGATCCGCTCCAGCGTCAGCCCCCGCAGCGGGTTCACATACTCCCGCCATTGGTTATTCTTGCTCGTGTATACCGTCAGTGCCATATCCGCGCCTCCACCTAAGACGCGGAATCAACAGCAGTCGCAAAAAAATGCGCGCCGGGTAAAGGGGCCGAACGGGCTTGAACCGCAATAAGATTGTGTGCTACCGTTAAATTAATGTTGAGAGCGGTTTGACAGTAGTTCACGTCTCACGCTGAGGCAAAGCATTGATCCATAATGCCGATTTATCATTTAATTCGTTGCGGAGACGACTAATGACTGAAGAATTCCAGCCCGACAACTTCCCCCAATCCAGCAAGGCAGGTATGGTTGCGAGAGGCGCAATTCAAGCAATCGGTGGAGCAGTGCCTTTCATTGGGGGTGTTTTTTCTGCGATAGCTGGCGCATGGGGAGAGAAAGAGCAAAACAAAGCCAATCAATTCTTTGAGCATTGGGTACAGATGCTCAAAGATGAATTGAAGGAAAAAGAGCAGACGATTATAGAAATACTGGCTCGGCTAGACCTTCAAGATGAAGCGATTTCAAGTAGAGTCGAAAGCAAAGAATACCAGTCTCTTGTTCGCAAGACGTTTCGGGAGTGGTCGGGCGCGGAGAGTGAAGAAAAAAGAATATACATACGAAACATCCTCGCAAATGCAGCAGCGGCCTCGCAAACTGATGACGATGTTGTGCGGTTGTTCATAGGCTGGATCAATCAATACTCAGAACTTCACTTTCAAGTCATAGCAGCAATTTATAATACGGGAGGAATCAGCCGAGGAAAGGTATGGCGCAAGATTGGAAAAGGAAGAGTCCGAGAGGATTCGGCGGAGGCAGATCTGTACAAACTTCTGTTTAGGGACCTCAGTACAGGAGGGCTCGTTCGACAGCATCGGGAAACAGATTATTACGGAAATTTCGTCAAGAAGACGAAAACCAGTGGATCTTCAAGAGACGAGAGTAGTACTCTAAAATCAGCTTTCGACGATGAAGATAAATACGAACTTACAGCTCTTGGGCAGCAGTTCATTCACTATGCAATGACCGATCTTCCGTTAAAGATTGAAATGAAAGATCCAGAGCCTTCAAGCAGCGATGCTCCCTGTATTTGAGGCCTGTCATACTCACACCAACGTCACCGTCCTCCGTCTTCCGCAATCCGACCTCCGACCTCCGCCTCCAATCCTCATCATCCGTCCCGGCTCCACGCCATACGTACGGCAACCCCACACGCCGAGCGCGAGCGCCATCACGCAATCATCGTGATAACCGCTCGGAGCGGCGTAAGAGATTTGCCCGGTCGGCCCGATCTCGTACTCATACCGTCTCATCTCCGCCGTCAGCACCTCCCACTCTCCATTGCCAATTGCTGACTGCCCATTGCCAACTGCCGACTTGCCCGCCGGCCACAACACCCGCCGCTGCTCGACCGCCACCATGAGGCCCTGCACAAGCTCGCGCTTGGTCTGAGCCGTGATCTTAAACCCCTCGACGCGCGGCAACACCCGGCGCAGATCGTCGTAGACCGGATCGCCGACGCCTGTTGCATCCATTACCAGCAGCGCGTTCCACCGCTTCACAAACCCAGCGATGCGCTCTTTCTGGAGCGGCCAGTCGAGCTGATTGAAACGCTCAATCTCCAAACACCGCCCAGTCTTCGCATCCATCGCAATCAGCACAGTCCAGTCCGTGTGCTTCGCGATGTCACACCCAACAACCACATTTCTCCTCTGCGCCGCCTGCGTCTCTGCGTTAAAAATGTCTCCCGGAATAAGGCATGCATCGATGCCCCGGAACACTCCCGCGCTGTCTTCCAAGAACTCCGCCATGTACTCCTGCCTGAACACATCCTCGGGCAGGGTGGCCTTGGCTTCGTCCCATTCTTTCGAGGGAAAGTAGGGTGACACGTTCGAGGGGAAGGTGAACGACCGGAATCCCTCTTGCCGTTCGATGCCGCGCGTGAACATGTCGTAGAACCAGTTCCGGCCTGCGGGCGTGGAGATGAACACACCCCAGCCGAGTGTCTGGGCAAGCGTCGGGCGGAGCACATAGTTCCACACGTCAACAGAAACAGCGGCCGCCTCATCCACCACGATACCCCGGAAACCGAAGCCGCGGATGCTATCAGGATTGTCGGCGGAGAGCATGAAGACACGGCAGGGACCGACTTTTCCCTCGAACTCGACCCTTGTCGGCATCCGACCGACCACTCTCACAAAATCCGGCGCGATGGAACGAAAGGCCTCAACGCCGCGCTCCGCCACCCCGTACGTCGGCGCGACCCAGCCGTAGTCGCCGCCTTGCACGCGGCCGCCACGGTCCAAGATCTCGGCGGCCATGCAGAGCGTCTTGCCGAAGCGACGGCCTGTGCACACAGTCCGGAACCGCGCATCGTGTGCACAGTGGATCTGCGCCTGGGCAAGATGCGGTAAGTACTGGACACGCATGACCTAAACCTCACTGGACCGGACAACCTCGTTTGCCACAGACACCAGACTTTGCCACTCGATCACCCGGTCGCCGGTCTCCAACACACCCTTGGTCTCTTTGGGCAGCAGGGGCATGATGATATTCACAAAGAACCACAGGGGTTTCTCCCTGAGGGTCTTTTCAAGCGCTTCCTCGATCAGAACCAGGTTCTCCTCCTTGGTGACAACCTGATCCAGGGCATACAAAGCCCGAGCGCGGCCGGTAAGCAGACCCTTCGGCCGACCGGTAGGATTTCCTGAAACACCTTTCTCAAATTGAGCCATGATAAAGCCTCCTGAAATAGGTTGGAAATCAACACAAACACGGCGGCGCGAACCTCGCTCGCCGCCCCCACGGCGGCAGGATAGCCGCCGGAGAAAGGGGGCGGCTCACTCGCACCGGTGCCGCCGCCGCGGGATAGCGGCGGGGAACACGGCACCTCAATCGGGCTTCGCCCGAAGGCCTGCGGCGCAAGAAAACAACCCCCACCGGCGGCGCACGCCGCAGGATAGCGGCGGGCACTGCGCCGCCTTCTCCGGCCGCCCCCATGTGGATAAGGGGGCGGCCTCTCGGCGACCGATGCCGTCATTCCTCCCCACAACCCCATTCCCAAAAAAGAGCTCCTCGGGGGTCGCCGCCCCGCCCGGGCCGCCTGTTCGGCCGCCTTGGAGAACGGCGGCCTTCCACCCCGGCGGCCCACGCCCGCAGGATAGCGGGCGGAGACGGGCGGGTCCCCCGGCTCTCAGCCCCGGCACCCGCAATAGCGGGGAGATGCCGGGGCTTCGCCCCCCTCGTCGTTGGCCTGCGCCCGCCTGCCTTTGGTCGCAAGCTCCCGCAGGCGGGCTGCGGCCTTATGGCTTGGGGGAGAACCCCCAAAGCCCCCCTTTGACGGTCGGGCCTCGTTCGTCGCGGCGGCGGCGGGAGCCGCCGGGCAGCGGGCCGGCCGCAGGATAGCGGCCGGCTCGCCGCCGCCGCTCCGCCCGAGCGCCCTCCCTCCGGCGGCCCCAGCGCGAGCCTCGGGGCAACCTCGGAGCCAGCCGACAAGCGTTTCGGATAACCGCAGTTCTTGGGGCGGCTGTCTCCTCGGCGGCTCTGGCACCTCGGGGTGATCTCGGCGGCGTACCGCCGAGCTTCCCCGGGTGCCGCCGCCGTCCCCTCGTTC
>CAZOIS010000141.1:0-11254 GCA_964579865.1 uncultured Lentisphaeraceae bacterium | reverse complement strand
GCACGGCCTCAGCCTCTACGTGCGCAACGTGTTCATCGGCGCCGATTTCGACCTGTTGCTGCCCGAGTACCTGCGCTTCGTGAAGGGCGTGGTGGAATCGAGCGACCTGCCGCTCAACGTCTCGCGCGAGATGCTGCAGGACGACGCGGTGATCCGCAAGATCAAGAGCAACATCACGGGCAAGATTCTGGCGACCCTCGCCGAAATGATGAAAGACAAGCCCGAAGACTACACCGCTTTCTATGCGTCGTTCGGCCGCGTCCTGAAAGAAGGGCTGCACTTCGATTACGAAAACTCCGACAAGCTCAAAGGCTTGCTGATGTTCCGCTCCGCGAAGAGTGAGGGGAGCACGCTGGTGTCGCTCAAACAGTATGTCGAAGCCATGCCGGAGACCCAGAAGGACATCTACTACCTGATCTCCGAAGACCTCGAGACAGTCCGGCATTCGCCGCACATCGAGGCGGTGGTCAAGCACGGCTACGACGTGCTCTTCTTCACGGACGCGATCGACCAGTGGGTCGTGGACAACCTGCGGGAATTCGAGGGCAAGAAGCTGGTGGCGGTCGACAAGGGCAATCTCGAGCTGGGCACGGACGAGGAGAAGGCCGAATCCAAGAAAAAGCTGGAGACCGCGGCAGGCGACTACCAGGCGCTGACGGCCTTCATCAAAGAGCGCCTGAAGGAAGAGGTCGGCGAGGTCCGGCTGTCGCCGCGCCTGACCGACTCCGCCTGCTGCCTGGTGGCCGATGAGCACGCGATGAACGCCAGCATGGAGCGCCTCATGCGCGCCATGCACCAAGACGTGCCGAAGCAGCTCCGCACGCTGGAACTCAACCCCGACCACGCCCTGCTCAAGCGGATGAAAGCGATGTACGAGGCCGACAAAGCGGATCCGGCGCTGGCCGACTACGTCGAGCTCCTGTTCGGGCAGGCGCTGCTGGGAGAAGGATCGGCCCTGAAGAATCCGCACCGGTTCACGCAGCTGGTGGCGGCGCTCATGGCGAAAGCCTGAGCGCGCCGCAGAAACACGGATACTCATCGCGCCGCGGATGGTGTAAGATAACGCGCGTTACCGGAGCGCCGGGAACGCGCGTTTCTTTTTCGAGGCAGTCATGCTGGAACACCTGATGGAACTTTTGAACGGGGAGCTGGGCCCGGATCTTCTCCGGGCCATGAAAGTGATTTTCCTCGCGTTCCTGACGGTCGCCGCCCTCGCCATCCTCTTCGCGCCGGCGGTGAAACCCGGCAAGACCAGCTACGGTCTGCTGCGCGTCATCTTCACGGCCTCGCTTGCGGCGATGCTGTGCTACCAGGCGACCTGGCAGCTGCTGGGATTCACCAAGCCCGACTTCGTGAAGTTCATGCGCCGCTACAACAAGCGGCCGAACGCGTCCGAGATACAGGTGACGCGCGGGCCGCTTCTGGACCGGCGCGGGATGGTGCTGGCCGCGCCGGTGCCGGGCGACATGTGGGGACGCCGCTATCCCCTCGGCGAAGCGGCCGTGCACCCCCTCGGCTACTACCATTCGAAGTACGGCATCACCGCCGTCGAGCGCGTCTGCGACCCGACCCTCAGCGGCTATGCGCTGGACCAGCGCGACGAAGCCTTGGGAAAAGCCATTTTCGCCCAGCGCGCGGCCGAGGGCGAGGCGGTCACGCTGACGCTCGACCTGCGGCTGCAGCAGAAGGCGTATGACCTGCTGGAAGGGCGCAAGGGCGCTGTGGTGGTGATGCGTCCGCGCAGCGGCGAGCTGCTGGCGCTCGTCAGTTCGCCGGGTTTCGATCCGCTCGCTCCGGAGGCGGCCATTGCGGACGAGGAGAACACGCCCGCCTTCAACCGTGCCGTCCAAGGGCGCTATCCGCCGGGTTCGACCTTCAAGATCCTGATCGCCGGGACGGCGATAGACAAAGGGCTCGCACCGGTCTACAGCTGCCCCGGCATGGGCTATGTCGCGGGGCCCAACACGCCGCCGATCCGCGACAGCGAGTACTACGCCTATGCGCGCCAAGGCGCGGCCTGGCCGGGATGGGGCCGCATGAATCTCAAAGACGCGATGGCCCACTCGTCCAATGTCTACTTCGCCCAGCTCGGCATAGCCTGCGGACCGGACGCATTCAACGACATGATGGGGCGGGCCCGGATCAATGCGCCGCTGACGTATCTGAAGGCGGCCGGCGGCGACCTGCAGTGCGCGGGCGGCAACGTGCCGGAAGTCAGCAAAAAGAGAGCGCTCGCCCTGCTGTCGATCGGCCAAGGCGAGGTGCTGGTGACGCCGCTTCACGTGGCCTGCTTCACCGCCGCGGTCGCGGCGGACGGGCGGATGATGCGCCCGCGCCTCAGCAAAAAGACTCCCGTCGCGGAAGAGTCCCGCCTTTTTTCCGACGCGACGGCCGCCCAGCTGAAACTCATGCTGCGCGACGTGGTCGTCCGGGGCACCGGCAAAGGCGCGAACGTGCCCGAGCTGGCGGTGTGCGGCAAAACCGGCACGGCCCAGGCGCCGGGGGGCGATGACCACGCGTGGTTCACCTGTTTCGCGCCGTACCGCCACCCGAACATCGTGGTCACGGTACTCATCGAGCATGGCGGCTACGGCGCGAAATCGGCGCTGCCGGTTGCGCGGGAACTGCTTGTGGAGGCCGACCGGCTCGGCTACGTGCGGCGGGCCGAGGAGGTGCAACCATGAGCCGGAAAAACCAGATCTTGACTCCGGTCGGAGCGGCGACCGGACTGTTCGTTCTCGCGGCGCTCGCGGTGTTCTGCGCCTGCTTCTCGATCCTCGGCGTCAAGCTGAGCAACGCGCCCGTCATGCCCTGGGAGCAGCTGATCCCGCTGGGCGCGTATCTCGCGGGCGTGCCGCTCGCGCTGGCCTGGCTCAAGCTCTCCGGCTGGAAAGGCGACGCGGGGCTGGTCGGCGCGGTCTTTCTCCTGTGCGGCATAGGCTTGGCGATCCAGTTCCGCATGGGCAGCTTCGCCCAAGGCCTGTCCAAGCCCTCCGCGCTCATGCCGTTCCCGCTGGGGCTGGCCGCGTTCGTCATCGGCGCGACGCTGACCGGCAAAGGCCGCGGCTCCTGGCTGGCGGGCGCGGGCTGGCTGGCCTATCTCGCAGCGCTCGGCGTGCTGGCGGCGATGCTGCTCCTGGGGCAGCGCTACCGGGGCGGCATCTACCTGCCGGGCAACATGAATCCCTCGGAGATCGTGAAACCCCTGCTGGTCCTTTTTCTGGCGGCCTATCTGAGCCGGAGGCAAAAGGCGTTCTCGGAGACTCAGAACGGCATCCCCGTGCCGCCTTTACATGCCCTGTTCGGCCTCGTCCTGCTGTGGAGCGTGCCGATGCTGCTGACCATCGCGCTGAAGGATCTGGGGCTGATGGTCCTGCTGAACGCGATTCTGATCGTCATGCTCTTCGCCATCGCACGGAGCACCGGCTATCTGGCGCTGGGGCTGGCGGCGGTGGCGGCGGCGGGCTTCGGCGTGCGCTTCATCTCCGCCCATGCGCAGGCGCGTTTCGACGTGTGGCTCAATCCCTTCGCCGATCCCACGGGCAAGGGCTGGCAGATCCTGCAGGCGCTGTCGGCCATGTACTCCGGAGGGCTCTGGGGGGCGGGGCTCGGTTCCGGCGTGCCGCAGTCCGTGCCGATCGTCTCCTCGGATTTCGTCTATGCGGCGGTGGCGGAAGAGATCGGCCTGATCGGATGTGTGCTGCTGCTGATGGTGTACGCGACGCTCTTCTCGCGCGGGTTCCGGGCGGCGGGCGCGGCGCGGACGCCGTTCGAGCGGCTCTTGTGCGTGGGGCTGACCGGCGCCCTCGGCGTCCAGACGATCCTGAACGTGGCGGGTGTCACCAAGGCGTTGCCGATGACGGGCATCACGCTGCCGCTCATCAGCCACGGCGGCAGCAGCCTCATCACGACCCTCTTGGTCGCCGGCTTGATCGCCGGCCTCTCCGACCGCAAATGAATGGCGCGCGTCAGAAGTGGCGCCCGGCCTGGCGGACGTCTTCGGCGATTTGGCGGTTCAGCGCATCGGCGGAGTCGAAGACAAGCTCATCGCGCAGCCGCGCGAGAAAAAAAACCTCGATGGTTTTGCCGTAGAGATCCCCGTCGAAATCCAAAAGGTGCGTTTCCAGCACGGCGCGCTCCGGCTTCGCTTCCGCAAAGGTCGGGTGCACGCCGAGGTTGGACACGCCGTTGAAGGTCACGCCGTCCACGACCACGCGGACCGCGTACACGCCGTTCGGCGGCAGCACTTCCGTGCTCGGCTGCAGATTGGCCGTCGCCACGCAGAGCGACTGGCCGACGCCGCGCCCGCGCACCACGGTGTCGCGCACCGAGTAGGGCCGTCCCAGCATGGCGGTCGCGTCGTCTAGCCGGCCCTCGCGCACCGCGTAGCGGATGCGGGTGCTGGAAATCTCGAGCCCCTGATATTGCGCGTAAGGCACGATGACCACGCGGAACCCGTAGAGCTGACCGTACTGCGCAAGGAGTTCCGGCGTACCCGACGCGCGCCGCCCGAAGCGCCAGTTGTCGCCGCACCGGATCTCGCTCAGCTTGGCGGAGGCGGCCAGCTTGGCCGCGCCGCCGTCCTCCTCGCCGCGAGGCTTGCCGCACAACCAGCGGATGAAGGTCTCCGGCTCCTGCACCGCCAGCGGCCGCGTGAACTCCAACACCAGCACGCCGTCCACGCCTGTGGCCTCAAGCAAGCTCAGCCGCTCCTCCAGCGTACACAGGAGCGGCGGGCATTTGGAAGGCGCCAGCACCGCGAGGGGATGCCGGTCGAAGGTGAGGACCCACGCCTGGCCGCCGACTTCGCGCGCCCGTTCCACCGTGCTGGACAGAACGAGCTGGTGTCCTTTGTGGACGCCGTCGAAAAAACCCGCCGCCAAGAACACCGGACCGGGGATTTTCCGGAACTGTGTGGGTTGCGTGATGATTTTCATGGTGTATCCGGACGCGTCGCGCGCGCCAGCGGAATGACGCGCGCCGCGAGCTGATCGGACGTCAGCTTCAAAATCTCGTCGAAAGGCAAAGCGTCTTTGACATCGAACGTGCCGGACCGCGTGCGGCGCAGAGCGTCGAGGCATGCGCCGCAGCCGAGCGCCTGCCCGATGTCGTGCGCGAGCGTGCGCACATACGTGCCCTTGGTGCAGAACACGTCGAACGTCACCAGAGGCGGCGCCCACTCCGTGATCGCGAAGCGGTAAATGTGGACGAAGCGGGGCTTGCGCTCCACCTCCTGCCCTTTGCGGGCCAGCTTATACAGCGGCACGCCTTCGACCTTGAGGGCCGACACCATCGGCGGCGTTTGGAAGATGTCGCCCGTAAGCTCCGCCATTTTCGCTTCGACCTGCCCGCGCGTCACGTGGTCCCACGGCTTCTCTTCGAGCGTCTCGCCGTCGCAGTCCTGCGAGGAGGTGGTGCGCCCGAGCCGCATGACGCCGCTGTACGCCTTGTCGCCGCCCATGAGCTGATCCGAGAGTTTGGTGCCTTTCCCGAGCAGGACGATGAGCAGCCCTGTGGCGTTGGGATCCAGCGTGCCGCCGTGGCCGACTTTCTCGATGCGGAACGTTTTCCGGATCTTATGGACGATGTCGTGCGACGTGGGGCCAACCGGCTTGTCGACCAGCAGCACGCCATCGAAAAGGCCCCAGGATGACGGCGGTTGAGAAAAAGATGGCATCGGTCTCTGACTCCAGCGTTAGGGCTGATCGGCCGACTCGTCGGCGTGCGGCGCTTCCGGGGAATCGGCCGGCACGTCGAGGCGGCTGAGCACGTCCAGAATGTGATCGCCCTTTTCGACTGACCCGTCGAGCTCGAATCTCAGGCGAGGGGTGTATTTCAGCGTCAAGTCGCGGTTGATGAGGGACTGCAACTCCTTCGCCTTGTTGGCGATCTTCCGGAGCATGGCGCCGCGCTCGTTTTCGTGCCCGAAAACCGAAACCGAAACGGTTGCGTTCCTGAGGTTGCGCGCGATCTGGACCTGGGTCACGGTGATGGCCCCGAGGTCGATCGGGTCGCCGGCGAAAACCTTGTAGAACGCTTCGCCGATCTCGCGTCGAAGCAACGCGTTGACGCGTTCAAGACGGTCAATGGACATAAAAACCTCCTCGCATCGGAAGATCGGGGCGGGAGGCCGGGAACGCACGGCCCGGTCCCTCCCTATCCGCGGCTCCGCAGCGCCGTCCGTTACAGGCTGCGCGGCAACTCTTCGAGCGCGTAACACTCGATGGTGTCGCCGACCAGGAACTCCTCGAAACCGTTGAACAGAATACCGCATTCCTGCGATCCGGAAATCTCCGACACCTCGTTCTGGAAGTGTTTGAGCGCGGAAAGCTTGCCGTCCCACATCTTCTCCTTCTTGCGGAAGATACGGAACCGCGCGTCCGCGCGGATCGTGCCGTCGAGCATTTGGCATCCGGCCACGCGACCGGTCTTGCCGATGTCGAAGATCGCACGGATCTCCGCATGCCCCTTGACGACCTCTTTGTACTCCGGAGGGAGCAGGTCGAGCATGCGCTGCTTCACGAAATCGATCAACTCGTAAATGATGCGGAAGGTGTTGATCCGCACGCCGTCGTGGCGCGCCTGCTGCTGCACGCCCGTCTCGCATCCGACGCTGAAGCCGACGACCAGCGCCTGGCCCGCGGCGGCCTTGTTGACATCCGTAGCGGAAATGTTGCCGATCGCTTCGTGCACGATGTTGAGGGCGACTTTCTCGCTCTTGATCTCTTTCAAAGCCTCGCAAATCGCCTCCGAAGAGCCCTGCGTGTCGGCCTTGACGATCACCGCCAGTTCGCGGCGCTGGTTGTCCTTCATCTGGCTCATCAGCGCGTCGAGCGAGGTGGCCTTGGCGCTGGCCAACTCCACCTGCTTGCGCTCCTCGGCCGTCTTTTCCGCGAGGTCGCGGGCGCGCTTCTCGTTGAGCATCACGCGGAAGGCCGCGCCGGCCTCCGGCACGCCGGAAAGGCCCATGCACTTCACCGCCGTGGCGGGGCTCGCGGACTTCACGCGCCGGCCGCGGTCATCGATCAGGCCGCGGATGCGCCCGAAATATTCGCCGCACAGAATGATGTCGCCGACGTTCAGCGTGCCGCCCGCGACCAGCAAGGTCGCCGTCGGCCCCAACCCCTGCTCGAGCTGGGCCTCGACGACATAACCGTCCGCACGGCGGTTCGGATTGGCCGTCAACTCCAGCACGTCGGTCTGCAGCAGGATCATTTCGAGCAGGTGGTCGACACCCTTGCCCGTCATCGCCGAGACTTCCGAGCAGATGACGTCGCCGCCCCACTCTTCCGGGGTCAAGCCTTCGCCCTGCAGCATCTGGCGCACGCGGTCCGGCTTAGCCGTCGGCAAGTCGCACTTGTTGATGGCCACCATGATCTGCACGCCGGCCTGCTGCGCCTGCTTGATCACCTCGCGAGTCTGCGGCATGATCCCGTCGTCGGCCGCGATGATGATCACCGCGATGTCCGTCAGGTTCGCGCCGCGGGCGCGCATGGCCGAGAACGCCGCATGGCCCGGCGTGTCGAGGAACGTGATCTTGCGGCCGTTGACCTCGACCGTATACGCGCCGATGTGCTGCGTGATGCCGCCCGCCTCGCCCGACGCGACGCGCGTGTTACGGATGCGGTCCATCAGCGACGTCTTGCCGTGGTCGACGTGGCCGAGGAAGGTGACCACCGGCGGACGGGGGACCATCTCCTCCGGCTTGTCCTCCGGGATCGCGTCGTCCGCGTCCTCGCTGCGGAGAACGGGCTTGCGCTCGTTCGACCGCTTCTGACGCTCGATCTCGATCTTGAACCCGTACTTCTCGGCGATTTTTTGCGCGATATCGATCTCCACGCGCTGGTTGATCGACGCGAGAATATTGAGCTGCATCAGGTCCGCAATCAACCGGTTGGGGCGGAGCCCCAATTTCTCGGCCAGGTCCTTCACCACCACCGCGCCGCGCAAAAGGATCACGCGGTCGGGCGCGATCGTCTGCTCCTGCGGCTGCAGACGCGGGGCCTGGCGCGGATACGGCGGCTGGCCCCCGCGGACGGACGGCGGGCGGGCGACCTCCTTCTCGCGACCGCTCTTCTGGGCCTGCACGCGGCCCGGCTTGGGCAACTCGCGCGGCGTGTCCTTCGCGATGCGCTCGATGAACGCCGCGGCGATCTGCTCTTCCGGCTCCAACTCTTCTTCGACCACATAACGGGCCGGCTTCGGCTTCTGCCCCCCTTTGGCGGCGTGGGCCGCGGCAGCGGCCTGCTTGTCCGGCGACGCCGCCGGCGGCACGGCCGCCTCCTGCGCCGCAGGTTTGTCTGTCGCCGCCGCGACCGCCGGCTCCGCCGGAGACGCCGCAACGGGCTGAACCGCCGGAGACGCCGCGGGCACGGCGGGCGCCACCGCGGGCTGGGGTGCCGCTGCGGCCGGCGCGGCCGGCTTTTCCGGCACGACGGTCGGCGCGATTTCTGCGGGTTTCGCGACGGCCGCCGGCAGCGGCAAGCGGCCTTTCGCACGCGCGTCCATTTCGAGCGCGCGGGCGCGGTTCGCTTCCAGCACGGCCCGGTCCGCCTTGATCTGCGCGGCACTGCGCGATGACTCCGAGGTCAACTTCTCGGCCCGCCGCGCCGAACGCTCCGCGTTCTCAGACTCGATCTCCGCCGCAGAGCGCTTTCCGAAAAACTCCTGAAGGCGCGACGCATCCTGCGCGTCAAGCTGCGACAACGGCGAATAGGCTTCGATGTCTAACGCGTCCGCCTGCTTGAGGACCTCCAGGCTGGAGGTTTGCATTTTCTTCGCCAGTTCACATACTCTCATAATACTCTCTTACTCTCCCGCTTCTTCCGTCACGCCGCTCGCCGCCTGGGCCGCCACCCAGATTTTCCGCACGGTCTCTTCGTCGAGCCCCGTCACTTCCTGCAGGTAGGGGATCTCCGCATCGATGATGCCGTCTGTCGTCAGGAAGCCATTCGCGACCAGCGTGGAAGCGGTCGCCTCGCTGATGTCCAGCACCTCCGCCAGCTCCTCGATCGCCGTCTCACGCTTCTCCTCGAACGAAATCTCTTCGCCGCTCTTCTGGATGTCCACGCGCCAACCCGTGAGCTTAGACGAGAGCCGCACGTTCTGCCCGCGCTTGCCGATCGCCAAAGACAGCTGGTCCGGCGCCACCGTCACGTGGACTGTCCGCGCCTCGTTCGGGTCGATCATGACGCCCTCAAGCCGCGCGGGCGCCAGCGCCTGCGTCACATACTGCTTGATGTCGTCGCTCCACCGCACGATGTCGATCTTCTCGCCGTTCAGTTCGCGCACGATGTTGCGGACACGCACGCCGCGCAAGCCCACGCACGCGCCGACCGGATCGACCTTCTCGTCGAGGGTCTTGACCGCGATCTTGGAGCGGAAGCCCGGATCGCGCGCCACGCCCATCACTTCGACGATACCGTCGGCGATCTCCGAGACCTCCAGGCGGAAAAGCGTTTTGACGAACTCGGGGCAGGCGCGGGAGAGCACCACGGCCGGCCCGTTGGCGGCGGCCTGCACGCGGTAGACGTAAGCGCGGATGCGGTCCCCCACGTTGTATTCCTCGGTCGGGATGCGCTCCTTGGCCGGCAGGATCGCCTCGGTCTTGCCGAGTTCAACGATCAGGTCGCGGTGCGCGATCTGCCGGATCGTGCCGCTCACGATGTCGCCGATGCGGTCCTTGTACTCGTCGTAAACATTCTTGCGCTCGGCCTCACGGATCTTCTGCAAAATCATCTGCCGGGCGGTCGAGGCCGCGATGCGCCCCAAGTTCGCCGGCGGGATCTCGACATCCAGCGTATCGCCCGGCTTCACATCCGGTTTGATCGTCTTGGCTTTCCGCAGCGACAGAAACCCGACACCCGTGTCTTCGTCAGACACCACGACCGTGTCGAATGCCTTGATGGCCAACGTCTTACGGTCGATCTCCACGCGCAGGTCATTCGACACTTCCAAGCTTTTGCGGGCGGCTTGCTGAATTGCCGACTCGATCGCCTGGATGATGATCTCCCGGTTGACTCCGCGATCACGCTCCAGATAACTGATAATCGACAGCAATTCGTTGTTCATCTCGCACCGCCTTCTGCTTCAGGGTTCCACCAACAAAAAAGAGCGGGGAACCCCCCACCCTTTTTATTTCATAAAAAAAGTTAGCCCATAGTACTTTATATGGCAAAAGCTGTCAATGGCCAAAACCCGGGTTTCTCCCCGCGCAGAACGTGCCTCCAAGGGCGGCAAACGGACACGGTCTGATTGACCACACCCGCCAAAAGTCCATCTTTCTCCAGATAAAACAAATCGTATAGTACCGGTTTCCCCGGCTTCTGCCAAGGACGGGTTTTCCGTTTCCGCTTGAACGCCGTTTTCGGAAACGTTATTGTTTCACACAGTAGCAGGGGAATGCAACCGATCTCAAATAACCTGGAGAGGACCATGACTGTGCCAATGAAAAGAAGAGACTTCCTAAAGAAGGCGGGGGCTTTGGCAGCATTTACGATCGTGCCGGCCCATGTCTTGCGGGCGGAAACCGCGCCCAGCAACCAATTGACACGCGCCCTGATCGGATTCGGAGGGATCGCCCGCTCGGGCAACCATCTCGGCAACAAGACGACCCGCCTGGTCGCGCTCTGCGACCCCGACGCCAAGCGAGTTCAGGAGGGCATCGTCCAGGCCGAAAAGAACGGTTACGGGAAGGTCTTCACCTGCAAAGACTTCCGCGAGATCCTGGCCCGTCCGGACGTCGACATCGTCCACCTCTGCACGCCCCCGCACTGGCACGGCCTCATGTCCGTCATGGCCGCCCAAGCCGGCAAGGACATCTGGTGCGAGAAGCCCATGACCCGCACCATCGGCGAGGGCCGCCGCGTCATGGAGGCCGTCAAGGCCAACGGGCGCATCTTCCGCCTCAACACCTGGTTCCGCTTCCAAAGCGCCTTTTACGGCTTCGGCACCGAGGTCAAGCCGCTCAAGAAGATCATGGAAAACCGACTCCTCGGATGGCCCGTAAAAGCCGTGGTCGGCAGCGTCACCGGCTTCTCCCTGAAGTTCGGCTGGAGCGGCATGACCAACCTCAAGCCCGAGCCGGTCCCCGAAACCTTCGATTACGACCTCTGGCTCGGCCCAGCGCCCTACAAGCCCTACCACCCCCACCGGACCCACGGCACCTTCCGCGGCTACTGGGACTACGACGGCGGCGGCCTCGGCGACATGGGCCAGCACTACCTCGACCCCGTCCAGTACCTGTTGGAGAAGG
>CAZOIS010000140.1:0-11315 GCA_964579865.1 uncultured Lentisphaeraceae bacterium | reverse complement strand
CCGCGTGGCCGTTTTCAAAACGTCACGTGTTGCGCTGGCCGGTCGCGCGCGCGCCCCGTTTCACGCTATCGTCGGCGCATAATTGATCGGCGAGTAGACGGGAACAAGCAGCATGCCGGACACATCGCCGCCGGAGCCGCCTCCCGCCGCAGCACTGCCCGGCACATACCGCGGCGTGCCCGTGGCGCCGGACGCGCCGCCGCCCGACTCCAGATCCTGATACAGACGCCTCAAGTAGATCTCCGAATCCTGCCATGCCGAACGGTACGGTTCGGGGTCTGCGCCCAACTCTTGAGCGAGCGTATACCAGGCGACCGCCGCAACGTGACGCAGACAGGCCAAAGGCACGCTATGAGTGTTCAGCTTGCCGGTCTCGTCGGCATCGGCCGCGACCGCCTTGCGGAAGTCTGCCACGACGCCGGACACGATCAGCCCCAGCCTCTGCGCACGCACCTCGGCCGTCAGCCAAGACGCGTACGCCGTCGAAAGGGAGGGCGGCAGCGTCTCCGCCGCCGCTTCCGTATCGTAAATGGCCCAGTCGGACAATTCCGCATCCCCCGCGCTTACGTCGCGCTGACATCCGGTCCTGCGGGAACGGCGTCGAGAATAGCCCATGGTAGGCATCCATATTTGCCGGCGTCCACTCCCGCTTGACCCACATCGCCACGGCCCCCCTCTCCGGCACGAGGTTTCCGGCGAGCACGTATTCGAGACGATGCCGGGCTTCACTCCGAAGGATGCCGAGGGCGAGGAATTGACCTCCGACAGCCTTTCCAACCTGCCCGACACCTACTCCGTCTTCCATGACCTCACGCACCCCAGCATCGGCGGAAACATCGATCACATCGTTGTTGGCCCGACCGGCGTCTTCGCCCTTGAGACCAAGAACTGGAAAGGACACGTCTCCCTTTCCGGCCCGGGAATTCTTACAGTTGATGGCAAACACGACAACACAAAACACGGCAAGGCCATCCTCGGCCGCGCCTTGAACCTCAAAAGAAAGATCGAAGCCCTATCCAATATCAACACCTTTGTCCAAGCCGTCATGGTCTTCCCCCTCGCCTCCGTTTCTGTCGTACAGGGCACCCGTTGCAACCTTGATTTCCAAACGCTCAAAACCCTAGAAGAATATCTCAAGCGTCCATCCCCCTCCCGTGCGCTCACCCCCGAACAAATCGCCACCATCACTCGCGATCTCCAAACTCTTTTCAAACCAACGGAATCATCCTCTCCAAACTGACGCATTAACTCTCCCCACTTCCAGCAGTCAACTGTCTATTGCCGACTGCCGCACTCCGGTCTGCGTTCTCAGGCACCTTGCCGCCGTCCGCGACTAACGTTTTTCAGAATCGATGAAGGGTACCACGAACGCCTATGCGCTGTTCAACGCTGCCTCACCTATGCAACCAATAAGTTCCCGATCAGGAATATTTGTCACTCGGGAACTCCGGCAACCATAATTATTACCGTTCGGTAATTTTACGGTTGATTCCACCCTTCTTATCCAATATATTACCGTACGGTAACTATGACTGTTCAGAACACACCTCAACTCGGCGACGCGATCCGGTCGATGCGCAAACAACTCAAGGTCACGCAAAAAGACTTGGCCATGACCTGCGGCACCGGACTGCGTTTCGTGATCGACCTCGAGAAAGGCAAGCCCACCTGCCAGATCGGCAAGATCCTGCAGGTGCTGCAAGCCCTCGGGCTACGTGTTGAATTGACGGGCAAAAGCGAAGCTCCGCGGGAAGGCGGTAAGCCATGAAACGTTTAACCGTCTATCTCACGGGGGAACCGGTCGGCAGCCTTGTTCAGGACGACAGCGGTCTGCTCGAATTCAGCTACGCTCCGGGCTGGCTCGCACGCCCCGGCGCGATCCCTCTTTCACGGTCGCTTCCTCTACGCGCCGAATCGTTCATCGGCAAGCAGGCGCGGCCTTTTTTCGCCGGGATCCTGCCCGAAGAGGAGCCGCGAAGAATTATAGCCGCGATTCTCGGCGTCAGCGAACGGAACGACTTCGCTCTTTTGGAACGCATCGGCGGCGAATGCGCGGGCGCTGTCACCCTGCTGCCGGAAGGCACCCGACAGACAGCAGAAAAAGAAGCGGACTTACGCATCTTAAGCGAGGATGATCTCCAACGAATCATCGGCGAACTTCCCAAACGTCCGTTGATGGCCGGCGAGGAGGGCGTCAGACTCTCGCTGGCAGGTGCGCAGGACAAACTGCCCGTGGTCCTGCAAGGCAACCGCGTCGCGCTGCCCCTCGGCGACACGCCGAGCACACATATCATCAAACCCGAACCGATCCGCTTTCCCGGCTTGTCGTCAAACGAATGCTTCTGCATGACGCTTGCGAAAGCGCTTGGGCTCAAGGTCTCGAACGTCGAGCGCAGAATCATCGGAGACAAAAGCTGTCTCGTTGTCCAAAGGTACGACCGATCCGTCGGCGCCGACGGCACCGTTTCCCGCATCCATCAGGAGGATTTCTGCCAGGCGCTCGGCTTCCCACCCGAGCGCAAGTACCAGCAGGAAGGCGGCCCCCTGTTGCGGGACTGCATCACCCTGCTGCGCGAATGGTCCACGACGCCCGTGCTCGACATCCCGGATTTTCTCGACGGCCAGATATTCAACGTGTTGATCGGGAACGCCGACGCCCACGGCAAGAACTATTCGCTGCTCTATCAGGGGGACGGCCAGCGGCGGTTAGCTCCCTTTTATGATTTGGTCAGCACGCTCGCCTGGCCGGAACTGTCAAAGAATCCGGCAATGAAGATCGGCAAAAGCGAGACCCTTGACGTGTTCACCCCCTCGCCGTGGAAAACACTGGCACAAGAAGCGAACCTGGGCTGGCCCATGGTCAAAGACCGCATCACGGATCTCGGCCGACGGACCGTCGAGACGTTGCGGTGCGGGCACATGCAGAGCATGATCCAGGCCGACTCGATGAGCGCATGCGTTGCCGCCCAGACCGCCGACCGTGCAGCGGCGATGTTGCAAGGGTTCTCCGCTTGAACCGACCCGTTCAGGCCCGCAGCAGTTCCGCCAGCCGCTTCCGCTCCTCGTCCGTCGCCTTGCCCTCCGCCACCTTCGCGGCCAACCCCTCCACCGTCTCCCCGCTTCCAGCAGCCAACCGCCTATTGCCGACTGCCGCATTCCGGCCCACGTCTTCAGACATCTTTCCGCCCGTCAGAACTTCAGGCAACTTGTCCCCAAGAACCGCCCGCAGGTGTTCCCGCCCCGGCTTGAAGTAGTGCTTCAGCACGACCTCGACAGTCTTGTGCCCCGTCACCAGCCTCGCCACCTCGATCGGCACCCCGGCCGAGAGCGCCAGCGTCACCCACGTCACACGCAGCGCGTGCCAGTCCAGCGTCGATCCGCGCCGCGCCCGGCCCAACAGTTCCCCGTCCGGGTCGCCGGCCCTCGTCACTCGGCTGATTTTCGCCGTCATGCCGCCGTCCCCGAACTTCGGCATGAACAACCGGCCGCTCACCTTCTCCGCCCTGTGCAGATCCATCGAAACCCCGCTGCGCGCCTGCCCGGTCTGTTTCTCGATCTCCCGGACCGACACCCCTGCCGCATATAGCCTCAGCGAGTTGACGATCCGCTCGCGCTGCGGCGACCCGACTTTGTTTTCCACCGCACTGCGGACCTCGTCCATGACATCCGCCAACTTGACACGTTCCACGGTCGGCACGGTCGCAGCGGACGCCTCCTCCGGATTCTTGGTATCGGGGAGCACCTTCGCCAGCAGTCTTTTGAAGAGCCAGGTCAGGCGGTCGGGATTGCCTCTGAGCAGCGCTTCCGCCACCGGCCAAACGTATACGGCCTTGTCCTTCTTCTCAGCCAAAGCGGTTTCCAGCACCTCACGCAGCGGCTTGAAGATCGGGATCTCGACCGTCGCCCCCGTCTTGGACGTCTTCACCGCCACGATGTTGTTTCGGAGGTCCACGGCGCTCCATTTTAACCGGCAAACATCGCCCCGCCTCAACCCCGTGCAGGCGGCCGTCACCACGAGCGGATAAAGGAATGCGTCATCCCGTGCGCCCTCGAACAGGTCGGACAGTTCGTTTACGGTGAACGGGCGCCGGTGAACCATCTCGCCGTCGTCATCCTCGCCCTTACGCTGGATACCCCCGGCGAACGGGTTCTGGACACCCAGCGGCAAGAACCGTGCGAAGGCCGAGCGGAGCAACTGGGCCGCCTCGCCGGCCGTCTTGTGGGAACACTTCGCGCGGATCGCCTGCAGATGCATGGCGGCCATCTCCGGCGTAACCTCGTGCAGGTACGTCACCGGGCATTCTGCGGCCAGCCGGCTGAACAGCGTGTCGCACCAGGACAGCCACCCCTTGCCCGGCGTGCGCGTCCGCGGAACCCCCCGCCACTTGTCGGCGAGCTCCGACAGCTTCACATACTCCAGTTTCCTGCCGGTCTTCGCCTCGATCAGCCGCGCGGTCAGGTGTTCCGCCCGCCCCTTCTCCCGCCAGTAAATCTGCAGCCTCTCAAGTTCCTCGCGGGCCTTTTTGCGGGTCGCCTCGAACAGGTCATCACCCTTTTCCCGCAGGCTCTCGACCGGCTTGCCCTTCCACCGGACATGGAGGTTGACGATCGTACGCTTCCCGTCCTCGACCAGCTCGCCGTACCAATCAGGCAGGAATTTCCCGCTCCGTTTCTTGAGTAATACGCCCATTCCGTACCCCCTACGTTCCCCGTGTTTCGATACGAAATAGTATGCACGAAGCAACCCCCTTTTTCAAGCCCGATTTCCACCACTTTCCCCACCACTAGGCCATTTTTAGGCCTATTTTTTTAATATGTGCCAATATATATTAGGTATCTTTATTCTGTTCGGGACCAAAAGGTCGAGGGTTCAACTCCCTCCGCTCCGACCATCTTTTTAGAGTAAAAAACCTCGAAAACGCCAATGTTTTCGGGGTTATTCGTTTTTACGACCGGCGAGCCCATTTCCCCTGAAACAGGATGAAAACGCCCCCCTTTACTTCGCCTTCTCCACGGCCGTGCGCAGTTCCTCCACGCGTTCCGCGTGGTCATAGCGGGCCGCCGTGGCATCCTCGGTCCATCCGCCAAGCCGTTTAGCCAGATCGTCCGTCCCCCCGCCTCGCTTAGCCGCGTGCGGAATTTGTGCCGCCAAGGGGCGGCTCCGTGTCCACGACCTGCGGCATACGCTGGCCATCCGGCTACGGCGGGACAAAGGGGTGGCTTTGGAGACCATCATGGGCATTCTCCGCCACGTCGACATCCGGGAAAACCTGATTTACGTCCCCTACAGCCTTCAGGAAAGCCGGTCGGCCATCAACAAATTGGATGATCTGTCCGCCCCGATGGCAGGTGAATGAACGTCTTCCCCTTCCCCTACGGTTTTAGAGGGGTAGGTGAAAAGTAGGTGAAATTTGGCGGGAAAAGGCGGGGTTTTGGCGGGTATCCTGTGGGTTTCGAAAGAGGCAATATATAAGCAAAAACCCCTGATTTCATTGTGAAATCAAGGGTTTTCGGCGATAAATGGCGGAGAGGGGGGGATTCGGACCGGACGCCGTTTTTTTTGAGTCTATTTTTCCGCTTTTTCCCGTGCGTAAACTAATCAGAAACACAACTTTTTTGATCTCGAATTATGTCGTTTAAATGTGATTTGCCACATGATAGCCACATGCTTTTTTGGGGTCCGGTGGGGGTTTTAATCCCCCACCGATTTGTTTGACTTTGATCCTGCGTTCGGGCTGTCTTCCGATCTCTAAAAAGGAATGGCAGGTGTTCAGGTCGGACATCCCGAATACCTGGGGTTTCCTTGCCGGTATGAGCAAGCCTTGTCGCGCGACGGGCACTTGCAGCCGTCCAGGCAACAGACCTTGTACCAGTCTAAAAGCGGCTCGCCTACGACGCTTTCTCGGATTTTTTGCCGCAGCCCGATGCAGGACATACGACCCCTTGCCCTTGCGGCACCATGGAGCCGGTGACCGCACGGCGCAGGAGGACGGTGATCATGTTGGAACGGTTGCGCTCTTCCTTGAGCGCGATGGCGTCGATCGCATCGACGAGCTCCTGCGGTATCGAAATGCTGATTTTGGTGCTGCCCTCAGCACGCATGTGGTGTCTGTTCGCGGGTTTCATGCTTCTCCTCACTTGGTATGACAAAAGCATAACAAATATTCAGAATGAATACCAATAGCGAAGTTGTCCTATTTATTCCGCTTTCGTGCTTGCGTTGGCGTGCTCTGGCGTGCTACTTTTTCCGCCATGAAATCGGAAACGTCTTGCGGGAAGATCAGTCTGGCGCTGCCCCACGAGCTTCTGTCGAGGCTCGATGAGACGGCGAAACGCGAGGGCCGGAGCCGTTCGGCCCAGGTGCGTTACACTTTGAACAAGTCGCTGTCGCGCCCTCCCGCCCAAGAGGCGCAAAGCTGAGGACGCCATGACCGTGGTACTGCAAATGGAACCCCTCTGGGGAAACGCGGCCAGCGTGATGGCGCTGTACGGGATACCGCGGCGCAGGCTGCTTGAGCTGGCGAAGTCGGGCCACATCCGGGCGCGGAAGCTGTCGCCGGACTCGCGGTCGGCCACGATCGTGTTCAGGACGGCGGACGTTAAGGACTGGCTGGAGAACGAGGCGGCGAAGCCCCGGCAGGAGACTTTCGCGCCCACCCACGTGCGCGTCCCTTCCGAACCGGAACCGGTGCCGGAAGTCAGGCCCCCCTACGCGCTGCACTCCCCCGGAGAGAAGGGAGATGCGGGATGACGGTCAACGGGAAGCAGGCGGACGCTGAACAGGCAGGGCTGTACCGGGTGCGGCATATCACGACCGGGCTCTATGTGGCGTGTTCAGTCAGCCATGCCCGGCGTGCCGGCAATCCGGCGGATGCTCTGAATCTGTTTCTGGACCGGCAGGTCAACGCGGTGAAAGTGAAACGGGCTGTCGCCGGGAAGATCGGCGACGTCTGGATCGCGCTGACGGGTGACCCTGACATCGAGATTGAACCAGTGGAGGGGTAAGGATGAAGGGACTGTACGCATTTACGGTGAAACCCCATTGGGGGCTGATGATCCGGGCGGGGCTCAAGACGGTTGAGAACCGCAATTTCCGCGTGCCGCCGGGATACTATCTGGTCCATTGCGCCAACCGCGTCACCTTCTCCCAGTGGTCGGTGGCCAAGGACTGGGTAAGCGACCGGATCGGGGCTCAGGTGCCGTTCCCTTCCTATTCGCAATGCCTGGAATGGCGCGGGTGCGTGTGTTGCGGGGTACATGTGTTGTCGGCGCTCACGGAGTCGGCCGCCCCGTGGTTCATGACGGGGCGCGTGGCGTGGGAGCTGGAGAGGCCTGTCCCCTATCCGGCCGGCATCCGGGCCCGCGGCGGACTCGGCGTTTGGCCGGTTGACTCGGATGTGGTCCGGAAGGTGAGGCGCATGGTAAACGCAAAGGAGGAATTATGATCGAGGTGATCGGACGGAGTATGCACAAGGTCGAGTTCGACACGGCTGATCCTGCGGAAGCGATCGCGCGATTCCGAAAGCTCTTCCCCGGCGCGGCCGTGGAGACGGTCGGCGATAAGGCGTTCGTCGCGTCGTGCGAGGCCTGCGGCAGGCCGATCTTCGAGGGCGAGGCGTACGAGACCGATGAAGACGCGTATCTGTGCGGCGAGTGCTGTGGGATTGGATCGGATTAACGCGGAGGCGCTGAGGCGCGAAGGAGTCAACGGGTGAAAACCTTGATCCGATTTCTCGGGTTGCTGTGCTCGCTGGTCTGGGCGGGCATACAGACGTGGTGGGCGTTCAGGGGTGAGCGCGGCGTCGAGGCGGATGATCCGGACAAGGAGCGGGAGCCGCAGTAGCAGTGGGCAATAGGCAATAGGCAATGGGGAACGGCAACAGATGGCACGGCGGAAGAAAGTGACATCGCGGGAATTGATCGCACGGGCGCTGGCTGCGCAACGCGTGGAGCAGACAACGAAGGTCCGGATGAGCCGGGATCTGTACGAGCGGGCGGCGGTCTGCGCCCGCGAGGTCGACGAGTCGGTTTCGCGGTGGATCGCGCTGTGTGTGAGGCCGAAAAACCTGCACCGGGCGTATGCGTCGGGTGTAGCAGTTCCCGATGAAATGATTTCTACTACACGCGGGTGCGTGGTGGCGACAGTTGAGGGGGAGCACGGGGACCACGCGCTTTTGCGCCTGTGCGTGGCCATGATGGTGCTTTTCTGTGAGTCAAGGAGACTTCCCCCGTTCGAGTGCGCGTTGCGCGAGGGCGTGGATTACTTTGTTGAGCGCGAGGGAGATTGAGGACTGAGGCCGGAGGGCAGCGGGCAGATGCAATCGGCAGTCGGCAATAGGCAAGAAGACGCCAATGGCTTGAAGAGGTGCGGCGAGTGCGGGTTGTGGTGTTCCTGCGGCGCGATCTGGCCGGCGGGGATGTGCCTGCCGGGTGGCGACCGGCTGATTGAGGCGGATGCCGCCGCGTGCGTCTGCTGGGAGAAGGATTGGCGCGGGTGCGATCAGAGTGAGAAGTGCGTTAGTTCGTTAGTTCATTCGTTCGTTAGTGAGGCGGAGGGAGAGCGGGAGAAGTACGTTAGTTCATTAGTTCATTCGTTCGTTAGTGAGGAGGCGTATAGAAATGAAGGAGCTGAAAGCGTTCACGGTGAAGACGCATTGGGGGCTGCTGATCCGGTCGAGTCTCAAGACGAGCGAAAAACGGTGTTTCCGCGTCCCGCCGGGGTTCTACCTCGTCCACGCTTCAATCAGCCGCAGCTTTTCTGAGTATGGTGGCACTCGCTCTGCCCACGGGAAAGGTTAACCCTCATGCGATTAGCATTGAACGCAGACCTGACATTCATGGTTAGATTGTTGTCGGGAATGGCAAAGCACCCGGAGTGAGAGGCCAAGAAACATAACATCAATGAATTCCAAACTGAATGCAAAGTAAAACGGCATTAAAACTAATTCTCCGAACAAATCCATCGTTTTTGTTTCACATCAAAACTACAATTTACTCGATCATACTCTTCTGCAACAATATTTTTTTCAAATTCAAACCAGTTATATTTACCCAAATAATACTCTTTAGATTTTTCTCGTAATGAACGCGCAGCCTCCAACGTCTTTGCGACAATTTCAGGAAGTACATATGTCGACTTATAACGAATTTGAGCTATTGCAGGCAACTCGGACGGCTCGAACTTACCCAAGCTTATAGGTTCTATTGCCTCACTTGCCGATTTTTCATCTATCTCTACAGCAAGAAATTGAAGCATTGGAATACCGACGTAACTCTCCTTCTTTAACGTCGCATAGCTAAACAATTCTGGTGGAGGAGTCACAGAAAGCGTAACACGGGCTTGAGCAAAGACATTATTTTCGCTATGAATTTGTTTAATACTAAACCCCAGAGCTGCAAGTGTTTTAGCATCCTTCGTTAAATCACCAACTGGATCAGCATCGGAACGGCGTTTCTTTGCACTGCAGTAAAGTTCCGAATTGACCCACAACACTTTCTTCTTTTCGGCGTTCTTAACCTCCTTTGCCTTAATCTGAGCAGCTAAATCTGCCGCATCAATTGGACAAGGAGCCTCACTTTTGCAATCCAGTATTTCTCCTGCAGCATCCACCACAAGTAACCCCGTCAAAGTCCAAAGCACAGCACTTTTACAAACGACTTCTTTTATTGAATGCCCCCTAAATTGCGGGACACGATCTCCCGAATACGATAGCCTATAAAAAATTGTGTAATACGCAATTACCATTTCATAATCTTCCATGTCTATATTACATTCCAATAATTCAACCTTAGGATTCTTGCGTATTTCAATAATCTCATGTTGCACGTGCGTATACTTCTTTGAAACCCATGCCGAAAGAGGCATCTGAAAATCTTCATTTTTGAGCGCACTTGCGACGGCTTCATTTACCTTGACTGTCCATAAAGACTGAGGATAGTTTTTTCGAATCTTTGCTGTTATATGGAAAAAAGCTTCCGTTTGCGAAAACGCTTGCGCAGGATTTTGTGAGGCTAGAGCGTCTAGATATTTTTTGAACGCTTCAGCACATACACGATCTTCTTTTGCGCATTCCTGTTGAACTACAGGCTCTTTTGAAATAGTTGTCTCTTGCTTAGGCCTACTGTCAACGACCACATTTCCGGCTTGTATCTCGACCTCATATTCGGCCGACTTAATTGTGCTTAGCATGTAGCCGCCAACCGAAACGATAATTAGCGCAACAGCAACAGCAACAATTAAACGCGTTTTCGATTTTGCTATTTTGACTTTCCTGCTGGCCGAATCCGGGCAGTCCCCGCTATCTGGTTCTTCATAAATTGGAATTTGTATGTTTGGCTGCCTGCATTCCTGTGAATCGGCAATATGCTGAAGAAGTTCGTCGGTTGTGGCGAACTCAGCCTTACAAGTGGGACAGCTATGAATAAGGTCTTTCATTTGCAATTCTCCAAATTTTTTTATAGGGTCTGACATAAAGACTGGAATGTCAAGTGCGGAAAGAGAAATAGGCAACTCGATTTTATAAGAACAAGGGGATCCGTCGCGAGATGCTAGGCGAACGACGGGCTGAATGGCCGCGCCCCCCGCGGGCGCGGCGCGATTTTTTGACATGAAAAAGGGCGGCCATTCGGCTGCGCTCATGGCTGGCCGGGCCGCCCTGCGGGGTTCAATCGAGGAGTACGCCCATGCGTTTGGGCGTGAAATAGAGATCCAGCTCGGCGCCGTTCTCGAGTAGCTCGGGGATGTTGATATAGCCGAGTTCGCGGCCCATGCCGAGGTCGGCGATCCCGAAGGCCTGTACCTGGCCCGCGTTGTCGGGGTCGGCGTCTTTCTCCACGATCCACCAGTCGCAACCACCGATGAAGTAGTGAAGATGGGCGAGGGCGGCGCGGCCTTGGGCGGTGCTCTCGTAGGTCTTGGGCATGGCCTGCCATGTGGCGTGTACGCGGTCGATGATTTCAATGAAGGCTTCGCCTTCCTCGCCCATCATGGCGTCAGTGATGACCTCGAATTGCTCGGGGGTGGTCAACAGTTTGAGGGTGTCGAGTTCGTGGGGTTTCTCGGGTTGCGTGTGGCGTTTGCGTTTCATGGTGGCCTTTCTGCCCGCGTACGATGCCCGCGGGCGGGCGCGGGGTTTTTTCCTGAACGGCTTTGTCGAGTTGGTCGCAGACTTTTCCAAGCAGGTGCTTGGCGATGCTTACGGCCTCGCGGGTCTCGGTGCGGTTGGGCTGGCGCTGGTGGGCGAGCGATAACACGCGCTCAAGCTGCTGCATGAGGGCCTGCCACGTCTGGAAAAACTCGGCGCTTTGGCCGACGG
>CAZOIS010000139.1:0-11469 GCA_964579865.1 uncultured Lentisphaeraceae bacterium | reverse complement strand
AGGGCGCAGGCACGCTCGAGAACCTCTGCGTGGGCGCGGGCGACCTCTACGTCACCGTCTACGGCGGCCGCACGCGGCTCGTGGGCATCCTGCTCGGACGCGGTCTGAGCATCGACCAGGCGAAGGCTGAGCTTGAGGGCGTCACGCTCGAATCGCTCGTCGTCGCCGTGCGCGTCGCGCGCGCCGTGAAGGTCCTCTGTGCCGTCGGCAGGTTGAATGCCGCCGACTTCCCGCTTCTCATGCACACGGACGAAATTCTCACCGAAAAGAAACCCGTGGACATCCCCTGGGAAGCCTTCACGTTCGAAAAGAGTTGAGGTTTGACATGCAGCGCAGTTTCCGTTGGTGGCAGTGGGAGACGCTCGCGGTGACGATGGCCGGCTATGCCCTTTATTACGTCATCCGCAAGAACCTTTCGATTGCGATGCCGCTTTTAGGCGAAATCGGCGTGACGAAGGTGCAGCTGGGCGCGTTTCTCACCTGCGGCGGCGTCGTGTACGGCCTGGGGCGGTTCCTGAACGGGATCGTCGCGGACCGCAACTCGGCGCGGAAAGTGATGGCGCTGGGCCTCTTTATCTGCGCCGGCGTGAACGTAGCGTTCGGCTTGAGCGATTTCGCGGCACGCTGGATCGCGGGCGTCGTTTCGGACGGCGGCGCCGGGGCGGTCGCGACGGCGCTCGTCTGGACGATGGGCGTCATCTGGATCGTCAACAGCTACTTCCAGGGAATGGGCGTGGGGCCGTGCGTGAAGACGCTGCCCCAATGGTTCCCGCCGGAGGAGCTCTCGACCAAACAGTCCATCTGGAACCTGTCGCATTCGATCGGCGCGGGCGCGGTGTTCGCGCTGTGCGGCTGGGTGCTCATTCCGCTGTTCCATGCGTGGCGGCTCTGTTTCCTCGTTCCGGCGGCGCTGGCCGCGACCGGGGCGGTCGGCCTTCTCTTCGCCTTCAAGGATTCGCCGGCGGACGTCGGCTGCCAGCCGATCCTGAAGGCGTCCGCGAAGCCGATGGAAACGCCGGAGCAGAAGGCCGAGTACAAGGCGTTTGTCCGCCAGGCGGTGTTCCGCAATCCGAACGTCTGGATCATCGCGGTCGCGGACTTCTTCGTCTACACCGTGCGCTTCGCGGCGCTCGACTGGGGAATCGTGCTCGTCATGGAAACGAAAGGGCTCTCCCTCGCGGCGGCGACCACCCTGTGCGTCGCGTACGAGATCGTCGGCGGCAATCTGGGCATGGTGGTGGCCGGCTGGGCGACGGACCGCTTCTTCGAGAGCCGCGCGCACCGCACGAGCGTTTTCTGCATGCTCGGCGCGGCGGCGGCGATCGCGGTGTTCTGGTGCGTGCCGGCGTCCGCCCCGTTTGCGGCGAAACTGGCGCCGTTCATGTTGATCGGGTTCTTCGGCTACGGCCCGCAGGCGCTTCTGGGCGTCGCCACCACGCAGCAGGCGACGCCGCGTGCGGCCGGCGTCGCGGGCGGTTTCGTGGGAATATTCTCCTACCTCTCCACGATTCTCTCCGGCATCGGTTTCGGCTTCGTGGCCCAGCATTGGGGCTGGAACGCCGCGTACGCGACGATTCTCGCGGCGGCGCTGCTCGGAGCCGGCGTTCTGACGCTCATGTGGCGCGCGAAGGCCTATCCTTCCGGCGCGTGAAGCGCGTCAACCGGTTCCGCGGCCGCGCCTGGCGCGGGGCAGAGTCGGGCGCCGCACGATTTCTGACGCCCGGCGTTGCCGGACACGGACAAAAGCCGTATGATGGCCCCTGTAGCCGGTCAAGACCTGGGAGCCTGGCCGCGCTCGGGGGGAAGAAAGCCATGAGATACTGTCTGTGCCCGTTGCTGTTGGTGTCGTTCCTCGCGCTGGCGTGTCCGGCGGCGGAGCCGGCCGCGCCCGCGGTGAAGACGCCGGAGACGTCAAAGCTCTTCCGCAAGCACGTCGAGCCCGCCTCGGGCGTCGTCTCCTATATCCTCGAGACGCGGGTCGCGGCGAATCAGCAGAGCCTCTATTTCACCCAGAAGTCGATGACGGAGGACGGGCGCTTCATCGTGTTCGACGTATCGGGCGGCGAACGGGGCAACCAGAAATCCTTTGCCCTGGCCGATCTGCTCAAGGACGAAGTCAGGCCGCTGGAGATCCGCGGCAGCATTCCCTTCCTCGATACGGAGACGGCCGTTCTGTACTGGTTCGAGACCAGCGGATTTTACGCGCTGAACCTGCGGGCCTCGGCGCCCGCCAAGGAGAAGCTGTGCGAGATCCCGGCACAGCTCAAGGCCGAAGGCACCAACGTGTCAGGCTACGCGACGCATGTGACGCTGACGCCCGACCGCACCCAGGTGTTCCTGGACGCCCGCGTGGACGACCGCTTCATCCAGGGCCTGCTGGACATCAAGACCGGCCGGTTCGAGAAGTGGGGCGAAGAGTCCGTCTGCGTGAACCACGGGCAGGTCAATCCCGTGAACGGCCGGCTGGCCCTGTGCGCCCACGAGACCCGGTGGACGGGCACCGACAAGGTCGAACACCGCATTCAGAACATCGACGGCGTCTATCCCCGGCTGCTGCTGGTCGAGCCGGGCGGCAAGCGTCGCATCGTTCCGCCGATGAACAACTACGCCACCCACGAATACTGGGCCGCGGACGGCCAGGGTTTTTATTACTGCAGCCATGGCAAGGAGTACGGGGTCATCTACTGCGACCTGGCCAGCGGCCGGCAGGAACGGGTCGCCCCCGTCCACGCGGCGCATGCCACGATGACGCGCGACCGCCGCTATTTCACCTACGACTACAGCGTCGGCAAGTGGTACCGCGGCTGCGCGTGGCAGGTGGGCTTCTACAACGCGGAGACGAAGAAAGAGCTCTTCCTCTACGCCGGGCAGCCGGCCTTCAACCCCCAGGACAAGCCCAGCAAGCTCCATCCCGACCCCCACCCGCAGTTCGTATGCGGAGAGAAGTACATCATCTGCACGATCAACCGTGGCGACGGCCGCATGGACCTGTCGGTCACGCCGGTCGTGCCTTTGTTGGAGAAAACGCGCTGAGCCGCGGCCGGGAGCGTGTTGAGGGCCAGACTTTTTCGTTATGATCAAGGGTATGTTTAATCGTATTGCGTTGCGCCGTCTGCCGGGCGTCGGTGCGGCGATCGCCGTCGTCTCCATTGCGGTGTTGCTGGGGCCGTCTCTTCCGTCCGCCGCAGCCGAGGTGTCGCCGCGCCTTTTGAGTTCGTTCACGGCCGACCTGCTCGACCTGAAACGGGGAAGCTGGAATTTCGTGGACGCGCTGGGCCAGTCGCTCGAGCTGCGGGGCGACGTCCTGGCCTATGCCTTCACCGACGCGGGTCCGACGCCCCTGAAGCTGGCCTGCCTGCTGTGCGATCCGGAATTTCCCGACGATGCCGCGCATACCGAGATCAAGGTCCTGTCGCCCGTTTCCGCGACCAACGGGACGTGCCGGTTCAAGATCGACGAAGCGTTCTTCAAGGCCACCGTCGCCGTTTCCGCGTCGGGGCCGGGCGTCAGCCTCTGCCGGTTTTCGGGCGTCAGGTTGGGGCCCGTAACGCAGGGGGACCGCTACCTGGGCGGCGTCTGTCTGGTCGCCGGGAACGAACGCTACCCGATGATTCTGGCACCGGACAACGAGACGGCTGGCCTGAATCCGCGGCTGTTCAGCGGCCGGGTCGGGTCGGTCTTCACGGAGCGCGAGCGCGTTATCCTGACGCTGGCCGCCCAGGGCGACCGGCTGGGCGTGGCCCCCGTTTCGGTCGAGGTCCGCGACCACGCCGGCGGCGAACGCGTGTGGGCGTCGGAGTTCGCCGCGGCGGCCGGTCCGGGGCTGGCGCTGCGGGAGATCGAAATTCCGCTCGCGCGGTTCGGCGTCTTCGATGTCACGGTCCAAGCCTGTTCGCAGCCGCCGTGCGCGGCCCGGGTCTGCCGGATCCCGGAGCCGCAGAGCCTCGATCCGCAGAAATCGTTCATGGGAATCAACATCTTCCAGCAGCAGATCTGGTGGTACGCCTATCAGGCCCCGCTCATGGCGAAGGCCGGCGTGCGCTGGATCCGCCCGTGGCTGACGTGGGAGAACGCCTGGTCCATGCAGGAGCCGGCCGAGGGCAAGTGGGACAAGCGGGCCTTGGACGCCGCCCTCCGCCGCATGGACGCGCTGGGGCAGCGCTACCAGGCCATTCTCTTCTGGAGCCCGAAGTGGCTGGCGCAAGGCCGGCGTTTCGGGACCCCGCCGCCGGACCGGATCGAAACGTGGGGCGCGTATGTCGGGCGGGTTGCCGCGGCCTACAAGGGCCGGATCCCGTGCTGGGAAGTCTGGAACGAGCCGGACGGCATGTGGGCGGACTCCGACGATTCGGCCGCCGAATATTTCCAGATGCTCAAGGCCTCGTACACCGCGGCGAAGCGCGCCGATCCCGCCTGTCAGGTTCTGGGCGTGTCGCTGGCCGGCCGGCTGGACTGGATGAGCGAAGTCTACAGGCTGGGCGGCGGCAAGTACATGGACGTCGCGACGATCCACTGCTATGCGCCGCCCAACGGCGCGTTCGTGAGCCGGGGCGAAAAGGCGAAGGAGATCGTGGGCGACAGGCCCGTGTGGCTGAACGAGTTCGGCTGTTCAGCCTATGATTTCTGCCCCGCTTACTCGAAGCTCACCCGCAGCTCCGAGCGGATTCAGGCCGCGCGGCTGCCCGCCCTCTACGCCCTGTCGCTCGCCAACGACCCGCGTTCCAAGGCCTTCTGGTTCTGCACCTACGACCCGCGTGACCCGACCATTCCGCAGCCGGCCTGGGACGCCGCCATCGGCATCCTGTATCTCGGTTTTCTCCCCAAACTCTCTTACGCCGCGTTGGCCGCGACGGCGCGGAAGCTCGATGGCCGCGCCTGTCTCGGGCACGTCGACCTCGGGGACGGCTTACACCAAGTCTCCTTCGCGGGGGATGTCGCGGTCGTCTGGTCCGACCGCGAAGGCGACACGCCCGCCGCGGTTCCGGCCGTGCGCGCGGGCTGCCGCGCCGACGAGACGATCGCCGTCTCGGACCTCTTCGCCAACCCGGTCGCGGCGGGAAAGGCCGCAGGGATCGCGCTGGACTTCTCGAAAGGGCCGGCGTTCGTCGAAGGCAGCGCACAGCTGTCGGCCGTCGCCCGCGCGGAGTCGTCGGTCGGGGTCACGCCCGCGCTGCTCTGCCTCGAAGGCGGTGCCGCCACGGCGAAGGTCCGGTGCGCGTCCGGAACAGCGCCCGAGGTCTCGGTTCCGACGAACCTTCCGGTCCACGTCGCGCTCCGGCGCGTGGACGCCGCGACGTTCGCCTTGGACGTCTCCCGCAACGGGGGCCCCGATGAGCATTTCCCGCCCGGGCGCATCGCGCTCGCCTTCCGCTTCGGCGCGGGCGAGCTCGGCCTGACTGCGCCTTTGACGCTCACGCGTCGCCTCGCCGTCGTCCCGGACCGCAGCTCCTTTTCCGATTCCATGGAGGACACCGTCAACTGGAACATGGAGCGCGGGGGGCGCACGGCCAACGACGCCGCGGAAGGGCACGCGGCTTCCGGGAGCCTGCGCATCGAGGCGCCGTTCGACAAGCGGTGCGTCGTCTACCGTCCCTCCGAGCTGGCCATGCCAAACGGGCGGGACTGGCGCTTCTCGATGTGGGTCAAGGCCAAGGCGGTCGACCCGAAGAGCCTCCTGACCGTCAACCTCGCGTTCTTCGCGGACGCCCGCTGGCTGAAGACCTATTGCATCGCGTCCAGCCAGGCGGGCGCGCCGGCGGCGTGCGCCCGGATCGGCCTCGATTCGGACGCCTGGGTCCGCGTGGAAGCCGTGCTCGCGGCGGACAAGGTCCCCCAGGCGGCCAAGTCCTTCGCGCTCTACCTCGACGCCAGCAAGGGCGGAACGGGCTGCATCTGGATCGACGATGTGGATCTCTGGCAGGCGCTTGCGAAGTGATGCCCCCGCGACGTCCGGCGGGACAGCTCGCAAATCACGGAGGGTCGAGCAGGCGCTCGCCCCTCCCGGCCGACGGGGGAGGGATGTACGGGAACTGGGGTATGAAAAACAGAAGGGGATGACCATGCTTGAACAGTCGCGGAGTCGGGAGATTTTACAGATGTGCGGGTGTCTTTCCAGGCGGCGCGTGTTGCAGGGGGTGGCGGGGCTCGCGGCCGTCGGCGTCCCGCGGCCGGCCGCGTCCGCGCCGGAGCCGGCTAAGTCCAAGACGGTCTTCATCTCGTTCCTGCTGCACGGCAACATGTGCTATGACCGCTACACCAAGCAGGAGATCCGCGAGAAATTTCCCCGCATCTACGCCACCGGCCTGCGCGCGCTCAAGGCCCATCCGGAGGTGACGGCCCATATCGACTTCCCGGGCCTGACGCTGCTCAGCCTGAAGCGCTATGCGCCCGGGTTCTTGGAGGAGCTGAAGCCGCTGGTGGACCGCCGGCAGATCGCCATGGTGGGGTGCCAGTACGCCGCGAGCCATGCGCTCGCTTCGGACGAAGAGTCCGACTTGGCCGCGAGCCGCGTGAGCATGGAGCTGATGCGCCGGGAGCTTCAGCCCGATTGCTCGGCCTTCTTTCCCCAGGAGATCGTGTTCCATCCCCAGCTGCCGTACGTCATGAACCAGATCGGCGTCCGGCGGCTGATCGTCATGCCCGACGGCTGGGACCGGCCGCGGCGCGTGCGGGGAATCGACGGCAGCTCGGTGGACGTTTTTCCCCTCGACCTCCGCACGATCCGGCTCGGCCAGCTCGAGGCGTATTACGATTCGCACGCGGACGGCAGCTTCATCATGGCCGGCGGCGACTTCGAGCAGCTCGGCGACATCGGCGCCTACGTCGCGGAGATCGCGCGCCTGGCGCAAAAGGGCAAGATCATCCGCTGGACCACGGTCGAGCGGTACGCGCAGGAGGTCGGCATTCACGTGGAATGCGCGGCGCCGCATCCGTTCGGCCAGGCGCAGGAGGACCGCGAGCCCAGCCCCAGCTTTTCGCGCTGGACCTCTCATCCGATGGACATGAGCTGGCACGGGCATGCCGTGAAGGCGCTGGACGCGCTCCGCGCCGCGGGGTTCGCCCATGCCGCGGCCGCGCTTCACCGGCTCGGACCGGTGGACGTGCCGCTCAAGCAGGCGTGGACGACGCCGCCCGACAACCCGTGGGACACGCGGTTCGAAGAGGTCGGCGAGTTCCCCGAGACCGAGGCCCTTTGTCTGGCCCCGGGCGGCGAGCCGACCCTGCTCTCGCGCGCCTGGCACCACGCGCTGATCGGCCTGAACTCCGACTCCAGCGGCTGGTTTCCCTGGACGCCGCGCACGCTGCACCGCGAGATCGTGCTGGACGCGTCCCGCGCCTACTCGAACGAGCTGCTGACGCGCTTCGCGCAGCAGGTGGCGGCGCGCCTCCGCCAGCCCGCGGCGGGCTGCGCGGACTACGTGCTCGCGCTGAACCCCGCGCACGCCCGCACGGCGGAGATCTCGCTCCCTGTCGACGGCCCGCTGGCGCTCGTGGCCGCGGACGGTGCGCCGCTTCCGGGTGCCCTCGCCTTCAGCGAGGGACAGTGGACGGCCTCCGCGCGGGTCGAGCTTCCCGCTTACGGCTACCGCCTGTTCGGCTTGCGGGAGATGCCGGACGCGCAGCCGGCCGCGGCGTGGCGGGCGGGCAGCGAGGTGTCGGCCGACGGCAAGCGCGCGGGCCTGGCGGATGGACGTCTGTTCGTGGCCGAAGGCCCGCGCCAGATCGAGATCGCGGTTGCTCCCTTCACGCTCCGCGATCCTTCGGGCGCCGCGGCGGCGGAAGAGGTGCGGCCGGACTGGTCCCGCGCGACGACCCGCGTGCGGGAAACGCCGTTCGGGCGCGAGCTGGAGGTCTTCACCGAGCTGGCGTGGGCCGTGTGGCTCCGGCTGGTGATCGGTCTCCGGCCGGACCGCGTCGAGGTGACGGCCAGCGTTCAGGTCGATATGCCGCGTCGGATCGGGAAAGGCAAGTATGACCCCGCGGGTTTGCTCTTGGAGTTCCGCAGCTGGCCCGGCCGCGTCCGCTACGACATTCCCTACGCGACGATCGAGCACGCCAATCCCGAGCCGTCGTTCGTCGCGGCGCAGCGCTTCGCCTCCATCGACGCGGAAGACGCCGCTTTCGCGGTCGTGGCCTTGAGCGGCAACCAGTCGTTCCGCGTCGCGCCGCGCGAGGGTGTCGTGGCGGCGAGCCTGGGGGCTTCCATCCAAGGCCGGGCGGACAAGCGGCCCGAGTGCAAAATTCTTCCCAGCGGTTACGCCGACCACCTGATCACCTCCGGCGGCGACCCTTTTCTGGGCGCGTACGAGCATCGCCTCGCCCTTGTGCTGTGTCCCCCTGCGGAGGTGGCCGCGGCTGCGGACCGGCTCCGCATCGGCGTGCCGCTGTTCCGCGTCCGGCCGGGCAAAGGCGAATGGCCTGAACAGCAGAACCTGTTTGCGCTCGACGCGCCGTCCGCGCGCGCCACGGCCTTCCGGGTCAGTCACGGTAAGTGCCGCGTGGTCGTGAACAACCTCGGCGAGACGCCGTGCGAGGTCCGCTGCGGCGGCGAGGCGCTGACGCTGCCCGCCTTCGGCGTCCGCGAGCTGACGGCATACTGAGGACGTGACGGAAAAACAGGGCGGGACGTCCCGGACCGCCGATCACGTGAAAAGTGCGAGGAGCGTGTGTTCAGGAAACTGCGGGCGTGTGGAGTTTCCGCCAGGCCTTCGGCGTGAGGCCGGTTTCGCGGCGGAAGACGTTGTTGATGTGGGAGGGGGTGCAGAAACCGGTCTTGTCGGCGATGTGCGAGGCCGGGAAGTCGGTGCTCTGCAAGAGCAGCTTCACATGTGAGATCCGCTGGCGCTGGATTTCGGTCGCCACGGAGTGCCCGATCTCAGCGGCGAACAGCTTGTCGATTCTCGACCGGCTACAACCGAGGGCATCGGCAATCTGGTCGGCGCCGATCGAACGCGACAGGTTGTTACGGATGAAGACGACAGCCTTGCGGACGTCGGGATTCTCAACGGCGATCACGTCCGTCGATTGGCGGGTGACGATTCCCTGCGGGGGGATGAGCCTCGAGGCGCTCTTGCCGCCGTCCATCAGCTTCGCTAGCACCGCCGCTGCCTCGTAGCCGCCGCGTTCGAGGTTCTGGTCGATCGAAGAAATCCTGACCGGCTGCATTTCGGAGAGCAGGGGGTCGTTGCCGATCGAGAGAATCGACACTTCCTCGGGCACGGAGATACCGAGCGCCAGGCATTTCCTGAGCAGCAGCGCCGCGTCCGTTTCGTCGTAGGCGAGCACGGCGATCGGCTTCGCCGCCTTTTCGATCGGGGCCGACCCAATCCATTTCAGCGCCGGACGCTTTTCGGTGAAACCGGCGTAGCGCAGCCGGTGGACGTTGTTCCACCCGCTGGAGAACCATGCCCGGTTCGCGAAATGGTGCTCTTCGAAATGCTCCGCGGCGATGCGCCCGATTCCGACGTTGTCGCTCGTCACCCGGACGATCTTCATCTGCGGCCTTTCGTTCGTCAGGTCGACGACCGGAACGCCGCGTCGCCGGTATTCGCGTACGGTGCCGATGAGCGGCGACTTCTCGCGGATCGTCGCGATGACGCCGTCCGCCACCCACTCCACCACCCCGTGGCGGATGCGGTCCTGAACCATCAGGTGCCAACCGTGCTCCTTCGCGTAGCGCGCGATGCCGTTCAGCCGTGGTTGGCTTACCGGCATAAGGATCACCAGGACATCCCTTACTTTCTCCATGCCGGTGTTATAGCAGAATCCGGCGGATGATGGATAATGCAATTTTTCAATAATACTTTGCAATTGCGAGAAGTAAGGGGGGCAGTGGTATCATTATTGACAATAACGAAAAGGGAGGAGTTGCCCTTATCAATCAGAATAGCGAAGGAGGTCTGTTGAAGGCGAAGGCATGGAGACTGTATGGGGCTGCGGATGCGCGGCTTGAAGACATCGAGCTCGAAGGGGCGGGCGAAGAAGGCATCGTCGTCGAACTGGTGACGAACACGATCTGCCTCAGCGACTACAAGGGCGTGACGCTCGGAACCGGACACAAGCGCGTCCCGCGGGATATCGCGACCCGGCCGATCATGTTCGGACACGAAGTCGCGGGAGTCGTCCGCGAGGTCGGAACGAAGTGGAAGGACTCTTTCCACGTCGGGCAGCGCGTCGGCATCCAGCCGTCCTTCAACATTCCCGGATACGAGCTTGAGACCATGGGCTATGCCTGGCACACGATCGGCGGCGAAACGACGCATGTCTACCTTCCCGCGATCGTGATGGAGATGGGCTGCATCCTCCCCTACGACGGCGACGCCTTTTTCAAGTGCTCGCTCGCGGAGCCGGTTTCGTGCATCGTCTCGGCGTTCCGCACGAATTATCACAATGCGTTCTGCTCGCACGATCTCGAGGTCGGCATTGTCGACAAGGGCACGATGCTGCTCATGGCCGGTTGCGGCGCCATGGGCCTTGGCTGCATCGACATCGCCTGCCATTCGCCGGAGAAGCGTCCGAGAAGGCTTGTCGTCACCGACATCGACGACGACCGCCTCGCGCGCGCTGCAAAGATGTTCGGGCTTTTTTTCAAGGACGGCAGGGCGGACGGCGAGGTGAACGGCGTCGAGGTCCATTTCGTCAACACGAAAGAGATGTCCGACCCGGTGAAGGAACTGAAGGCCTACAATCTCGTGGACGCCACCCGAGCCGACAACCCGACCTCCACCGGCGGCGGCTATGATGATATCTTCCTCATGGCGGCGGTGCCGGCGCTCATCACGCAGTGCTCGGACCTCCTCGGCTTCGGCGGATGTCTCAACTTCTTCGCCGGGCCGACCGACCAGCATCTGATGGCGAGCTTCAACTTCTATAACGTCCACTACATGATGCACCATGTCGTCGCCAACTCCGGCGGTGACGTCAAGGACATGTCGGACTCCGTAGCGTGGATCGGCAAGGGTTATCTCCATCCAGAGGTGATGATCACGCACGTGGGCGGACTCGATTCCGCCTTAGGTGCGACCCTCGACATGCTCAAGGTCCCTGGCGGCAAGCGTCTCGTTTATACCCACGTCAAGATGCCGATGACCGCGATCGCCGACTTTGCCGAGAAGGGCAAGTCCGATCCGTTCTACTCAGAACTGGATAAGATCTGCTCCGCCAACCACGGTCTCTGGTGCAAAGAAGCCGAGGCTTACCTTCTTGCCAACGCGCCCAAGATCGAAATCGGCAAACCGAAAGAACTGGTCCGGGAGCGAATCATCCCGCGCAGTTTGCATGTCTGATTACGACGCTATATGATGGCTTTTGGGGACTCAAGGAGAAGAGGCTAGATGAAAAAAGCGCTGTGTGTTGTTGCGCTCGTATTGGCGGGGTTTGCCGCGCAGGCCGAGGTGATGCTCAACTGTAAGGCACTCAAGTACAATCCCGCGGTGCTCAAGCTGGCGCATGCGGCGGTGATCGCCAAAG
>CAZOIS010000138.1:0-11552 GCA_964579865.1 uncultured Lentisphaeraceae bacterium | reverse complement strand
GTCGGCGGCTCGTGGCAGCCGATGCAGGAGAGCTTCTCGCCGGGCATGGCCACCAGCCAGCTGCGGAAGAGCTGGATTGCGCGGCCCTCTTTGTCCAGCGGCTGCAGGGAGATCGTCGTGTTGGCCGGAATGTTGAACATGGCGGAGCCGTCCTTCTCCACCTTGACCGTCCCGAGCAGGCGCTTGATGTCCCAGCCGCTTTCCACGCCGATGTGGTTGTGGTTGCCGATGTTGTAATACCCGTAGGCATACGTGAACACGCGCAGCGCATCGACCGTCCCCTCGGGAACGCCCTTCAGGCCTGGCCCGCGGTAGACATTCTGAATGTAGCAGACCGCCCCTTTGTCTTTCAGGTTCACGCGGCTCGGAATGGCGGGGGGACGCACGCGCTTTTTCAGGGGATAGGGCTCGACCATGTAGCTGTACCCGTCGAGCGCGCTGGGCTGCAGCGGCACGAAGTTGTCGAACGTGTCGACCAGATAGAGCCGCCAGGGGGCCTGGGCGGTCAGCTTCGCGACGGTCAGGTAGTAGTTCGCGCTGAGCGGATAGGGCTGCAGGCACTGCGGATAGACCCCGTCCACGAGCTGGTCCAGGTCGAGCGCCATCTCGGGATAGAAGGTGCGAAGTTTGGGGTAGCACTTGTTGAAAAAGTCGTTGTTCAGCTCATGGTAGTCCTTGCCCGCCTGAGACGCTTCGGGCATGTTCTCCTGGATCAGCCGGGTGACGACCGTCTGCAGATCCGGGAACTGCGTCAGCAGCTCCTTCTTCACGGTCGGGTAAAGCTGGTCCACGGTGACATGCGTGACCTTCTTGCCGTAGCCGGGGATGTGCTGCACCACGCCGTCCGCGTGGGCGTACCCTTTATTCGTGTCGAAGATCGTCAGTTTGCCGGAGCCGGCGACGCCGTGGTGGCCGGAGACGATGGCCACATATTTGCCCGGTTCGCCGGGGATCGGCCGCGCGTTGAACATCGAGTTCGGCCACAGGCTCTGCGAACCGTAGATGGCGCGCTGGTTGCTGCCGTCCGGGTTCATCGTCATCATGATGCGCGAATAGTAGTGCATGATGTCGGTGTATTCCCACCGCAGATACATGATCTGCCCGTCTTCGCGGACGGTCGGATACCAGTCGGCGTCCTGCTCGAAGGTCAGCTGGCGGGTGTCCTCCCCGTTCGGCCCCATCTTATAGAGGTTCGGGACCGTGCGCGAACCGCCGATGCACGGCACGCCGATCATCGGGGCGGTCGAGCTGAAGACTATGGTGTCGTCGGGCAGGTAAATGCCGCCGTAGTTGTGGACATACTCGCCGACGATGGTCGAGACCTGGCGGGGGTTGGAGCCGTCCAGGCCGACCTCCATCACCTGGAACATGTTGTTCGTGTCGGTGGACGTGAAGAGCAGCTTCTGGCCGTCGTAGTGGACGTCCGGCTCGCCGACATAGGCGCCGTCCTTGGGCTCATAGATGTCCGTCACCTGGCCGGTGCGGAGGTTGAAGCGGGCGAGCTTGTTCTTGTATCCCTTGGGCGAGAGGACGTGCGTGCCCAGCCAGTTGTTCTTCGTGGCCACCCGGTCCGAAAGCACGACCAGCGTCTCGTCGAAATCGATGAAGGGGTTTTCCGCGACCAGGGCTTTGTACTTGAACTTGCCGTACTCGTCGAGCGCCAGGATGGCCTGCTCATCCCCCTTTTCGACCTTTTCCAGCAGGCCGGGCATGGTCTGCACATATTCTTCGGCCTGCTTCAGGTAGGCGCGGCCGTTCTTGTAGGCGCGCGGCTTGGCTTTGAGGATGTGTTTGATCGAGCGCACCAGCGCCTCGGGCGAGGAGAGCTTGAGCAGCTCCTTCTGCAGCACCTTTTGCGCCTCCGCCTCCGCCTTCTGCGCGATCGCCGCCTCTTTCTGGCGCTCCGCGTCCAGCTGCTGCTTGGAGAACACATGCTTCTGGCTGCTGGGGGTGCAGGCCGACGCCAGGTCGGCTTCCTGGCCGGCGGGGTTCTTGACCGTGGCCTTCAGGGCGTGACCGCCGTTGTTGTTGAAATAGAGCAGGTTGACCTGGTGCTTGCCGGCCGCGAGGTCAAGCGTGCCCTTTCGATTGGCCGGGCCGTGCAGCCCATCGTTCATCACGACCGCGTTGCCGTCGACGAAAAGCGCGCTGCCGTCATCGGAGGTGACGGCAAATTCGTATTTGCCGGCGGCGGTGACGTTCATGACGCCGGAAAACTGGAGGTTCCAGCAGTCCCCGTACTTCTTGTCCGCCTGCTCGTCGATCTTCGCGACGGTGCCGGTCCCCAGCGCTTTCCCCTCGCCGATCATGACGACGGTTCTCAGCTTGCCTTGATGGGCAAAATAGGTCATCTCGGCATGCGCGCTGAACGCCGACAGCGCCGCACAGCAAACAAACAGCATTTCCCCTTTACGCGACATATGGCCTCCGCTCGGACAATCACATGGTCATTAGACAAATAAAGAAAAATAATACCCCAATGAGGGGGAGGCAATCAAGTTCGGAGCATGGAAATGTCAGCGAAGCGGCAAGAAGCGGTGGAACGCGGACGCAAAAGTTGCTAGGGTGTTCTTATGAAAACGCAAGGATGTTGCGGCCGGCCGGGGCTGTGGGCCAAAATATGGGCCGGCGCGTTCCTTTATGCAGGCACGGGCATGATGTTCGAGGTCTGCGCGACCGGCCTCGGAAAAGGCCCGCGGCGCAGCTTCCACGGCGGGGTCTCGCTGCTCATGGGGCTGCTCTATGCGGCCGTGTATCTGCTGGCGCCGTTTCTGATCCGACTGGTCGACCGGACCGGCCTCAGGAATGTTTTTCTCCGGGCGCTTCCTTTCACGGTCATGATCTACGCCTTCGAGTGGAGCTTCGGCGAGTTCTGCTATGCGGCCGGCTTCAATCCGTGGCGCTACGCGGCAGGGATGTGGGGATCGGCCGCCCATTCGCTGGCTGCCGCATGCCCGGTCTGGGACGCCGCCGTCAAAGCGGTGCTCAAGGTCAGCCACGGCGCGGTCACGTTGGAAATGGTGCCCGTCTGGTATCTTTACGCGCTGATCATCGAACCGGTCCTGAAAACGATTGGACGGATCGCCGATCATCTTTATGCGGACGGCTTGCTGACCTGGAAAGGGTTCTGGGCGTTGGCGGGAGAGAACGAGAAAAGGAAGCGTTAGGAAACGCGCTCCCTTTTTCGCTGTTGGCTCTGTCGCGGGGTATCCGCTACACTATGGAAGATATCGTCTCAGCAGGACTTCAAGGGGGATCCATGATTAAAAAAGCGACTGCCTTCAGCGTTGTCACCGTCTTCTCGCTATTCGCGTTGGCGGATCATCCATCCGCGCGCGCCCCGTCATGGACCGGCCATTGGACGTTCGACGGCACCCTTTCGGATGAAAGCGGAAACGGGCAGGACGCCTACGTCACAGACCCCGTGTTTACGCCTGGCCAGAACGGCCAGGCCCTGAAGTTCGCCAACGCCGTGGTCGATATCCCGGATGCGCCCGGCCTGCGCCTCACGCGCGGCTTCCGCCTCGCCTGCCGCGTGCGGTTCGAGCGTCTGCCCGAAGGGAACGCCTGGGCGACCGTAGCCATGAAAGGCGACCACGCCGAAGGCGAGTATTTCCTGCGCGTCGACCCCGCCTCGGAGGGCCGCCGCTTCGGCTTCTTCGTGAACATCGGCCGCTGGGAACCGCGCGTACAGTCGCGCGAGCCGGTCAAGCCCGGCGTGTGGTACGCCGTCGAGGCGGGCTGGGACGGCCAGAGCCTGCGGCTGACCGTCAACGGCGACACCACGCGCATCGTCCGCACGGGGGAACCCGCCCGCACGCACGCGCCGCTGCACCTGGGGTCCTTCGAGGGCGAGCTTGACGACCTGCGGATCGCCAGTCCGGACGGCCACCGCACGAGCACGGCCAGCTGGCCGTTCGAGGGCGACCTGCGCGACGCGTCGGGTCACGGCCACGATTTCGCCGCAAAGCAGCCGGACGCTTATGCGCCCGGTCCTGCAGGCCAGGCGCTCCAGATCGCCAACGGGCCGTTCTCGACCCCTCATACACCTGACCTTCAGCTCGCCCCCGGCCTGCTCGTCGACTGTTCGGTGCTGTTCCGCGAGTTGCCCAAAGACTATACGACGATCATCGCGAAAGAGGGCGAGTACATGTTGCGCCTCGACTCGCCAAAGGAGGGCGGGCATCTGGCCTTCTTCGTGAATCTCGACGGCCGCTGGGAGCCGCGAGTCCGTTCCGAATGCCGCGTCGAGACCGGCAAATGGTATCGCGTCTCCGCCCGGTGGGACGCGCTGGAGCTGTCGCTGGAGGTCAACGGCGAGCGCAGCGAGATCATGCGCTCCGGCCTGGCCCGGCCCGGCAACGCGCCGTTGACGCTCGGCCGCGTCAACGGCCTGCTCGACAACCTGCGCATCGAGAACCCCAAGCCGACCGTGGTCCGCTTGGGGGCGCTGACGACCGACGCCACGCTCTTGCGCGCAGGGACCTCGGCGGGGCTCTCCGGCGTGGTCCGCAACCACGGCAACGCGGTCACCGGGTGCGTCGTCGAACTGAGCCTCTCCCCCGGCGTCGTCTGCGAGACCTCCGCCGCCGTGGACCTCGGCGCGCTGCCGGCAGGCGACGAACGGCGTGTCGCGTGGCGGTTCCGCGCCGACGTGACCACCAGCGCGGTCGCCACCGTCACCTTGAAAGCGGCCGGTTCTCGCCCCGTTCAGATGCAAAAAGCGCTGGCCATCCTGCCGTCGGCCGACCCCGACTGTTCCGCCCGCGCCTGGACTCCCCCGGTCGCAACAAACGGCCAGGCCGCAACGTACTACGTGGACGGCCTCGGCGGCGACAACGCGCGTGCGGGCACCTCGCCGGAGACGGCGTGGCGCGACTTCACGCCGGTGAACGGCCGGACGCTGGGTCCGGGCGAGCGCCTGCTCATCCGGCGCGGCAGCGTGATCAATCAGGAGATGTCGCTCTCCGCGCACGGTGCGCCGCAGGCCTGGGCCGAGATCGGCGCCTACGGCGAAGGGGCGCGCCCGATCATCCGGCGCAACCGCGACATCGACGACCGCTGCGTGCTGATCAAGAACCCCGACTACCTGTGCATCCGCGGCCTGACCGTCTGCTATGCCGGCAAGGGGCTCATCGTCCATTACGCGGAGAGCGGCCACCGCGGGCTGCTCATCGAAGACTGCATCGCCCACCACATCGAAGGCCTCTACCGCTTCAACGCCCACGGCATACCCGAGTGGCGCGACCGCAAGGGCGCGCCGGGCGACGGCGGCTCGGCGGGCGGCATCGTCGCCAGCGGGAGCGGCGAGGACATCGTCTTCCGCGACTGCGAGATGTTCCAGTGCTCGTCGGGCTTCCGCTTCGCGGGCAAGAACGTCTTCATCGACCGCGTCTTCTGCCACGACAACTACGCGCACAACACCTCGCCCCACCCCTTCCTCACCTCCGTCAGCCGCGCCTATCTGCTGAACAGCATCTTCGACGCCTCCGGCTGGCACGCGCACGCCGGAACGATGGGTATCATGCTGGGCGGCCAATACGGGCTCATCATCCGCAACTGCCACTTCCTCAACCAGCCCGACTCCGGCTCGCACGACGAGGGCGGCATCGACTTCGAGGCCGGCGGCGAAGGCTGCCTCGTCGACCGCTGCACCTTCCGCAACAACGCGGGCGCGGCCATCGAGATGCTCGGGCTCAAGTCGCCCCAGACGCCCAACGTCGAGATCGCCCGCTCGCGCTTCGACCGCAACAACGTGGCCAACAAGCTCGGTCCCTCCGAGATCTTCATCTGGGGCGGCTCGAAGGACCCGGCCATCTGCTGCAGCTCCGGCCTGATCCGCGACAACGGCTATGTCCTGAATCCCGGCGTGCTGTTTTTCACGAACCAGGCGCCGGCCCTGACGCGCTGGGCCCTCACCAACAACGCCGGATACGCCACGGCCAAGGCGCTCGACAAGGCCCTGCCGTACGACAATCCGCCGGCCGTCGACGCGGGCCGCGAAATCTGGACCGACGACGCGCGCGTGCGGCTGGCGGGCAAGGTTTCGGACGACGGCAAGCCCAAGTCCGGCCGCCTCGCGACGGCGTGGGAGCTGCTCGACGGCCCCGGCACAGTCGCGTTCCGCAACCCGGCCAAGCCCACGACCAAGGCCGATTTCTCCATGCCCGGCGACTACGCGCTGCGCCTCAAGGCCGACGACGGCGAGCTGTGGCGTAGCGCCCGCACGGTCGTCCACGTCCTGCCGCCCGGCACATCGGTGACCCGCGCCTGGACGTTCGAGACGCCGCTCGACAAGGAGGGCTGGAGCGACTGGAACCTCGGCACAAAGGACGAGGAGTTCATGGGCCAGAAGTGGTCCTGCATCGCGCGGCCGGTGCGTCTCGTGGCGGGCGGCGAGTACATCGTCGCGATCAAAGACGCGCCCGACGCGCACCTGCTTTCGCCGGACGCGCTCGGCGTCGACCTCGACGACAACGGCCTCATGGCGATCCGCCTCCAGAACCACACGCCCGTCACGCGCATGCGGCTGCGCTTCACGACGAAGGACGCGCCGACGTGGGAAGCGAACCTCGGCCAAGCGTTCGCGGTGACGCCGAACGACACGGAGACGCGGCTCTGCACCATCGACATGCGCGGCGTCTCCGGATGGAAGGGGCGGCTGAAGCAGCTCAGGCTGGACTTCGCCGACGGCACGCCGCTCACCGGCACCTGCCGCATCGATTACCTCTGGATCGGGCGGAACGAATGAGAACGGCGCGGAATGGCGATGCGCCTCGCCCGCGCGATCGTTTTTGATCTTTTTCTGCGCTTGTGGAAAAGTTGCGCATGGCTGGCATTGACCCGGCTGGCCCAGCAGACGGGAATCAGATCACATTCGATTTCCACTGCTGAGGGGCATCGGTCAAAGGCTGACGAGGAAGCGTGAAACGGGGGGGCGCAACGTCCCGCGCGACCCGTCCTCAGCGGGCCTGGTAGACGCGCACATAGTCGACATCCATCGAGGTGCCGTCGATCTGGTCGGTGACCGGGCCCGCCCACTTGATGACCGCGGAGCTCAGCAGCACCGGCGCAGGCTTGTGGCAAATGGCGTTGGTCTCGCGGCGGATCTCCTGTCCGTCGAAAAACCAGACCAGCTCTTCCGCGCTCCAGTCCAGCCCGTACACGTGCCATTCATTCGTCAGGTCGTGCCCTTCGGCCGTCCACGTCTTGCTTCTGGACCAGTGCCGGCCCGACCAGCTGTGGATGTTCATGTTGACCTGGTTCGGACTGTGCCCCTCGTTGATGTCGATTTCGAAGCGGCCCGGCGTGTTGGTGGTGCCGGACAGCGTCATCAGCCAGAACGAGTTGTTCAGCCCCGTCGCCGCGCCGTACCGGTAGCGGCACTCGAAGTAACCGTACTGGAACTGTCGCTTAGTCCACATGCTCGCGGAGGTCCACGCCTGCCCGGCGCGCGTCTCCTTTTTGTTCAGCAGCCGGCAAATCCCGTTCGACACGACGGCGTTGTCACGCCAGCGGCTGCACAGGATGTGCCCGCTCGGGCCGTTCTGAAACGCCCAATCAACGTCGAGGTCGGCGGGCGCGCCGTCGAACTCCTCCTGCCAGACCAGCTGACTCCCCGGGCCAGGCCTCTGCGCCCAGCAGGCGCCAGCCAGAGTGATCACCAGACCAGCCGACAGGACCCCCCGCCACCGACCATGAACAGCTTCCATTTTTCCTCCCCTGCCCTTCCTTCTCGATGTCCGAGAGATCCGGCCCTGCTCGGCGGCGGCCGCTTACGGCTTCAGCTCGCGGATGAAAATGTTCCGGAACTGCACGAGCGAGGGCGGGCTGTTCCACACGCCGTCCTTCATGCTGCCGTGGTGCTGAAGGGCGATGGGGCCGCTCGCGGGAAGGCCGGGAATCGTCACGCCGGGCAATACGCTCTGGCCGTTGAGCGCGACGTCCACCGTATTGCTGCGCACCGTGATCTCAAACCGGTTCCACTGCCCCACCGGCTTGTCCGCCCTCAGCTTCGGCGTCGCGCCCGCCCGCACTTCCGGCGGCATCGCCGGATCACGCCGCACCCCGTACATCTCGCCCGAGCCGACGGGCCAACACCAGATGTTGACCTGGTACTTGCCCAGGCCGCGCAGGAAGATGCCCGAGTCCGAGTCGGGGATGGTCAGCGGGACGGGCTTGCCGTCCGCGCCCTTCGCTTCGCTGCCGTCGGGCAGAACGGTGCAGGCGCGGGGGTTCAGATACGGCGTCGCTTTGATGCGCCAGTCGGCGACGAGCTGAAAATTCGTGTACGCCCGCTCGCTCCACAGATTCTTGTCGCCAGCCGCCTCGCTTCGCGCGTCGCAGTCGATGACGTCGTTCGTGACCGTCCAGTGACCGTTGTCGCCTTCGGGGACCTTCCAGTTCCGCAGATCGACACCCGTGAAGAGCGACGCGAATCCGGCCGCCTCGCTGGCGATCTCTTCCGGCTTAGGATTTGTCGAAGGCAGCTCCTTGATGCGGAGGTTGCGGAAGTGGCACTCCGAACCTTCGGACTCCAGCATGAGGTAGCCTTTCCGCGGACAAGCGGCTTTGGCGACGGTGACCTCCTTGCCGTTCACGCTGAGGCGGAGGTCGCCGTGGTTCGCCTCCAGCCGATAGCGGTTCCACTCGGGCGAGGGCTTGGTGCGCTCCTCTGACGGGAAGCTGCGCAGGCCGTTCGGCGAGATGCGGCCGGCGAGGGTCAGTTTCGCGCCGTTCACCGGGAAAATATCGCCGTGCGTGGTGTACCACTCGTTTTTGCCTTTCACGTCAAAGCCGGGGTCGAGGACTTGGATCTCGATGCCGCGCGGGAAGGGGGAGCCGGTGGCGGGAAGGCTGTCCGTCCAAACGAACATGCCCGAGTTGCCGCCGGACTTCATGTGCCGCCACTCGAATTCGGCGACGAAGTTCTCGAACATGCGGACGGAGCGCAGCGTGCCGATCGGCGAGCCCGAGATGACGATCATGCCGTCGCGCACGGAGAACGTTTCCGGCGCGACGTTGCAGGGCACCCATCCGGCGAGGTCGCGGCCGTTGAAAAGAGGATAGAACCCGCGGTCTTCGGGTTTGAACGACGCGCGCCACTGGCTGCCGTCGTTCTTTTTCACGCGCGCCAGCCACTCGGGCTTGACGTCCTCGGGTTTCGCGGCCGGCCGGGGGGCGTAACAGTCGCGCTGGCGTAGCGTGAACGTCGCGCCCTCGGCATCCAGCTTGACCAGCGTGAAGCCGATGTCGCCCCAGTGCCCGGTGGAAGGCAGACAGAGCGTGTCGACGCCCCCTTCGTTCTGGTAAAGCCATCGGTGGTTGTGGCCGTAGAGATAGCCCGCGTAAGCCGAGGCGGAGGCCAGCAGGTCGGCCACCGCGGTCTCTTTGACCGGATGGTGCGCGCCGACGAAGACCGGCTTTTTACGCCGGCCGAGCTTCTGCTGGAGCCACGCGCGCTGCGCCGCGTCGATGCCGCCGTTGACGGGGCCTTCGAGGCACGAGTCGAGCAGGATGAAATCGGCGTGCGGCGTCGCGACGACGGTGACCAGCCGGTCGGGGACAGGCGGCGTCGCGCTCTTGCGTTCGGGGAAGACCGAGAAGAATGAGCCGCGCCGGTCGTGGTTGCCGAAGCAGGCGGACCAGCGGATGCCGGCGTCTTCAAGCGGCTTCACCAGATCTTTGAGCAGACGGTAGTCGTTGGTTTCGCCGTGGTTGAACGCGAGATCACCGTAAAAAAGCACGTTCGCGGGCCGCGGATTCAGGGCCAGCACGTCCTGCACGCAGCGCGTCACGCCTTCGCGCTGATGCGGATTGTTCTTGTCCGCCGTGGCGTGCAGATCCGCAAACAGCGCGACCAGATTCTCGTCCAGCGGAACCGCGTCCGCAAACCCCGACGAGATGCCCGCCGCCAGCAGAAACGCCAGAAACGCGTTACTCCCCCGCATTGTTGTCATCGCTTCAGCCCTCCTTATGTTCAATTATGACGGCAGCGCTTCGACCGCGTCAACCCGCATGTTTTACGGACTGGCGGCGGAGCGCTTTTTCACGGGTCGACCTGCACCGTGCCGCGCGCCGCCTTCTTCTCGCCATGCTTACGCTTTTCGTCAAGCATCTTCGCCTTCTGGCGGCGTGAGCGCCGGCGCTTCTGCCGCCGGATCTTCTCGGTTTCCTGCTTTCGGGTGGAAAGCGCGGCATTGACCTTCTCCAAGATCTTCTCCGCCAGTTCGCGACGCGCCAGCCAGCGGTTCATCTCGCGCGAGCGGTTCAGCCCGCACTTGACCGTGAGCCCGCTGGGCACGTGGTAGAGCCGCACTGTCGAGGCGGTCTTGTTGACCTTCTGGCCGCCCGGCCCGGAGCCGAGGATGAACGTCTCCTCGATGTCTTCCTCAAAAACAGAGGCCAGCGCCATGCGCGCCTTGATTTTCTCGACGGTTTCCGGACTGATCATGAAAACTCTCCGTGGAATGTGATGCGCTCGTTTTCCAGTATTCCACATCCTTCCTTTTTTCGCTATCCTGTAGCATCAAGAAAGGAAGTTATTATGCGCGTGCTCATCCCTCTCGCCGACGGCGTGGAAGAACTCGAAGCCGTCACAATCATCGACGTCCTGCGCCGCGGCGGCATCGAGGTCACCTCCGCAGCCCTCGGCGACGAACGCACCGTTCACGGTTCGCGCGGCATCGAACTGGTCGCCGACGCGCTCTGGGCCACGCTCGCGCCCGACGCCTTCGAGGCCTTCGTGCTGCCCGGCGGCGGCAAGGGCACCGAGAACCTGATTTCAGACGACCGGATCATCGAAACCGTCCGGGCCTTCGACGAGGCCGGCAAGTTCGTAGCCGCGATCTGCGCCGCGCCCACCGTACTGGCGGCGGCCGGCATTCTCAAGGGGCGCAAGGCCACCTGCTACCCCGCCTGCGCCCGAGAGCTCGGCGCGTCGTACGACGACGCGCCGGTGATCGCCGACGGCAACCTCATCACCAGCCAAGGGCCCGGCACCGCCATGCTCTTCTCGCTGGTGCTGATCCGGTATTTCGCCGATGACGAGACCGCCCAGCGCGTGGCCGACGGCCTGCTGACGAGCCTGTGACCCTAGTCTGTGCGCAGTAGGCGACAGGCCATGGGCAACAGGCCGCAGGCAGGATAAAACCGCCTACAGCCGCCTCTCTCAGATCCGGCGCGGCGTGCGTATGCCGAGCAGGCCCAAGCCTTCGGCCAGCACCTGCGCCACCATCGCGCACAGGCGGATGCGGCTGTCGCGAACGACGGGATCGGCCTTGAGGACCGGCGACCGTTGATAGAAGCTGCTGTAGGTCTGCGACAGGCCGAACAGATAATCGGCCAGGATGCTGGGCTTGTACGCCTCGGCCGCGCGCAGCACCGCCGAGGGGAACTGCATCAGCCGCAGCGCCAGCTCTTTCTCGATCGGCTCGTTCAGAAGCAGGGCGTTGTTCAGCGGGTCGACGCCCGGCACCTGCGCCGCGTACTTATCGACCAGGCTGCACACGCGCGCATAGGCGTATTGCAGATACGGGCCGGAGTTGCCCTCC
>CAZOIS010000137.1:0-11573 GCA_964579865.1 uncultured Lentisphaeraceae bacterium | reverse complement strand
GGCGGCCGAACCCGATCTCGCGGTTCATCATGTACTTGTCCACAAAGATGTTGCAGAACCCGTCGTCGCTCGCGATGCCCACCACGCCGCCCGCCAGCACCCGGCGCGACTGCACGATCATCGTGCCCGGCTCCTGCGGGCGGTTGGTGTTGCGCACGTTGATCGGAACGCCCGCCTTCACCGCGGGGATCACCGCCTCGTCGTGGAACACGCCGAAGCCGGCGTAGGACAGCTCGCGCATCTCGCGGTAGGTCATCGCCGGGATGCCCGCCTTCACGTCCGGCACCAGCCGCGGGTCCACCGGATACACCGAGTCCACGTCCGTGAAGTTCTCGTACACGTCGGCCTTCACCGCCGCCGCCAGAATCGACCCCGTGATGTCCGAGCCGCCGCGCGGGAAGGTGGCCACCTTGCCGTCTTTGGTGTAGCCGAAAAAGCCCGGGAAAATCACCAGCTCCTCGCGGTCTTTCAAGGTTTTGGCGAGAAACTGGTACGATTCGTCGAGCAGCTGCGCATTGCCGTAATCGCTCGTCAGGTACATTCCCGCCTCGTGCGGATTCAGGTAAACGGCCTTGGCGCCGCGCGCCTGAAAGGCCTGGGCCACGATCTTCGCGCTGTTGTCCTCGCCCGCCGCTTTCAGACAGTCCATGAAAATGCCGCGGTGCGACCGGTCGCCCGCCAGCCGGAACCGCAGGTCTTTCTCGATCTCCGCCGTGATCCCCGCCGGCAGCAGCAGGTCGCGCTGGATCTCGGCATACCGCTCCACGATCGCCGCCAGCGCGTCCTCGTAATCCTTGTCCGCCAGCGCCAGCTCCGCACACGCGATCAGCAGATCCGTCACCTTCGAGTCCGTCTTGCCGCGTTTTCCCGGCGCCGAAACGACCACGATCTGCCGCTCCGGATCCGCCAGCACAATGTCCACAATCTTGGTCACCTGCTCCGCGTTGGCGACCGACGAACCACCGAATTTACAAACCTTCATCACGCCTCTCCTTGGAAGTTTTTCCGACCGGGACGGCACCCGGGGCCGTCCGCTGCGCGTTCGGGGGAACGCGCCCGACCGCTCTCTGCCTTCAGATCACCCGCAGCTTGATCGGCTCCTCGTTCAGGACGCCCGCCGCACGGATTTCTCTCAGCGCCGCATCGATCTCCGAGCCCTTGGCCGGGTGCGTCAGGATCACGACCGGCACATAGCCCGCATGCTCCAGCTCCACCGGCGACTCTTTCTGCGTGGCCGCCAAAATGCTGACGCCGTGGCGGCCGAGGATCGTCGTGATCGTGCCCAGCGACCCGGCCTTGTCGAGCACCATCAGACGCACGTAATACCGGCTGACGATGTCGGCCGCCGCCCGCACGTGCAGATGGCCCTCGTTCGCCACGTTCACGCCGCGCCCGTAGCGCGACTTGCCGGCCATCAGGTTGCGCGCGATGTCGCCGAGATCGCCGATCACCGTGCTGGCGGTCGGCTCGCGCCCGGCGCCCCGCCCGTAATACAGCGTGTCCCCGCTGAGGTCGCCGCGCACCATCGCCGCGTTGAACACGTTGTTCACAGAGGCCAACATGTGGTTCAGCGGCACCAGCGTCGGGTGGACCCGCACTTCGACTTCGTCGCCCTCGCGCTTGACCACCGCCAGCAGCTTGATGCGGTAGCCGAACTCCGAGGCGAATTTCACGTCCATGCCCGACAGGTTGCGGATGCCCTCGACCAGCACCTGCTTCATCGGCACGTGGAAGCCGTACGCCAGCGAGGCCAGGATGATCGCCTTGTGCGCGGTGTCGAAACCATCGATGTCCAACCCCGGATCGGCCTCGGCATAACCGGCCTTCTGCGCCGCCTTCAAAACCTTGTCGAAGGGCAACCCCTCGTTCTCCATGCGCGTCAGGATGTAGTTGCAGGTGCCGTTCAAGATGCCGTGGATACTCTGGATCTCGTTGCCCGCCAACCCCTCGCGCAGCACGCGGATGATCGGGATGCCGCCCCCCACGCTTGCGCCGAAATAGATGTCCACGCCGTTTCGCTCGGCCGTCCCGAAAATCTCCTCGCCGTACTCGGCCAGCAGCTTCTTGTTCGCCGTGACCACCGCCTTGCCCGCGTTCAGCGCCGCCAGCACAAAGGTCTTGGCCACGCCCGTGCCGCCGATCAGTTCCACGATGATCTTGATCTCCGGATCCTGAATGACCGCCATCGCATCCGTCGTCAGCACCCCGGGAGCCACGGCCACGCCGCGGTCGGTCGTAATATCGACGTCCGCGATTTTTTTGAGCACCACGTCCACGCCCAGCCGCTGCGCCATCACCTTGCGATTGCGCTGCAAGCCGTCCGCGACGCCCGCGCCCACGGTTCCGAATCCGAGAAGGCCTACCCCGATCTGCTTCATATTCGTCCTGCTTTCCTGAAACTCTGACAAAAGGAGAATCACATATGATAATGAAAAATGGGCGTGCCTTACAAGCCCGCAAAAGCGGAGGAATATTGCCCTTCCCTTGCCTCGCCCTGTTTTGTTATGGTGATGGTATGCGTGTTGATCACCCGATCTTTTCTGCCCGCCACCTTCCCGCGGCGGTGCTGTGCGCCGCAGGTGCCGCGCTCGGCTCGACGTCCGGCGACGCAGCCGGATCCTATGCGCCGCCGCCGTTCGCGCATTACCAGCCGATCCTCGACCGCATGCCGTTCGGCGAATTGCCGGCCAATTTCAACGCCGCCGCAGTCGATCCCGCCGCGCTCAAGAATGAAGCGCAGGTGAAAGCCGAGCAGCAGGCCATCGCCAAAAAGGTGAACCTGTCGGCCGTCAACGTGACCCCCGACGGGGCGACCGCCATCGGCTTCACCGACCTGTCCGTCACGCCACCCGTCAGCCATTATCTCCGCGTCGGCGAAGCGGCCGGCGGCTGGGTCGTCGTGAGCGCCGATTACGACGAGGAAACCGCCACCATCGAAAAAGAAGGCGTCCCCATCACGCTGAAGCTGGGACAGGGGCTGGTCGACACCCCCCCTGCCGCCGCGACACCCGGCGGAAACGCCGCGGCCGCCATCCCGGCCGCCGCCAAACCGCTTCTTGGCCGGGCGCTGGGCGGCGCAGCGGCAGAGCGGGCCGCTCTGCCCGCCGCCACGCCGGGCTTGACGGTCCAGCCGCCGGCGGGCCTGCTGCCTAAAGCGAACAGCCTCCTCGGTAGAACCGCCGCCGAAAAAGGGAATGACGGTTCTTACGCCGAACGTCAGCGCGAGCGTGCCACCCAGAAGACACAGGAGCAATTGGCCGCCGAAAAGACGCTGCTGGAAAGAATGGAAAAACTCGCCAACGAGGCGGCCGCACGCGAAAGTCAGCGGCGCGCAGAAGAGGCGGCGATCGCCGCGCAAGAGCAGGCGGAACTGCCGCAAGAGGCACCGGCGGAAACGCCGCCGGCTCAAATGCAGGACGTGCAGTGACGGCGGGACTATGCACGCTCTTTCCCGCACAGAACTTCTTCTGGGACAACCCGCTCTGGAAAAACTCCGCGCCAGCCGCGTCGCCGTCTTCGGCATCGGCGGCGTCGGCTCTTTCACGGCTGAAGCCCTCGCCCGCTCGGGCCTCGGCCGGTTCCTGCTGGTGGATGACGACGTCGTCTGCCTGACCAACATCAACCGCCAGCTCATCGCCCTGCACAGCACGGTCGGCCGGCCCAAAGTCGACGTCATGGCCGAGCGCATCCGCGACATCAACCCGCAGGCCGAGGTCGAGGCGCGCCAAGCCTTTTACCTGCCGGAAAACGCCGACGCGTTCGACCTGTCACGCCTCGATTACATCGTCGACGCCGTGGACACCGTGAGCGCCAAGGTGGAACTGGCCGTGCGCGCGCACAAGGCCGGCATCCCCCTCGTGAGCTGCATGGGCGCGGGCAACAAGCTCGATCCGACCCGCTTTGAAGTGGCCGACCTCTTCGCCACCTCGGTCTGCCCGCTCTGCAAGGTCATGCGCAAGGAACTGAAAGCCCGCGGCCTGACGTCGCTCAAAGTGGTCTATTCCAAGGAGCCGCCCGTCGAGCCGGTCGAGACCGATGCGATCCGTTGCCGACACAACTGCGTCTGCCCCGAAAACAGCCCGCGCACCTGCACGGTCCGCCGCCGCATCCCGGGCAGCGTCGCTTTCGTGCCGTCGGTCGCGGGGCTGATCCTCGCCGGCGTCGTGGTCCGCGACTTGATTGCCGGACGCGAGACCCGCTGACCGGGGCCCCGTGCGCCCACGGGCCTCAACCTTCTGTTCCTCAGTCCCCGCTCCCGATCCAGATGCCGGATATCTCGAACGCGTGCGGCTCGCCCGCCGCCCCGGGATACAGCCACTTCCCGAAACAGACGCTCAGCTTTTCCAGGCGCGAGAACCGCACATGGGCTCCCGCCTTTGACGCCATCTCCTTGTCCCACTGCGTGAAGAGCCGGAGCTTGCCCACCGGGATGCGGACCGTCTGCCACGCCGCGGTCAGCGGCACGACCGTGCCCCACGCCACACCGCCGGATTCGATCAGCGCCAGTTCAAACCCGGTCGTCTGGGGCGCCGCCGCGCGCGCCCGGACCATCACCACCGCGTCCCGTCCCTCCGTCTGCCACAGCCGCGCGTACGTCTTCGCGTCGCACGATATGCGCAACGAGACGCTGTCGCGGTCGCCGTCGAACCGGTCCGCGCCCAAATGCACGGCCTGCGCGCCCCGGTCGTCGGTCACCCTCCACCGCCGCAGCTCGTGCGACCCGTCTTTTTTCCGCTCCCACGCGTCCGCATCAAAGAGGCTCCAGCGCGTCGTCCCCGCCACCGCGGTCAGCGGCAGGGCCGGCGCGAGCGGCACCCATTCGAGCGCCGCCAGATCGAACGTCTGGCCGCCCTCGGCCTTCTCGCCCCGCAACAGCCACGCGCCGGTGAGCACGCTGATGCGCGCGACGTCCTGCCAGCGGAAGGCCGCGCGCGACGGCAAGCCCCACAGCGGCAGCATCTCCGCGGCCGGCACCACGGTCTCGCTCCAGCCCGAACCGACCCGGAGATTGCAGCCGAGTCCCTGCCCGTTCTTCATGCGGAACCCGATCTCGACCCGCGCCCCTTTGTCGCCGCCCCGCGCGCGGACGCGTAGCCCCCATCCGCTGCCAGAACCGTCCAGGGCGGGACTTCCCGCCGCAAACGGCACGCTGTAGCCGGCCGCCGCAGCCCCTTCGCCGAAATCCCCGACGCTCATCCGGATGACGGTGTTCGTCACGCTGCCGGCCAGGCCCGCGGCAAGCAGCGACACGTCCCCGGCGTTGATCCCGTGCCGGATGTACTCCGGCGCTTTTTCCGGCATGGCGAGAAGCGGCACGGCCTGTCCCTGTGCCGGCAGCCACGCCACCCCGACACTTTTCTCGCCCGGAAATTCGGCGACCCCGCCGGGCCCCGCCGCGCGGAAGGTCACCCCCCACGTCCCCGGCGTGAACGCCGCTCCCGGCAGCGTTCCGGTAAACCCGCAGGCCCCCTCTTCCGCCGCCGGCGTCAGGACGAGTTCGCGGATTTGCCCGTCCGCCGCGGTGAACCGAGCCGTCAGGTTGGTCGTCAAGACGGCCTCGGCGCGCACCTCGACCGGAAAACCGGCCCGCCACTGCGACGGCACCGCGCCCCGCATCAGCGGCGCGGTGACCGACGGGCCGCAGGGCGCGACAAACCGCGGCGCCAGCGCCGCCGCACGGCGCACGGCACCCGTTTTCGGCGCGCGGTCCTTGCGCGTCAGCAGATAGTCACCCGCCGCCACCTCGATTTCTCCGCCCCGCGCCGCGGCGAGGCGCTCACCGGCTTTCACCCCGTCGAACGGCCACACGGCGAACCGCTCGCCCAAATCCGGCAGCCGGATCTTCATCGCATGCCGTCCGGGAATGACCTGCACCTTCTTTTCCGAGGTGCCGGTGTAGGGATCGGCGACGGTGAACACGTCGGGATAGACCTGCAGACGCCACACCCCTTTTTCCGCGCGGTCCAGGAAATACGCGCCGGTGCCCGCATAAGAGGCCACCGGCGAGGAGCCGCAGCCCCACACGCGTTCCAGAGCCGCAGCCTCCGGCGGCGGCGTGCGGGTCGAATGGCTGTAGAGGTACCGGTCGGAGGTCACCATTTCGGAGAGATCCTCCGTCGCCGAAACGCGGAACGGCGGGAATGTCAGCTCCTCTTCGGCCCGTTCGTACGGCGTGCCGCGCGGTACGCGGGCGAACACCTCGGCCGCGATGGCCAGGGCCAACGCCTTGCCGGGCGTATAGACCAGGTTCAGATGGTGGGTCTGCCAGTTGCGGTTGACGTCGGCCAACACCAAGGGATCGTACTGGAACTGCGCCGCCACCTGAACGCCTTCGGAGCGGAACATCTTGGCCATGGCGGGATACATGTAGGAGCCCGCCACGTCCGCGGCGTCGAACTCGTAGGCCATGCGCGACTTCCGGGCGATGGCGGCATCGGGGCGGAGCGAGGAAGCCGCCACCGTGCCGAGCTGCGAGCCTTCGAGCGCATGGCCCGCCACGAGCCCGGTCGGATAGCTGGAGCAGGTCACGCCGTCCGCCCGCGACGCGCCGGCCGCGGCGTTGCGTCCCTGCCAGGAGTTGAAGTAGACCGGCTTGGCGGTGCCGCTGGCACGCAGAGCATCGGTCAGGGTGTTGATGTACTCCGTCACCAAACCATCGGGCGTGTTTTCGGGATAAAGCGGCTCGTTGATGCACTCGAAGGCCAGCACGGCGGGGTCGTCGGCGTAGCGGCGGCCGGTGAAGCGGTTGACGTGTTCGGCGAATTGCTTCAGGAAACGCGACTGGGCGGCCCAGGCGGTGCGGTCGGTGGTCATCTGCCGCATGGGGTAGACGTCCGAGAAGCCGCGGCTCTTTTCGGTCCAGACTCCGCCGCCCCACCAGGCGATCGGCGTGAGCACCGTGTAAAGGCCGTTGCGCCGGCCTTCGTCGATCAGGAAATCGAGCAGCTCTAAATGATTGTTGTCGAGCAGGTTGCCTTCGACATCGCTGAACTGGCGCTCGAAACAGTGGACGCGGATACACCCGAAACCGAGCCGTCGGAAGTGGGACACATCTTCGCGGATGACCTGCTTGTGGTCGAGCGCCAGGCGTTTGATCTCGGCGTGGTCGATCGTGAAGGGCGCATAATAGTTGACGCCCAGCAGTGCGACCTCATCGCCGCCGGCCCACCGCAGCACCCCCGCATCGTCCACCCGCACCGGCCTGTCGGCCTCCGCCAGACAGGCCAACACCACCCAGCCGGAGACCAAGGAAACGGCCGCACCGTATTTCTTCATTTCAGAAAGCCCCCCTCATCAAAACCCCTATTGTTTGTGCACGGGAATTATCGTATACTCTTTGCCTCCATTTTGAAAGGTCAACCCATCTCTTTCGAGGGTACTTATGAGCGGACGGAAACTGACGGCAAGAATCAGCGGCGTAGGCAAAGCACTCCCCGAAAAGCGGTTGACGAACGCCGATCTGGAAAAGATGGTCGAGACGAGCGACGAGTGGATCACCAAACGCGTCGGCATCCGCGAACGCCGCATCGCCGCACCGGGCGAGTACACGTCACAATTAGCCGCGAAAGCCGCGGCGGACGCCTTGGCCATGTCGGGGTTGACGGCGGACCAGATCGACCTCATTCTCGTGGCGACGTCCACCCCGGACATGATCTATCCGTCCGTCGCCTGTCTCGTGCAGAAGCAGATCGGCGCGATCCACGCAGGCGTGCTTGACATCAGCGCGGCCTGCACCGGCTTCATCTACGGCGCGAACCTGGCCTGGGGCATGATCAAATCCGGTTTGATGAAAAACGTGATGGTGATCGGCGCCGAGGTCAACAGCTCGATTGTGAACTGGAAAGACCGCGACACCTGCATCCTCTTTGGTGACGGCGCGGGCGCCGTCATCTTCAGCGCGCACCACTCGGATTCCGACGGCGTTCTGGCCGCCAAGATCGGCGGCGACGGGACGCTGACGGATCTGCTGCAGCTCGCCAACAGCGGCTGCCGCCCCAACCCGGAGGTTCCCGGCCGCTACATCACCATGCAGGGCAATGAGGTTTTCAAGCAGGCCGTACGCAACATGTACGAGTGCGCCGTGTGCGTGCTCGACCGCGCCGGGCTCACCTCACAGGACGTTTCGCTCCTGATCGCGCACCAGGCGAACACGCGCATCATCGATGCCGTGGCCAAACGGTTGAATCTGCCGGACGAGAAGGTCTTCATCAACATCGCGGACTACGGCAACACCTCTGCGGCCACCATCCCGATCGCGCTTTGCGAAGCCCTCGAGCAGGGCCGCATCAAGAAAAACGACGTGATCGTGATGGACGCCTTCGGCGCAGGCCTCACTTGGGGCGCCCTCGTCATGCGCTGGGCGTAAGCGCCTTTTTTAGAGGCGGACATCCAGCCGGCCTTCGGTGCCTTTGATTTCGTTTTTCGGCACTTGCCGAAAGGCGGACGCCACGGGAAGGCCTCCTGACCGGACCGTGAGCGGACTTCCCGTGAAATCCGGAAGGGGGAGATATGGTCCGACGTTTTCTCATGGTCGCGTGGGGGGTTGCCGCATCCGCCTGGGGCCAAAGCCCCGGCTTCCCGATCCGCGACCCGAACACCGACATCCGCGCGGGGTTCCGCGCGCCGCCGCCGGGCTACGGCGAAGTGCCGTTCTGGTGGTGGACCGGCGAGAAGCTGGACAAGGCGCGCCTGCTCTGGGAGCTTGAGGAGCTGCACAAGGCGGGCGTTTCCGGCACGCAGATCAACTATGCGCACACCCGCTCGGACGGCTGGCGCACCGAGGCGGTCGAGCCCGCGATCTTCTCGGACGCGTGGTGGGACCTCTTCGCCTTCATGGCCACGGAGTCGGCCAAGCGCGGCATGGGCATTGGCCTCAGCGGCTACACGCTCGACTGGCCTGGGCGCGACAACCTGTTCCGCCAGCTCGGCATCACTGCGGACGAGCTCCAGGCGCACGTCCTCGCGATGAGCCCGCGCGACGTGACGGCCGGAGCCGACGGCGTGTCGGCCCAGCCGCAGGAGGCGGGAGCCGTGTCGGTCACGGCCTTCGCGCTGCGCGAAGGCCGCCCCGTGCCCGGCAGCGGCGTGGCCCTCGACCCGCAGGCCGCGGCATGGCCGCTGTCGGCGGGCGCCTGGCGGATCATGGCCGTGAGCGCGCCGGCGCGCCCCGAGACGCTCGACCCGCTGAACCCCGAGGCCGGCCGCCGCGTGATCGAGCGCTTCCTCAACCCCTTCCTCGCGCGCACGCCGCCCGAGGCCCACAAGGCCCTGAACTACTTCTTTCAGGACGAGCTGCGCCTCGCAGGCGACGAGCGCCTCTGGAGCCCCGAGTTCGCCGCGCGCTTCCAGCGCCTCAAGGGCTACGACGTGCGCCCCAAACTCGCCGCGCTCTTCACCGACATCGGCCCGGAGACCGCCCAGGTGCGGCTCGACTTCAACGACGTGATGGTGACCCTCTCGGAGGAGCATTATTTCAAGCCGGTCTTCGAGTGGCACAACAGCCGCGGCATGATCTACGCGTGCGACCCCGCCTCGCGCGGCAAGAACCCGCTGGAGTTCGGCGACTACATGCGCGCCATGCGCTGGTACACCGCGCCCGGCTTCGACACGCCCGGCTCTAGCGCCGACCTGATCAAGAACAAGGTCGGCGCCTCCATCGCGCACCTCTACGGCCGGCCGCGCGTCTGGGTGGAGGGGTACCACAGCCTCGGCTGGCAGGCCTCCACCGCCACGCTCTTCGAATCCAGCAACCGCAACTTCCTGTACGGCTCGACGCTCCTCAACCTGCACGGGCTCTACTACACCACCTACGGCGGCTGGTGGGAGTGGGCGCCGCCCTGCTACCACTTCCACATGCCCTACTGGCAGCACATGCCGGTCTTCCTGAAGTACTTCGAGCGCCTCAGCTACCTGCTCAGCCAGGGCGACCACGTGGCGGACGTCGCGATCGTCAATCCCCACGAGCCGCTCGTGGCCGACCCCGCGCGCGGCAAGCGTTCGCAGCAGCTCGCCTACGCGGCGGCGGCCGACCTCATGGAGGCCGGCCAGACTGACTTCGACTTCATCGACGCCGAATCGCTCGCGCGCGCCGAGGCCACAGGCGGGCGCCTCCGCGTGGCGGGTGAAGCGTACCGCGTGCTGGTCCTGCCCGCGATGTTCGCGCTGCGCCACGCCTCGCTCGAAAAAGCCCTGGCGTTCCGCCGGGCGGGCGGATGCGTGGTCGCGCTCGGCGACCTGCCGGAGGTCACCGACCGCGCGGGCGCGGGCGACCCGCAAACGGCCGCGCTCGTGCAGGCGCTGTTCGCGCCGGGTGCCGGCGCGCTGCACTGGACCGAGCCCAAGGCCGGCGACGCGCTCCCGCCGCGCACGTACGCCGGACGCTTCACCGGGCGCTGGGTCTGGACCTCCAAGCCCGCGCCCGAGGCGGTCTTCAAGCACGTCTGGTCGGGTCCGGCCGGGGACTTTGCGGCCGCCCTGCTCTGCGACAACACCGCCGACCTCTTCCTCAACGGCCGCAAGGTCGCCTCCTGGGCCAGCTACCGCGAGCCGTGGAGCGGCACGCTGGCGCTCAAACCCGGCGACGTGATCGCCGTGGCCGGACGCGACGGACCGGGCGAGCGCGGCAGCAAGACCGCCGGCCTCTTCTTCGCCTTGGCGCAGGGCGAGCGCACCGTGTTCTCCGCGGAGCAGTTCCGCGTGCGGCCCGGCGCGGCCGACGCCGCCTGGCTCGCCGGCGCGGACGTGGGCGGGCTCGAAGCGCCCGATCCGGGCAACGTCCACGACGCGCACAGAGGCGTTGCGGCGGCCCCGAAGTCCGGCCCCGCAGCGGCGATCCGCGCCCGGCTCGACGTGCCCGACTTTTGCGGCCCGGCGGGCGCCAAGGCGCTGCACCGCCGCATCGGCCCCAACGACGTCTATTTCATCATGGACCTCGCGCAGCGCGGCGATTGCACCTTCCGCGCGCGCGGCACGCCCGAGCTGTGGGACGCCTGGACCGGTGCGCAGACGCCGCTCGAAGCCTTTAAGGCCAACCCCGACGGCACGACGACCGTCACGCTGGACGGCGAGCCGGGCGTGCCCCTGCTGGTGGTCTTCACGGCGACAGCTGTCGATAGCCGTCGACAGCCGTCGACCTCTGCTCCGACTCCTCCTTCCTCACGCCTGCCTTCTGGCTCCCTCCCGCTCGACGGTGAGTGGGGCTTCGCGCTCAAGCCGACCTGTGACAACCGCTGGGGCGATTACCGCCTGCCCGCTTTCGACGGCTGCATCGGGGCCGAAGCGCGGCACCTCGCGTGGGCGGTCGAAGGCATGCCCGCGCGCCTGACGTATTCGCACGGCCCGCAGTTCCGCGCGTTCGGTCCGCTCGCGCCCGGCGCGGAGGCCGACGCGCTCGAACAGGCCCTGGCGCAGACCGCCGCGCTCGCGCCGGACCCCGCGGTCACGGTGAGCGGCCGGCGTTACGCGTGGCAGCCCTTCTGCTTCTCGTGGCGCGAAGGCGTGGAGAACCGGCCCGGCTATCAGAACTGGCACCACGGCCTCAACGGCAAGGTCGGCGACGAGTTCTTCGTGCTCGG
>CAZOIS010000136.1:0-11617 GCA_964579865.1 uncultured Lentisphaeraceae bacterium | reverse complement strand
GAGGATCACGCTCGTCTTCCAGGCCTGCGCGTGCCGCGCGGGTGTCGCCTGCGCGAGCGGAGTCTTCATCTCCACTGGCCCCTGCGCGGCGAGTTTCTCGCAAATCGCGACGCCATCCTGAAGCGTGTAGGGCTTGCCCTTCATCTCCTTCGGCAACGCAACCCACCAGGTGCTCGGCTCGGTATAGCGGAAGGTCAGATAGTCGCGTTCGTCGTCAAAGCCGATCTCACCCATCCGGCCGCGGAAGCGGAAGCCGAAGTCCTCGAGCCCCGGCAGATCCTTGAGCGAGTCCATGACAGTCCAGAGCCCGTGCTTCTCGCAGCGCACCCTGAACATCTCGGGAAAAAGCCGCCGATAGGCGACGAGCGCGCCGCGAAGTCCCTTTGCGCCGTCAAACGTGAAGCCGCGGAAGCGGAAATGCGCCGACGGATGCTCCTTCGCGAAACCGAGATCGAAGACGACGTAGAGCTGCCGCGTCGTGGCGTTCGCGCCGAAACGGTGCAAGGCCGGCGCCTCGGGATCGATGCCGAGTGCAAGACCGCTACCGCCGCAAGTCACCGCGCCGAACGGCCAGCGCGCGAGACGCCCGCGGCCGGCATCGCCCTGGCTGACATTGTACTGGCGCTCACCGAGAGTGAAGGTCTCCGACTTGCGCATTGTCTCGTGCCAGGTGATCGGTCCGTCAGGAAGCGCCACCGCATAGACGAACGAGACCGCGCGGTCGCCGCCCGTCTTCTCAGTCAAGGTCACTTCGAAAACCTTGCTGTCACCCTCGACCGAGCGCTTCACCTCGAACACGAAATCGTCCGCCTCGGCAATTGGACGGTACGTGCCGCCCGCGGCGACGTCGCGGATGAAGAACCCACGTCGGCCGCTCAGTGATTCCGCCATCCCGGGATCACCATCAAAGGTGTCGCGCGTCTCGAAATCACGCTGCGCGGCCGCAGCGAGTTCCCGCTCCTGCGGCGCGACGTACCCCTCGGGAAAAACCGAGCCGACGCGCTCCAGCGAAAAGGCGTTCACCTTCGCCGCAGCGGGGCCGTCGCCTCGGAACCGCGCATACATCTGCGCGACCCCAGCCGGAACCACGAACTCCGTAGCAACCTGGCGTCCCGGCTTGATCCGCTCGCTGGCGAACTGCCAGTCGATGGCCGTGCCGTCCGCGGCGAACAGGCAGATGTTCATTGAGAAACGTACGTCGGCGTCCCCGAGCGCGGACGTGTCACACTTCATTTCATACCGGTCACCGGGCACCACCGTCAACCGATCGGTGATGTCGACACACCAGTTCTTCGTGCCGGTATGACGGAACGACCAGGTGTCACCCTCGCCGCGCTCAACGGTAATGGTCCCCTTTTCAGACGCCCACGGCGAAAGAATCAATGCTGCCAGCAAAAGTGCGTTCATCGGAAAATCACCATTGTGCCACGGGAAACGTACTCGAGGTAAAGCGTCTTCGCGTCGGCGGATTTGGACACTTTGAAGTACAGGGCCGTTTCACCCGTCACAGTCGGTATACCTTGGATGCCCTTCGCCGCAGTTGCCAGAATGGTTTTCGCTCCCTTGAGCGGCTGCACATCGCCCGTCAGCTCGAACGTCGTTCCCGCGTCGAAAACCAACTGCGCGTCGGTTGCGAAATGATGCCCGGCCGTCAGGTCCGTCACCCACGCCGCGAAAAGGTCCGTCACGGCCACTCCCGCTTCGTCAAACCAATCACTGGCCAGGTGCACTTCCGGACACCCCGCCAACTCCTGAACAATCAGCCGCCGGCTCACCGCATTCAGAATCGCGCCGGATGTTCCGCTCAGCCGTTCCAGATGACGAACCGTCAGCTCCGCCCTCAGCGCCGTGAACTCCGCCGATGCCGTATCGGTTAACGTGAAGAGATCCCCGTCCTCGGAATTGATGAGCCGTTCGTAGTTGGCGGGATCGTTGGACATGCGCCCCAAGCGGTCATAGACGAGCCCCATTTTGGTCGTGTCGGTCCAGGTCGGACAGGATTTCACCGTGCTATTGGGGCCGACCGTTATTCCGCTCACGCCAATGCGCCACCAGAAGTGGTTCGCGCCCGGATGCAACGTCGCGTTGCCATAACGCAAGTCGGCACTGTTCCCATTCTCTGGAGAGGTTCCCGCCGCCTGACGTCCATAGACATCGGCGTAGTTGATGTAGAGCCTGCTCACGGTCCGCTCCGACGCGGCAAACGTCCACGTGACGTTTGTCGCGTCGTGATTCCAGATATATCCCGTATAGGAAAATGCGTAGCCGCCGGCAGACACAAGCGCCCCGAACTCATTCAACGCCTGTTCGCCGGGAGAATACGCTTCGTAGGCCAGCCGCACCGTGGACGTGATCAGATTGGTATGGCAGTTGTCCGCACCTTCGCAGTGTGCATTCGCCTTATAGGGATCCAGCCCTGCACCATCCTTCCACCAGTAGGCATAGGCCTTGTGTCCCTCGTAGAGCCCCACATTGAAGCTCCGGTCCGGCTCCCCGAGCGTCATCGTGCCGGATTCAAGATCAAGTGTCATAAACGCCGGCGAAATCGACGAACAAGTCAATGTGGAGCCGGCGGTCTTCACGATGCCCGCCCAGCTTCCCTGCGCATCACCGACCGTGACGTTGCCCGATGTACGCAGCACCGGCAGCGTATACGAGGCGACGGATGCGTTATAGTTGATTGACGCATTCTCGACGACAGCCGTACCGCACGCGCTCGGCAGCGCACCGTCCGCCTCCAAGAATAAATTGACATTGGAGAATTCGACGCCCTTCGCGAATACGTTGTCCGGCGACTTCAGCGTGAGGTTCGGAGCGGGAAGGGTCGGGGCATAATTGTAGAACTTGACGCGACGGGCGGCGGAGATGGCACCCGCCAAAGTCGAACGGTTGGTTGAAATGACAGCCCCGTTTTTCTGCGCCTGGAGCGTCACATCCCAATCTTCCGTACGATTGTCCAAGACAATCGGGCCATCCCAATATCCGCCCAACGCAGACGTCAGAAGAGGGTTAGAATGGGCATTCTCCACAATCCACAACGTCCATTTCTTCTTGTTCGCGAATGTCGCGCTGTAGAGTTCCAACCGACACCCGATGCCGACCGTAAAGGTGTTCTCCGCACTGCCTTCAAGGTTGGCGGAGTCATTCATTGACGCATAGCAGTTTGAGAGGACGATATGTCCCGGATCTGTTACCACCGGACGGAGACAGACACCGCCCGGCCACGTGCCGCTCGCGTTGGGGATTCCCCGTACGGTGAGCGTGTGCCCGTTCATGTCGAGCGAATTGTTCGACGAGTTGTTCGGGAAGTCCTGATATCCGCTCACGGTCGAGATCATCGCATCGCCGGTCATCGTGAGCACGGTCCCGCCCCACACGCCGTTGCGCTCCTGCTTGCTCGGCGTACGCGCGACGAGCGCACCCACACCGTCAACACCGTTACCCGCGAACGTCAGCGGCTCGCCACTGAACTCGAGCAGGTTGTCGGCACTTGAATCGAGGCATTCGTTCTCAAGCGTGGCGCCGTCCGCGACGAAGGTCCCGTGCGCCGTGTCGCCGAGCGCGCCGTTCGCGGTGATGCGCAGCGTCGCCCCCGTCTCGACGTGGATTTCGCCCGCGTAGCCCGCAGTCTTGAGATCCACGTTGATCTCCAGGCGTCCGCCGCCTGTGATCCGAAAATCGCTCGCGCCGTAGAGGCCCGCCAGCGTCGCCTCGCCTTCGCTGGCCGCGACGCAGCCGTTCGAAAACGCCTCATCCAAGGTGTTGGTGGTCCCGGGCGGCAAGGTCACCGTGTAGGTCGCGGCAGACGAGGCCAACCCAAGGCCAGAGATCACAACTAGGCCGATAATCGTTTTCATGCTCCTCATGATCTATCCCTTCTACCTTTTTCTCGACACAAAACCCGACCGTTCAACTCCCACTGTCCCGTTTGGCTCCCGCCGCCATGAAGTGTGTCTACCCTCGAGTTAAAACTCACCAACATTTGATCAAATGGTACACGAAACCATTGCGTAATGTTTGCACAATTACGCATTATAATTTTCAAAAATGCGAAACTGTGATTGTTTTAAACCCATGCTTTTGCTTCAATGCGAACATGAAACGGACATGTGTCGCATCGGGTATGCCAAGAGTTTTTGTGACGATTCAGACGGCGAATTTCACGCATCGGAAAATTCTGGAGGGCATACTTCATTACGCAAGGGCTCAAGGGCCGTGGCAGTTTCACCTCAACACCGGAGACATTGATAGCCAAGGTATGAAGCGAGTTGAAAACTGGAAATGCTCCGGTATCATTGCACTTGCCTCGAGCAATGCCTTACTAAGACAACTCGTACGGCTCCGCAAGCCAACCGTTTTCATCAATCCGCCAGACGCGGGAAATGTGCCGCCTCCCGGATGTGTGTTCGTCCGGCGCGATGACGGCAATCTCGGACGTATCGCCGCAGAATACTTCATCTCAGGGGGGTTCAAATCCTTTGCCTTTGTCGGTTCCAGCCGTCAGTCGACATGGTCGAATGACCGACGAGACGGATTTATAGCTCGGCTCGCGCAGGACGGATTCACCTGCATCGATTACGGTTCCGTCACATCGGGAGAAAACCCGGACGCTGCCATTGAAGTGCCACGGCTTGCGAAATGGCTCAAGGCTTTACCACCCCAGACCGCACTCTTCACCGTTAAGGACACCCGCGGCCAGCAGATATTGTCCGCATGTCTTGACGCCTCAATCCGTGTTCCGGAGGATCTCGCCGTGCTTTCGACAGATGATGACGAAGTTCTCTGTGATACGGTATCGCCACCGTTGTCGTCGATTTCTTTGGATGGTGAGAATACCGGAAAACTGTGTGCGGGTATTCTCGATAAGCTGCTCCACAGGAAAAAAGTCGATCCTGTCGTTGACATCGTGAACCCTCGGGTCATCACACGCCGGTCAACCGATGTAACGGCGGTTGACGATCCTCTCCTCGCGCGTGCGCTTCGTTATGCCCGTAACCACCTCGAAGAACCCTTTCGCATCGGCCAACTGGCAAACGAGACTGGAATCTCAGTCCGCACCATCGAACTTAAGGCCCGTAAACAATTCGGGCACTCCTTCCGTGAGGAGATTCTCCAGTTGCGACTCGCCAAGGCCATTTCGTTTCTCTCGAACACAGACCTGCCGGCTTCCGACATCGCGGCAATGTGCGGCTTCTGTAGCGGAAGCCATCTCTCGCGTTCGGTAAAAGACAACTTTGGACACCCGCCAAGCATATTCCGGCCAAAACCGACACGACACCTCCCGTTGGGGTCGTGATAAAATTAAGCCCGCCGCGCGGCTGCGCCGCGAGAAAACACTGAGGTAACTTGAAGTCATAGGCAAGCCCCCCGCCCGCGGAGCGGGAACAAACGACTGGGTAACCTGAACGCCGAACGCCGAACATCGAACGCCGAACGTTGAAGTTACCGACAAGGTGTTGTTCAAAACGGACACCTACGCGTGTGGGTCAACGGGCACGTCGCTGGGCATGCGCCAGTCGCCGCGCGGCGACAGCCCGACCGACCCCACCTTCGGCCCGTCCGGCAGACTGGAGCGCTTGAACTGCTGCGTGTAGAAGCGCCGCAGGAACAGGGCGAGCCAGCGGGCGATCTCATCAGGCGCATAGCATCCGGCGAACGCGATGCCCGCCAGAAACCGGATCTTCGCCTCGGACGCCCCGCAGCGCACAAAGTGGTAGAGGAAGAAATCGTGAAGCTCATACGGGCCGATCACATCCTCGGTCTTTTGCGCGATCTCCCCGTTGGCGTCAGCCGGCAACAATTCTGGGGACACCGGCGTAGCCAGGATCTCGTGCAGGACCGCCCGCGCCACCTCGTTGACACGGCGTTGCGCGACCCATGCGATCACGTCGCGCACCAGCGTCTTGGGCACGCCGCCGTTGACACCGTACATGCTCATCTGATCGCCGTTGAAGGTACACCACCCCAGGGCGATTTCTGACAGGTCACCCGTCCCCACCACCAGCGCATGCAGCATATTGGCCCGGTCCATCAGCACTTGGGTCCGTTCACGGGCTTGCGCGTTTTCAAACGCGATATCGTGTGACACGCCGTCGTGTCCCAGATCCGCCAAATGCTGGCGGCATGCCTGCGTGATATCGATCTGCTCCAGAGGCACGCCCAGTCCCTCGCACAGCCGCCGCGCGTTGTCGAGCGTACGGGCCGTCGTGCCGAAACCGGGCATCGTCACCGCATGCAGTCCGCTCCGGTCAAGCCCGGCGCGGTCAAACGCCTCGCACGACGCAAGCAGCGCCAGCGCTGAATCGAGTCCGCCCGACACGCCCACGACCGCGGCCTTGAACCCCGTGTTCAGCAGCCGCGTGGCGAGTCCGGAACTTTGAATCGCGAACACTTCGGCGCACCGCTCATCGCGGCAGGCCCGATCAGCGGGCACAAAGGGATGCGGCTCGACGGTCCGCAACAGTTCTGTGGCAATCGGAGCCTCGGCCTGCTGCACCGCAGTCCCGCCGCCGAACGTCAGCCGTCGCAAGAGCGCCGTGCGCGCGCTATGATCCGCGAACACCGCATTCTGACGCCGTTCATGCAGCAGAAACTCCAGATCAATGTCGGCCAGAACACGGGTGCCGGCGCGCACGAAACGTTCACCCTCCGCCAGCACGCGGCCGTTTTCCGCAATCAGGGTGTGACCGCCAAAGACCAGGTCGGTCGTGGATTCGCCCACGCCGGCCCCGGCATACGCATACGCCGCGAGGCAGCGCGCCGATTGCGCGGCCACCAGCAGGCGCCGATAGTCGGCTTTGCCAACCCGCTCGTTGCTGGCCGAGAGATTGCAGAGGAGGGTCGCGCCGCCGACCGCCAACGTCTGGCTCGGCGGCTGTGGGCTCCACAGGTCTTCGCACACCTCAATGCCGACGCAACACGCAGGATCGGACGCCGATTCAAACAGCAACCCGGTGCCGAACGGCACCTGCGTGCCGCAGACCCGTATCTGTTGAGCCGCGATCCCGAGCCCGGCCGCGAACCAGCGTCGTTCATAAAACTCTTGCGTGTTGGGCAGACAACTTTTCGGGACAACCCCGATCACCCGGCCTTGACAACATGCCACCGCGCCGTTGATGAGCAGCCCGTCCAGCCTGAGCGGCAGCCCGACCACAAACAGCGTCGCCCGCGCGCGCGTCGCTTCCAGAATAGAGGCCAGCCCCGTCTCCGCCGCATCCAGCAGGCCCGTCTGGTAAAAGAGATCGCCGCACGTGTAGCCGGTCACGCACAGCTCCGGGAACACGCAGATGTCTGCACCGGCCTCAGCCGCCCCCAAGGCGGCATCGATCAGCGCGGACACGTTGCCCGCCACGGCGGCCGGCGCTACCGGCGGGGACGCCGCGCCGACCCGGCAGAAACCGAATGGTTTGAGCACGAACGTCCCCTCCTTGTGTTAACGGATGAACAGCATCTCTTGATAGGTCGGCAGCGGCCAGAGTTCATCGCTGCAGATGTGCTCCAGCGCGTCGGCCTCTTTGCGCAGCGCGTTCATCATCGGGATAACCGTGTCCAGCAGATACCGGCACTCCCGGGCCGCCGATAACTTCGCGGGAATCTGAATCACACTCTCCAATTCCAGCATCGCTTTCTGCAGGTTGGCCAGCAGCCCGTTGACCTCATCCAGCGTGGTCGTGCACCCGGACTTACCGAGCGCCGCCAGATCGGCCGCCGTCTGTGACAGCAGCTTCTGATACTTGACGCCGGCCGGGAATATCATGGTGCGCGCCATCGTCAGGCAGAGTCGCGCTTCGATCAGCACGTCTTTGACATACTTCTCACGGTAGATCTCAAAGCGGCTCTCCGCCTCGCGGCGGCTGAGCACATTGTACGTCTCGAACACCCGGAAGGTGGCATCGCACGCCATCGCGTCCAGCGCTTCAGGTGTGGTCCGCGTGTTCGGCAGGCCGCGCCGCGCCGCCTCGTCATGCCACTCTTGCGAGTAGTTGTCGCCATTGAAGATCACGCGGCCGTGCTCTTTCAGCACCTTCTGCAACAACTTCTGCACCGCCTCGTTGAACTTCGCCGGCTGCTTGGGCGCCTTCTCCAGTTCGGCGGCCATGTAGTCCAGCGATTCCGCGACAATCGTGTTCAGCACCACCTGCGGACCGGCGATCGACTGGCTGGAGCCGACCGCACGGAACTCAAAGCGGTTCCCGGTGAAGGCGAACGGGCTGGTCCGGTTGCGGTCGGTGGCGTCTTTGGGCAGCGGCGGCAGCGTGTCGACCCCGACCGCCAGCGTGGCGGCCTTTTTGGACCGCCGTGAGCCGCCCGCCACGAGCTGCTCGAAAACCTCAGCGAGCTGCTCGCCGACAAACACCGAGATGATGGCTGGCGGCGCTTCGTTCGCCCCAAGCCGATGATCGTTCCCGGCGTGCGCCACAGCGCCGCGCAGCATCACCGCGTGCAGATCCACCGCACGGATCACGGCCGCGCAAAACACCAGGAACTGCATGTTGTCCTGAGGCGTCTCACCGGGATTCAGGAGATTGCCGACCTTAGGCCCGCCGAGCGACCAGTTCAAATGCTTGCCGGAGCCGTTGATCCCGGCGAACGGCTTCTCATGCAGCAGGCAGGCCAACCCGTACTTGGGCGCGACCGACTGCAAGACCTGCATGACGAGATACTGGTGATCGGTCGCCAGATTCGCGGTCTCGAAAACCGGTGCGATTTCGTACTGCGCGGGCGCGACCTCGTTGTGACGGGTCTTGACCGGGACACCCAACTTATACAGCTCCGCATCGACTTCCGTCATGAAGGCCAGGACACGCGCCGGAATCGTGCCGAAATACTGGTCCTCCAATTCCTGACCCTTGGGCGGACGCGTTCCGAACAGCGTGCGCCCCGCGCTCAGCAGATCCGGACGCGCGTAATAGAGGCTGCGATCAATCAGGAAATACTCCTGCTCCGGACCCGCCGACGCGGTAATCATGCCGGGATCCTTGTGTCCCAAGAGCCGCAACACGCGCTGCGCCTGGCGGTTGACCGCCTGCATCGAACGCAGCAAAGGCACTTTCTTGTCCAAGGCCTCGCCCGTCCAGGAGCAGAAGGCCGTGGGGATGCACAAAGTCGTCCCGTTGCGTCCCTCCATCAAGTAAGCCGGACTCGTCACATCCCATGCGGTATAGCCGCGCGCTTCAAACGTGGCGCGTATCCCGCCGTTCGGAAAACTGGAAGCGTCGGGCTCGCCCTGAATCAACTGCTTACCCGAGAAATCGATGGTCAGATGCCCTTTGCCGTCAGGGCTGTAGAAGCTGTCATGTTTCTCCGCCGTGAGCCCGGTCAGTGGATAGAAGACGTGAGCATAGTGCGTGGCCCCGCGTTCAATCGCCCAGCGGCTCATCGCCGCCGCCACCACATCGGCAGCACGCGTGTCAAGCGGGACACCCTCTTCGATGGTTTTGCGCAACGACGCATAAATGTCCTTCGGCAGACGCGCCTTCATCTGGTCGTCGCCAAACACATTGACGCCAAAGTAGGACGGCACCTCTTTGCAGCCCAGTTTCGGCTCGTCACCCGCGCGGTACTGAATGGCTGACTCAATTGCTTTCTGTCGTGTGATGCTCATAGCGTTCTCCGATTAACCACAGTTGGTATTCACGTCACGCTAACGATTAAGCACCCTGTGTGCCAACACGCTCTTTATGCCTCCTCACGCATGTTCTCCGCAGAATAGTCCACTCTTTCAAAGCCCATAAACGAAAACGCCGGACGGTTTTGTCCGGCGTGAAACGTGAACTGACATTTTTGCTGCGAGTCAAACTAAAATGCGACAGCTAGGTTGACGCCGCCCCACAGCAGATCCTCGTCCCAGTAGGGCTCGGCATCGCGCGCCTCGCTGTCGAGCAGAGACACCCACGCCAGGCGCGCCCCCACCGACATGAACTCCATGACCGCGTAGGACGCGTAGACAGCCGCATGGACATCCATCAAGCCGGCGTCATCAGCGCCGACATACGCCATGTAATCGGCATCGCCCGCGCCCAACGACACTTCAGCGCCGAGCGTCAGGCGTTCTGCCACGGCCCACTCCCTGCTCAGTCCCGCATTGGCGTAAAACCCTTCGAGCAGATCATAGTCATACGTCAAGCTCACGAAGGGGGTCACGAACTCCGAGTGATAGGACGCCGAGAGATACACCTCTTTGGTGCTGCCCAGATTGACAACCGGAAAGGTGTACCAGATGTGCCCCGCCTCCAAGGAGACCGGGCCCACGTCGAGCGCGTACGACAGCGTGTAGTCGATCTCATTCAGGCCGCCCCCGCGCACGTTTCCGTTGCGGTCGGTCAGATCCAGGTTGCTCCACAAGGCCGCCCCTAGGGAACCGTATTCACCCAATGACAGAGACGCCGAAGCGCCGGGCTGAAAGACCGGCTCGTCATTGATCACCATGCCGCGCCAGACATAGGCCGAATAGAGGTCTGCCGTCATCTCAAACGAGAGCGGACTGGAATCTTGCGCTTCGTCCGCCCGTGACATGCACGTCCAACACATTAACACCACTGCCCATCTGATGAGTCGTTTCATTTCACTCGTCTTTCTTGTTGCCCGCCGAATTGAACAGCGGATGTGCGACTCTTCGCAGAGAGAGTGCCAACAGCACCATACGCCTGACATTCACACGAATTTTCAAAATCCCCTTTAAAAACAGGTCCTTTCAATCATTCAACATTGTCAGTTTACGAAGCGAAAAGACAAATAGGCAGGACAGTTCTGACATTCTTGTGACGTAAAGCCATTTTTTTATGAAGAATATTTTTCAATCATCTAAAAACAACCGTCACACAAAGTGATTGTTGAGATATTTGCCTTTTCGGCGCAGTTGGCATTGCCGGTGCTAAGAGACAGACAACGCCTGACAGGTACAGGCATGACAAACAAAAGAGGATGACGATGCAAACTCCAAAGAGAATACCGATACTCCCCCTGCTCGCGCTGGCGAGCGTGGGAATCGCGGCGGCGGGCTGGGCGCAAGAAGCTGCGCCCGGCGCTTCTGAAAGCTGGAAAGTGGCGATGAGCAGCATGCGGATCGCGACAGACACCGTGTGGGTCATCGTTACAGGCATGCTGGTGTTCTGGATGAACGCGGACTTCGCCTTGGTGGAAAGTGGTCTCTGCCGCGCCAAGAATTGTGTCAACATCCTGGCGAAAAACTTTATCGTTTTTGCGCTCGCCACGTTATCGTTCTGGGCGGTGGGCTGGGGCCTCATGTTCGGCGACGGCACGCCGTGGATCGGCTTGAAAGGGCTGTTCTTCCTGAGCGGGGCGGACAACTCCCCGGCGCTGGGCGCTGCGTATGCGGCGATGAATCCTTTTTCGTCCGCCACTTACGAAGGCGTCTACTCGGCGATCAACTGGACGCCGGTGCCGCTGGCCGCCAAGTTCTTCTTCCAACTCGTCTTCGCCGGCACAGCCGCGACGATCGTCTCGGGCGCGGTGGCAGAGCGCGTGAAGTTCTTGTCTTTCATTGTCTTCAGTGTTCTGCTCGTCGCTCTCATGTATCCCGTCAGCGGCCACTGGATCTGGGGCGGCGGCGTCTTGGCTGCGGCGCAAGCGGGCGAAGGCCTGAATGCGTTCTTCC
>CAZOIS010000135.1:10348-11622 GCA_964579865.1 uncultured Lentisphaeraceae bacterium | reverse complement strand
GCTTCAATGGGGCCGCGCCGGTTAAGGCGCGGAAACGGGGCGATGACCCTGGGCGGCTTTATTCCGTCCGCAGCTTCAATGGGGCCGCGCCGGTTAAGGCGCGGAAACCAAGCATAATCTCGCTTTGATGTGGCTATATTAGCGGCTTCAATGGGGCCGCGCCGGTTAAGGCGCGGAAACACTTCTGGCAACTTCGGCAAACCCTACGGAGCGGGTGCTTCAATGGGGCCGCGCCGGTTAAGGCGCGGAAACATCGACTTGATTGCCTTTTCCTCGCCAAGCCTTGCGAGCTTCAATGGGGCCGCGCCGGTTAAGGCGCGGAAACCACAAGCGCAGGCATCAAGACGCGCACGGTGCTCGTGCTTCAATGGGGCCGCGCCGGTTAAGGCGCGGAAACATTCGATGCGAACGCCTTCATACGTCTTATCCGTTCGCTTCAATGGGGCCGCGCCGGTTAAGGCGCGGAAACCTCGCCGCCAGCAAAATTTCCGTGGACCCCTTCGCTCGCTTCAATGGGGCCGCGCCGGTTAAGGCGCGGAAACAGAATGCGATTTTGTGGCGACCTGGACGCCGAGCAGAGCTTCAATGGGGCCGCGCCGGTTAAGGCGCGGAAACACGACCAACGAGGCAGGATACGCGGCGTTCAACGCGACGCTTCAATGGGGCCGCGCCGGTTAAGGCGCGGAAACCGCTCCGAAAGAGTACCGGCGCGAACAGAACTGTAATGCTTCAATGGGGCCGCGCCGGTTAAGGCGCGGAAACGAGCAGGGCGCTCTCCAGACCGCCGAGGTCACGTTCTGCTTCAATGGGGCCGCGCCGGTTAAGGCGCGGAAACACGGCTTCAACTCGATGCCAATCCCGCGACGGCCATTCAGCTTCAATGGGGCCGCGCCGGTTAAGGCGCGGAAACCCGCGAATACCGACACCTGGAGCGCGGCCAGGGACGGGCTTCAATGGGGCCGCGCCGGTTAAGGCGCGGAAACCCGGTATCCCCATCCCCTCAGAAAGCTTCCGCAGGATGCTTCAATGGGGCCGCGCCGGTTAAGGCGCGGAAACGCACGCATGGCGCTCCATAATGCCGCCGAATCCACGGCTTCAATGGGGCCGCGCCGGTTAAGGCGCGGAAACGATATTCAGGACAATCGCAAAGTGACGATTTCCGGCAGCTTCAATGGGGCCGCGCCGGTTAAGGCGCGGAAACGTTTACGGCGGTCGCATAGTCGCGCTGATACGATGCTGCTTCAATGGGGCCGCGCCGGTTAAGGCGCGGAAAC
>CAZOIS010000135.1:0-10248 GCA_964579865.1 uncultured Lentisphaeraceae bacterium | reverse complement strand
GTCGCGCTGATACGATGCTGCTTCAATGGGGCCGCGCCGGTTAAGGCGCGGAAACGTACCCGCCGGTAACCCGTTGTTTATCAGCGGGTTGCGGGGCTGTTTTCGAGCGGTGCTTAAAACAATGCCGAAAACACGCCGTCGGGTCAAGCGAAAGGGCTTGTTCCGAGAGAAAAAAGACCGGTTTTCAAAGGGCAGCGAGCGGCTCCCGTGATTTCCACACCACCGGACCGCTCGAAAACAGGGGAAACCATCAAACGACCTGAGAACGTTGTTCCGGCCGCCAGACTTTTCCGACATAGGCGATATCAGGAACCGGGCGTTCGCCTTCTACCGCGCCGGCTTCAACAAACAGGGTTTGGTCTTCGTCGTCGTTCATTCTCGTTTTCAGTTCGTCAATGAGTTCCAAGCGTTCGCGGGGATTGAGTTGGCAGCAGAAGACGGAGTATTGCACGCGCTCGCCCCAGCCGCGCATGAGCTTGAATATGCGTGCCCGGCGCCTGTCGTCCGGGATGTCGTAAGAAACCAAGTAGAAACGGCGCATGACGGATCCTTTAGCGGGTGGTGATGCCTGAGTATGACGGGATTTCGCCGCGAAGGACTTTGGCAAGCAGTTTCGCCTGCACGCGGATCACTGAACGCCATGAGCAGCGGTAGTCGAACACGGGGTGGGTGAGCATCTGGTCGAGGCGCAGTTCATAGGCGCGGATCAGCGCTTTGCGCGCGGAGTCGCTCATGGCGCAGCCGGCGCGGGAGATGACGAAATCGGGAAGAGCCACCATGCCGGTGTTGATGGCGGAAAGGACCGCGGAATCGGCGATGAGGGGGCGGAATTCCTCCATGAGGTCGAGCGCCAGCGCGGGGCGTCCGTGGCGCGGACGGTGAAGGAACCCCCAGAAGGGGTCCAAGCCTTCGGCGAGCAGCGCGACCGTCGTTTCTTTGGCGAGCAGGGCGTACGCGAATGAGAGCATCGCGTTGACGGGATCTTTCGGCGGGCGGCGGTTGCGCGATGTCGGGGAAAAATTCTCGCGGGCCGGGCCTGCGGCCAGCATGGCCCCGAAGTTGGCGAAATAGAGCGAGGCGATGGAGCCCTCGACGCCCATGAGCTGGTCGGTGTCCGTGCAGGGGTCAAGGCAGGCAATGAGGCGGCGCATGTCGGCGAGGGCGGTGTCGATATCGTCTGTTGTGTTCCGTCGCAGCAGGGTGCGCTGGTTCAGCGCTTTGGCGCGGATAAAGGCGCGGGCGAGCGTGAGGCGGCGTCCGTCGTCCGCCGCGGCGGCGAACTGCGCGGCGCGGTCGTAGGCATTGCGCAGGCCGATGCCGGCTGTGACGCCGTAGAACCAGTGGCCCGCCGAGAGGTGGACGACCGGGGTGCCGCGCTGGCAAAGCAGGTGGAGGCATTGCGCGGAAACGGAAACGTTGCCGCAAAGAACCAGCTGGGAGACGTCTTTCAAGGGGAACTCGCCGAGTTTCGCATGGCCCTTTTCAACAGTCAGGGCTTCGCCGGACTTGCCGACGCGGGCGCCCTGTTCCTGCACGTAGAGAGGAAGGGCGTCGTCGCGGGCGGGGTAGAGGCGGCGGATATCGGCGGGTTTCTTCTCCTCGCCGGTCAGCAAGTTGGTTTCGTCCGGCAGGCAGATGCCAGCGAGCGAACAGCCGACACACTTGGGCGAATCGGTGAGGGGCGGGGGCGGATCGCTGTTATTGGCGACGGCTCGGGCCTCTGAGATCAGGTGCAACGTGCGGGCTTCCAGTTCGGGCGTGAAATCAACCTGGACGCGCCGGCGGGACGCGGCGAAATACAGGATGCCGTAATCGCAGGCGTGGCCGTGTTCGCGCAGGAGCAGCCCTTGGCACATGAGCTGGACGCGTTCGGGCTCATAGCAGCGCTGGGGCGTGGGCGGGACACTGCCGCGTTTGGTGTCCACGGGTACAGCGAGGCCCGTTTCGATTTCCAGCAGGTCGAGTTTGCCGGACAACCCCAGTGTTTCGGATCCCAGCGAGACCGAGCGGGCGATGGCGGGAGGTTCGTCCGGATCCGCGGGAGGTGGCGGCAGTGGGTCGTCTTCGCTGTCGATGCGGGCGTGGACGGAACGGCCGTGGGCCGTAAAGTCATTATCCTCCCATCGTTCTCCGACGTACATGAGGTGGAAGAGACGCGGGCAGTAGGCGTATTCGTTCACCATGCGCACGGGCAGGATGGCGGCTGGTTCGCTCATCGTGATACATCTCCGAATGCGGGGTCATCGGACGGCGGTTTTTCAACGGTTACCCGGCTGTTTCCGGCACGGCGGCGAAGAGGCCGAGACCGAAGTGGCGGCCACCGCCTATGCAAAACGGGCCTTTGACCGGTTTGGAGAACTCTATGCGGCAATGAAGGCGGCGATAACGCCGGCACTGCTCCGGAACGGCGTAATTCGTTGCGAGATCAGTTCCCGGGAAAAAACCGCTGCCACGCCAATAGAGGCGGGCGGCTCCGACTACTTCAGGAGCGAAACCTGCCTGAAGCAAAGCCTTGCGCAGAAGCGTTTCAATGCGCCGCTCTAACTTTTCCACCACCGCCGCTTTCTCCTGAGGAGTGAGCAGGGCTTCATTGAGTTTGCACCTCAACTTTTTCGGATCGTCATAGCCCGGCAACACAACGGGCGTGACCGATTCCCACACGCGGCCTTCTGACAAGTAGTCGGCTGTCGCATTTACGCGTGCAGTCGCTTTGCTTAAAAAAGCGACTGGTTCCCGACTGGCTTCGTCGATCAGCTCCTGACCTTCAAGCGCGCGGACAATCGCGTTGAACTCGGATGCGGGAATTGCGCCGGAAACCGTGACAAGCACGCGGCGGATCGCGCCAACTGCCCTACCCTTGGCCTCGCCGTGAAACTCAATCGACGGGAGCGGAATAAAAACAAGACGCGGTCCCTCGACCGGCTTGTGCTCCTCTCCACGCGATTCACCATGGCCAAGCACGAACGCCGCCACACGCTGCTCATCCCAACCCATCTGCGGCGCGATACGCGCTGCGCAATGCCGAAGCATCCCGCCGAGATGCAAGCCCTTGCGGGCGGCGGAGTAGGCTGCGAAAGCGGTGTCGTCGAGCTTGCGGAGCTCAAACATTGCGTAAGGCGGCCTGGCCATTTCCGATGACCTGCGGTACTCACGGACGGCATATGCCGCAAGCGGGGGGACGGGGCTGAAGACCGCGTCCTTTTCAAGGCTGATGCGGTTAAGAAAAGCCTTGTACCGCGAACGTAAATCAACCAGTGTCCCTTGGATGGGCACACGCAGCGGGACACCCTCTCCCGCCTCGGCCGGAAGCCACCGTTCACCGGCCTGCGCTTCCGCTTCTTCCTGAGAGAGCAGCGCGGCATCCGCCACAACCATATCGATGCCCCACCCGAGCGCAGAGATGGCGCTGACTGTCCGCTTGAACGCGGGCAGGTTGAAGGTCGAAGCATCGGCCAGCGGCCAAAGGTACCGCACAACAGCGTCTTCCTGCAGGCGTGTGGGGCGGATTTCTTTCGCGGTACGGAATTTAGAGATATCCTCGTTTTTCCCGCGAGACCATGACTTCGCCACGAGGTCGCCGACATTGTCGGGAACAAAGCTCTTGAAGGCAGAGAGCGGCTGGATGGTAGCGGGGGCAGTGGCGACAATGGTCGGCGCCTGTTGACTTTCGATCCATTCGAGAACACCGGCGGTGTCAGCGCCGCGTTGGCGGGCCGAGGCGTTGACCAGCGTCTGGAACAGGCGCAGCGGCGAGGGCGGCCATTCCGGCTCGCCTTGGTCGCCGCGCCCGTGAAATTCGTCCATCAGGAAGCGGACGGTAATGCTTAGGTGTTTCATGTGATTATGCCCCGCAATGTTGTCTGTAAGATGGCTAAACGGTCATTTACTAGTCCGCTTTCTTCCCTTTTTTCTTCCGAAAATCTTCAAATGCGTTTTGTGCCAGCTTGACCTCGAATTCAAAAGTCCTGGATCGGGGTTCGATATTGAAATCAGTTGCGGCCGCTTGCGCAAAGGCAAGTGCAGTTTCGTGCGTGAAGGTTACATCAGTACGTATCCCATCGTTGCTGACCAATTTGAACTCTCTAGGTTTTTCGGGGTCTAGCGTAAGAATCGTGCCTTGGCGATAGTAGGCGAGCGGGAGCTTGGTGAAGGAAACTAGCGCTAGGCCGAGGATGTAGCGGCGGAGCATTACAGTATTTTCGGGCGTATCAGCTGTGAGCAAACGTAAGGCGGAAAGCGCCAATACAGCATCGCGGCGGATGCCGCCTTCGGCAATGACGCCGCCGTGCGAACCGGTAGATGGAACATGACCGAAGCCGCATTCGGCGAAGAGCTCTTTATCAGATTCCTTGCCCGGCTCCTCAAGCCCTTTAATCTTCTCGCTCTGGATCGCTTTCCCTAGATAGTCTACTGGTGGGATGTATTGTGCGGACCGAGTAAGCGGACGCACGTTATAGGCACGAATTGTTGAAGCAATCAGGCGCGGCAGTTTCGCCTGCGTATCGCGAGAATCCCATACGCCGAAAACAAGCGATGTTGGCGCGATCCTCGCAAGAGGCAGAGCATTACTGCTTTTGAGGATGGCTTCAAAGGCCTTGTTCAGCACATCTTTGAGCGCGGAACAACGGGCGATAGCGTCGCCAGCGCGGTGGCCTGCATCCAGAAGATTCACTTCTTTTTCGCCTGCCTTGATTACGATTTGCGGGACGAGGGAAGAATAGGGTTTTTCCTTGAACATCGGTTCCATGCGGTTGGCCTGTGAGCCGACACTGTCGACGAGAACGACATTACTGCCGTCGCTGGCCGTATCGATGTTGTAACCGCTTTTCTCGCCCTTTCTGGACGGCGCGTATGTTGGCGGGAAGAACACCGCATCTGCGCCTTCGACGGGGATGAGGTGCTCCCTGACAACCAACGCGGCGGGGCCGTCGGCGTTGATGAGGTTGTCAAACTGCGTGATGGCGGCGGGGGTGGCGGTTTCGCTCATGGTGTGTTTCCTTTGGTTCTAGGTTGTGACTGGAGAAGGGTTGCTGGCATAAAAGCACGGTAATCCTGCGCTCGTGATGGATTTGCAAATCGGTAGTGATTCCCATTTGGCACAAGCAACCCTGCTACTGCGGCGGGGACGAGCGGTACAGCGATTGGGTTATGCCAGGTGTGATAATCGTAAAGTCTTTCTTTGCCTTTTTCATTGACGGCAAGTATCGGGCGTGCGCGTTGCAGACCGATGAGGCAAAGCAACTCGGTTGCAGGACGTACAGGAGTTATGATCTTCACATTCCCCTTGCCGAGCTTATCAATGGAAAAGCCCACATCCTGAGCTTGGGCATTAACTGCATAATTGGCATCGAAGTAGTACGGTTGCCCGGCATTTTTTTGGCTGCACAAAAACAAGATATCATCTAAGAATCTCTTTTCTTTTCCTATGGCGTGTCTCATATCGTTTGCAATACCACAAACACTCATTTGGCCAGCCCAGGTTTTAAGCTTGCCGATGCCACCGCCTTCTTGCCGCCACCAGTCCAGATAAATTCCAAAACTACTGATACGGATTGGCGAGAGCGGTTTGTCATTTTCGTCCATGGCTGTGATCCCTGCATCGACGATTTTAGCGAACAAATCGGCGAGCGTGATTGGCACATGGATGAGAAAACGGTTGCCGCTGAAATGCGCGGTAGCTTCAGGATAAAGCCGGGAAGCGAGTTCGAAGAGGCCGCAGCAGGCGAAGTAGTGGCCGGGGTTGGCGGGGTCGAACGCGAGACTCATAACATCCGGCTTGAACGACGAGTGCGCCGGGCGCACGGACGGCGAAGGCGCGGCCTGAGGGGGATGCGTTTCGTTCACCACGATTCCTGCGCTGGCGGCGTAGTCTGCAGCGCGGAGGATGCTTTCCAGATAGGCGAGCCCCCAGCGACCGTACGCACTTTGGAGCGTTGCGAAACGCTGCGGAACCGCGTTGGCGACTGCGAGCGACTCCGAGGGCGAGCGCTCGGGGTCAAAAATCTCATTAACCGGAAAATGTGGCCGTGCTCGGCCGTGATGTGCGGCTATGAAGTGCACCGCCAAGTCGGAAGCGGGCGAGCCGTTTGCATGCGCGAATAGAGATCCGAATTCATGGCGGTAGGTTTCAGTGATTGCAAGGGGACAGCCGGATGACTTGGCAAGCACGGTTCCGGGGTAACTGCGGTTACCGATCGCGCGCTGCCACTGGGCGCGGGCCTTGCCGTCGTCGTGGTGTTCGGCGGCCTCAACAACGGCTGCCTGAACGTCGGATGACAGGCCGAGCTTCGCGGCAATGGCGCGGGCGTTTGCGGTGACGGCTGCGGCGTGATCGGCCAGACTGACGGCACCTCCGGCATTATTTAACGGCAAATCAGTCTTCGTTTCTGATGGGGCAAACCAATGGCGATGTTTGGGCTCGTCGTCGTTTTCCCCCGCTAAGTTGAGCGAGAAATCGGCGGCGGCATCGCGGGTGCTGGTTTCGCGGCGGTCAATTTCAGAGACATCGGACGCAGTGCTTTTGCCGGTAAAGAGACCGTTTTCCAAGCCGCCGAGTGACGCGGGAAGTATGAGAGTGGCGTCGGCCAGAACATTCAGTGCATGTTCCTTGTCGAACTTGGCCAGGGGGAAGATTAAGACTGATCCATAATCGTCAATCAGCCAGGCATTCAGTTGGCAGTTCTTGTCCTTGATTAGTTTGTCGAGCGAGTCGACGATTCGATTAGTCGTATCTCTTAATAGTTCACGAGGCTTGAGCGGGAACCGCTCGATGAAGTCGCCGGGATTAATCCTGGCGTCAAAATCGCGGTCATCCCGCCAAGCAATATGCGTTTCCGGTGGCTGCCATTCGGCTTCACCGTGCAGATAAGGGGCGACAGCGGGGCGGGCCGCAATGCTCTCGCGGATGGAGGTCAGCGCCCAGGCATCGAACTGAATCTGCGTGGCGATGCGGATTGCAGGCGGGGGTGAGAAAGCAGCGTCGCGGCCGGAGGCGGGGAGCGTTTCAAGCGCGGCGGGAGAGGCCTCATAGACGTCATCCGGAGCAGTCGTTTTTGGCAGTTGTCTGAGGAGCGCCAGCGTTGCCTCACGGGCCGATTCCAGCGCTCCCGTCTTTTTGTTAGCCGTGTCGAAGGTTTTCTCGTGGAAGACAGTGATGGTGCTGTCGCCGCGTTTACCAAACCGGTTGACACGTCCGAAACGTTGCGCCATCGATTCGTAGGTGGAGAGATCGCAGACGCAGTGATCAGCGGAGAGGTTCACGCCGACTTCGCCAGCGGAGGTGCAGACGAGGAAGACGGGAGAGTCTTCGGTCGATCCGTCCGAGCCGAGAAACCGCAGGAAGCGCGGGTCGTTGACGAGATCATCGCGCTCCTTGCCGCGCATTGTTCCGGTGAGCGCGACCACTTGGCCTTTGCATTCACCCTTGTCGAGCGCGGCGACGATCTTCAGCGCGTTATCAACGGAACGCACGAACACGAGAACCGAACCGCCGAGCATCCTGGCTTTTTCCGCTATCAGATCTTTGAGGTCCTCCCCATCGCCGACAGCAACCAGGGAAAGTCGCTTAACGGCTTCAAAGCGCTTCCTGACCGTTTGATTTCCACGGTCGCCGTCAGTAAGAGAGAATGATGCGGTCGCAGAACGAGCGGTCGCGGTGAGAGCCAATATACGGACCGGCTTCAAGTCTCGCAGACCTGTCGTCGAATTGTCAGGGCCGATCTGTTCGGCGTGGATTTCCTCAAGGAGTGTTTGAAAGGCGGGTTCAAGGTGCGCCTCGTCGTGGACGATCAGCGCGTCTTGACCGAGGAATCCCGCATGCAGCGGACGCGTTTTGAAACCGACGGTGTAACGGCTGAAAAGCAAGCCGCTACCGATCATATCGACTGTTCCGATAATGACGGAGGGACGTGCGGGGTCGCGCCGCCATTCCCCGTTATCGGCAAACTGACCGCGCAGAGTACTGATGGCGAGCGGGGATTCACAGGGCAACGCACAGAGACTGCACAGTCTCTGGTTGAGATCGGCGAGCACCGGCTTAGTGAGCGCAGCGATTAGTTTTTGGGCTTCCGTTGTTGTTTGGTCAACAACGGTGCGGCGGTTTACTACATAGACCAATCGCCGCGGAACCTTACACGGATGCATCGCAAGAGCGATCATCCAGATGGCGATCACGGAGGTCTTGCCCAAACCGGTGGGGAGTGAAACTGCATCGGGAATTTCTCCCACGGCAAAACGCTCATAGAGCGCACTTTGCCAGGGAAACGGCAGTTGTCCGGTAGCTTTTTCAAACATACTCGCAAAATCATTCATGTTTTTCTCCGATACAACACTATTTATGCACGATACGCCCTACGCGTCTGATTGGCAAGCGCTTTCCCGCACCTGTCCGCACGCTTGGATCGGGATGGTTTCCTCAGACACGGCATTCTCCTTTTTCATGACGCTCAGCTTTTGACGTGCACGGCGAGTTTTTTCAGCCGCGCCGCGATGGCGTGAGCCTCGCGCTCGTTGCGAAGGAGCGCGGTGTGTAGAAGGTCGCCGAGGCGGCCGTTGGGCGAGAGGATGCGGCGGCTTTGGCCGGGTTCGGCGAAGGCGTGCGCCTCATAATGGGCTTTGATGGCCCCGCGGAGCTCGGATTGGCGTTCGGGTGTGATGAGGCCGAGTTCGAGCAGACGGTAGTTGAGGCTTTCGGCTGAGACGCCGAGACGGTGTTTGAGGCGGAGCAAAAGCTCAAGGTTCCATTCGTCCGGACGCACGCCGGTCTGCCCGACGCTCGTGCGGACGGCGGTTTCCGGCATCAGGAAGCAGGCCGCGAAGTGGCGCGACGCCTTGTTGGCGCTTGAGGATCGTCCGAATGGGGGCTCTTTTAGGAATTCTGCACGGGTGTAGAGCAGTATCCTGCCGAGTTCGTAGGCGAGGCCGAATATCTGTTTCTCGGGGTTGATGCCGGTGCCGATGAAGATGAAGACGTTGCCGTTGGGGGCGTCGTAAAAGGAAAGGCTCGGCACGGCCGCCAGGGGCATGAAGATGACGCGGAGCCCATGGTTTTCAAAGAGTTCGAGGGGGTCGAAGACGACGGCGTCGCCGATGCCGAAGAGAGTCCGAAGCTGGGCGGCCAGGCGCGCCATGCCCGAGGGGACGGTGCTGAACGCGATCTGGAGGGGGATGCGCGCCTGCCGGGGCACGCGGCAGATGTCTTCCAGGGCGAGGTAGTCGCGGGTCGCGGAGGCGATGGCGGCGGATTCGGGGGAGGCGGTGCATGAACGTGCCGCCGGAGAGGTGGGGGCCAGCTCGGACGGGTCAAGATAGATGACGGATGTCGCAGGCTGCCGGGAGGAGGTCCCGTCGCTGTCAGGGTAGACTGCGGGGCGCAGGATGCGGTCGGTGGTGGTGTTCAGGACGGCGGCCAGGCGGAGGAGCACTTGCGAGGATGGGAGGTTCTTGCCTTGTTCGAGGTTGCACAGGGGGCCTTGCCGCATGCCGATGCGGCGGGCGAGTTCGCCTTGCGAGAGGTGGGCGCGCCGGCGGAGTTCTCGGATAGCGCCACCCACGGCCACGGGGTCGGCTGTTTCCTGCGCTGAAGTGGTGCCGAACCGCATTTTCATGTTTGCATGAAAACACGTATTGAATATCGTGTCAATAGAAAACATCCAGAAATTAAAGTCGGGCGAAGGGGGGATGAGACTCTAAACGTTTGGACGTTCGATGTAAGGTGTCCTTTCTCGGACTCACAGGCTGGCAAGGCGTAATGCTATCGGCGAAAGCTGTCGGCAGAAAAAGGGACGAAGCCGGATGAGCGGGGTAAGCCGGAGGGGGACAGCGAACAGAGGACAGAAGGCGGTGGACGGAGGACGGATAACAGCAGCGGTTTCGGGGAAACCGACCTACCCGGCCTGAACGGCGTTTTCTTTGAGAAATTTGGCGGCTAGGGATCGACCGCGAATGGGGGGATGGGCGGAACCGTCGTTGTACAAAGACGAACGATGCCCCTGCTATTCCTGCAAGCCAATTGTCGAAAGTCGAGACATGCCCCTGATGCCTTCGGGGAGAGAGGTTCAATCGGCCTGCGGCCTGGTTCCAAGTGGTTCAATCGCGGCGGGGCCGCTGGTTCCATGGATGGGGGGGCTGGGATGGGATTGAGCTTTCCCGGAATCACAGGCTGGCAAGGCGTAATGCTGTCGGCGCACCCTGCACTACGGGAGTTCCGGCTCCGTTCCTTCGGGCAAGACTTTCAGCACGCGCACGGTT
>CAZOIS010000134.1:0-11680 GCA_964579865.1 uncultured Lentisphaeraceae bacterium | reverse complement strand
GCGACGCCCACCGGCAGATAGAAGCAGGCCAGAAAACCCGCCACGATCCACGCCAACTTTTTCCACTCGCTCTTCCAGTCCATCAATCAGCCTTCCCCCTTGATCACCGCCTCGACGCAGTGCATGAAATTCAACACGCACGGCACCTTCAGGGAATAGAACACCTGCTTGCCGCGTTTATCGTCCGCCACCACGCCCGCGTTCTTCAACACAAGCAGGTGCTTGGAAACAGTCGAGAAATCCAGCACGAGGCCGTCCACCAACTCACAGACGCAACGTTCGCCATCGGCAAGTTGTTCAACCATCCACAGCCGCGCCGGGTGTGCTAGGGCCTTCAGCACCTTGGTCTTAGCCGCTAAGATTGCTTGCTCTTTCTTGTTCACAGGTCTTCTTTCGTTTTGTTGTTTGGCACAATAACCAAATGACGGCGGGTCTGTCAATCTCTGTGTCGTCGTTGATGTCGGCTTACCGGTTTGCGCGGGCGGACTCGCAGGTTAACGGCGACAAATCCGCCGGCACATCCTCCACACCAAAGATAACGCCACGTTGACCGTTAATCCCCGGCATACGTCTGGCGCAGGTGCTTGACGGTCAGCGACCGCGCAAAATCGCTGAACGACGCACCGGCATCCTTGGGCGTGAACGTCAGGGTGACCGGGCGTCCCGGAAAGAGCGCGAAACTGTTGTCGCTGAACTCCCCGCGGATCCCCTCCGCGTTGGCCCAGACAAAGAAGGCCGGTTTGTCGGTCGTCAGCGTGACTGTCCATCGGCCCTGCCGGTCTGCAGGGATCGCATCCACCCGGGCATTCCCCAGCGCGTGGCGCTTATAGGCGTGGAAAAACCACTCGTTGCTGTGCGTCAGCGCGCGGCCAGCGGCCTCGCCGCGTACCACCACCTCCAGGAATCGGCCGATCCGTTCGGCATCGTCACCAAAACGCGCCAGCGGAACTTTTCCGAGCAGCTTGGCTGAGCGCGGCGCCAATTCGGCCGGCAGCGCCACCGCGTCCAGCCGTTTCCCGTCAAACCCCCACACCTCGACTGACGCCTCGGCCGCAACCGGCTCGGCGAAGTCGTTGACGGCCCAGAACTCCAGATTCGTGCCCTGATCGACCGGAATAGTCATCACCGCCAGTGGCGCGTAAAAGCGCCGGGCGTGATAGTGCAAGTGCTTCCACTTGCCGCCATATTCGACGCTTGACCAGGAAGCCACCGGCCAGTTGTCGTTGAGCTGCCAGTAGAGCGTGCCCATGCAGCGCGGCTGCAACCGGCGCCAGGCCTCGACAGCCGTCTTGATCGCCAGGGCCTGTTGCACCTGCGAAAGATACAGCACGTTATCGAAGCCTTCGGGGAAGCGGAAGTAACGCGCCATGGTTTCCAGCATGCGGGCATTGCCGCCGCGGTTTTTCTGGTGCTGTTCGAAATCCGGCGCCGTCGGATTCATCTGGTCTGGCGCGACAAAGGTTTTCGCGACCTCCGGCGAGGAGAAAGACTGATACCCGAACTCCGAGCAGAAGCGTGGCTTATAGGTGTAGTACGCGGAGAAATCCTTGTTCTCATGCCACACCGTCCAGTTATGCATATCGCCGCGGTTGTCATCGTGCCACGCGTCACCGAAATCCCCGGGACCCGCGCAGGGCGAGGACGGCCAGAAGGTGCGGACGGGATCATACGCCTCCACCGTCTCGGCCAGCACGCGGCTGAGCCGGTCGTAGCTGATCAGATAGCGGTCTCGGTTCTTGCGGCTCGCCTCAAACCAGGTGAGCGCACCGATGCATTCATTATCGCCGCACCAGAGCGCGATGCTGGCGTGATCGCGCAATCGGCGCAACTGATGGGACAATTCCGCGCGCACCTCCTCCAGAAACGCGCGGTCCGAGGGATACAGTGCGCACGAGAACATAAAGTCGTGCCAGACCATCAGTCCCAGCTCGTCACACTGCTCGTAAAAGGCGTCGTTCTCGAATTGGCCGCCGCCCCACAGGCGGATCATGTTCATGTTCGCGTCGCGCGCCGATGCCAGCAGATCCCGGTAGCGCTCAGGCGTCTGACGCTCCGGCAGTCCGTCGCAGGGGATCCAGTTCGCCCCTTTGCAGAAGAGATCCGCCCCGTTCACGCGGAACGTCATACTCATGCCGGGACGCGCCGACGTGTCGCCGGGGTCAGGCTGGTTGACCACCTCGATCGTCCGCAGTCCCAGCCGCCGCGTGAAAGTGTCCGTTCCGACCGTCACCGTGAGGTCATAGAGATGCTGTTCGCCCGCGCCGCTCGGCCACCACAGCTTCGGTCGCTCGACCGCCACCGTCGCCGAAATGCGATTCATGCCCGGCTTCAGCGACACCGGACGCGCCACGCGCTCCTCCCCGAGCGCCACCGCCAGCGTACTGTCGCCGCCTTCGGGTGACACTACCTCCGCCGTGACCGTCACCTCGCAGACGCCGGGACGGTGGGCCTGATCGCAGTAGACATAATCAATGCGCGCCAGATCGCTGCCCAACAGCTTCACGGGCCCCGCGAAACCGGTGGCCATCAACGCGATGCCCCAGTCCCAGCCGCCGTGGCAGGCGGGCTTGCGGATCAGGTTGATGTGCGGCACCCGCCCGTTGTCCACCATCGGGATCGGATAGCCGAGCGCTTCGCCGCGCTCCTCCGTAACCTGCTCCGCGCTGCGGAACAGCGCCGTGATCGTGTTGCGCCCCGGCCGCAGCAGTGATTTGACCTCGAAATCGTACCGGCGGAAACGGTTGCCGGTCTCACCGACCTTCCGGCCATTGATCGCGAGTTCGCAGAAGGTATCCACATGCTCCAGACGCAGGATCACCGAACGCTGTTCCAACACTGCGGCCGGCACGTCGAATGACCGCTCCGCCAGCCACGTCTTCTGCCCCACCCACTGCACATCCGCTTCATTGGCACCAAAATACGGATCCGGGATGCGCCCCGCCGCCAGCAGGGCGCTGTGCACGTCACCGGGCACATTCAGCGGCACGGCAGGTTGCTCACTGTCGGTCTGCCGCACCGACCAGATGCCCGCGAGATCAACGGCCTCGTTTGCGCAGGCGGTCTGAACCGCCAGCGCCACGCAGCCCCATGCCAAACGCCCGACACTCCGACTCATCTTCATTCGCGCCCCTTTCATGATCGCCCGCCTGGCATCCAAAAGGTCAAGTCTCCAGACTGCGAGCCACTAGGGTAGAAGATATCCGGCCTTGCCGTCAAACGAAAGTCCGGGCCGAGTCCGACCCTCACCGAGCATCCCGCGCAGATCGGCCGTCAGTGGGGCTAGGCGTTCGATCCACTCTCCGTTGCCGGGATGGCAGACGCGTAAACGATCAGCATGCAGCGCCTGCCGCGGCAGCCGCAACCGCGCCCGATCATCGACCGTAAGCGCATCCGCGCAAAAACGCAAAAAGAGCGTCTCGTCCACGCCGTACACCTTGTCGCCGACCACCGGATACCCCAACGAGCACAGCGTCGCACGGATCTGGTGCAGACGCCCTGTGCGCGGAAATGCGGCCACCACGCTGAAGCCTGCACCGCGCGCCAGACGTTCGAAAACGGTCTCCGCCCACTCAGCCCCCGGCTCCGGCTGTGACGGTGCCGTTTCTGACGGCAGGAACCGGCGTTTCTTGCGGATGACCGAACCGCGATCCGGACACAGCCAGCCCAAAGCCTCCAGCCGGTCAGGGAAAAGTCCTTCCACAAAAACCACATAGCGCTTCTCCACCTGCCGACCAGCAAACTGCCGCCAGAGGTGAGCGGCGGCGTCCCGTGTCTTCGCGACCAACACGAGCCCGGATGTTTCGCGGTCCAGCCGGTTGACAAACACCGGATGATCGAGACCGTGCCGTTTCTTCAATACCGCCCAGAGCGTGTGGTTGAAATAGCGGCCTCCGGGATGACACGGCAGATTGCCGGATTTATTGACGACCAGCAGATACGGGTCGTCAGAAATCACGCCGAACGTGTCATCCACCGGCGGCTCAGAAATCCCCGACGCGTCAAAACGGATCTGCTCGCCCGCCGTGACCCGGCGTTCCGCCTCCGCGACGATTCCGTCCAGCGTCACGCGTCCCTCCAGAATCAACCGACGCCACCCCGCCGCATCATGATAGGTAAACCGCCCGGCCAAAAAGGCCGACAACGCCTGGCCGGCGTCTGCATCCCTGACGGTTACCTGCATGTCACGTGTCACGATATCCCTTTGGCGTTGAACCCGTTGCTTCGCCTTGTTATAGTGTGCACCGCGTTTAGGGGCCCATAGCTCAGTCGGTCAGAGCGGAGGACTCATAATCCTTTGGTCGCAGGTTCGAGCCCTGCTGGGCCCACCATCTTAAACACCTGGCGAAGTCATTGCGCTCGCTGACGCCGCGACTGGCGGCGATCCGTTTCCGGGGCTCCTCCTCGGGCAGGATGCCGGCGAAGAAAGCGCCTCATGACGCACCGCCTTCAGGGGAGGTGTCAGAGGCGGCTGTCAGCCCGACGCGCAGGCCCAACGCTTGCAGCACCTGCAGGATCTTGCCGATCTGGCAGGTGGGCTTGCCCCTCTCAAGGTCGATCAGGAAGCGCAGGCCGGTACCGCTGGTCATCGCCAGTTCCTTCTGTGTGGCCTTGAGCTGCTTGCGCGCCGCACGGACCGCCGCGCCGAGTTGAGCTGTGTTCTGAATAGTCATAGTTACCGTACGGTAATATATCGGATCAGGGGCCCCCAGTCAATCGTCAAGATTACCGAACGGGAACAATCCGCTGACAGATCCATCAAAAGCAGCCGAATGTTACTGCGCGGCAACATTGTCAGGTGCGATGTCTGAGGACGCGGTCGGAAGCGAACGGTTGACCGATAGTAATGTAACGACTTTTCGATTGATAACAGCCAATAAGTCGTTACACTATGGGTTTGAACAGGCGAGAAAGAGGTTACAATGCCCGGAAAACCCTTCCAGTCGAAACTGAGCCCTCACGAGGATGAGATCTTCGCCCTGCTGGACGCGGGCCGGAGTTTCAGGCAGGTGGCCGAGCTGCTGAACCGCTCCCACGGTCTCGGGGTGACGCACAACGCGGTGTTCTCGTTCGCGAAGAGCCGCCGCAAGCGGCGCGGGGCCCGTCTCTTCTTCGAGGGCCTCTCCCCCGACATCCGCGACCAGATGCTGAAACAGATCGCCGCCGTCTGGACGCACGACTCCACCGCCATCGAGGGCAACACGCTGACGCTGGGCGATACGGTCAAGGTGCTGGAGTTGGGTTTGACCATCAGCGGCAAAAGCCTGCGCGAGCATCAGGAGGTTTACGGGCACGCCCGCGCGATCGACGGGGTCTACCGGATGCTCCGCCAGCCGGGCGTCACCGAAGAGGACTTGTTCGCCTTGCACCGCGCCGTGATGCAGCTTTCGGCGGTTGACGCCCTGAACCCGGTGGGCGGCTGGAAGCAGTCGTATAACGGCACGACTGGCGTGGTGAACGGACAGGTCGCCTTCATGGAGTACGCCGACCCATTGGACGTGCCGCATCTCATGAGGCGCTGGCTCGGAGATTTCAATGCCTCGTTGGGCGGGGCTCGGCAGCCGACAGAGGCCATCGCCGCATTTGTCCGGGCGCACCTGGGCTTCGTGCGGATACACCCGTTCTTCGACGGCAATGGACGCGTGGCGAGGCTTGTCGCCAATATCCCGGTGTTGCGTGCCGGTTATCCGCCCATCACCATTCCCATGGAACGGCGCGGCGACACCATCGACATCCTGTGGGAGTACGAGAATGCGGTCGGCAAGATCCGGCGGGATGATCCGCTTGTGCCTCCGCATCCGGCCATCGACCGGTTCACCGCGCTGATGCAGGCTGAATGGCAACGGACCCTGACGCCCGTCGCAGAGGCTCGCCGACGCGAAGCAGAACGGCCGGTCAAGATGAAGTGACGGCAAACGGACTGTCACCGCCCCGTTGTCCATCGACGCCGACCGGACGCGCGAGGTTGCCCACATCATTTATGACCGCTATCTCCGTACCCTCATCGAGACCGGCCGCGCGACCGAGGATATCGACATCAATGGCGATGTCCACCGTGAAGTGATGAGGCCCGAAAAGCGCCGTGTATCCGTAAAAAAGAGCGACGATCAGGCAAGAGGGCAGCGTGCAGCGTATCGCGGTTGCGGGCAGCCATCCCGGCAACGGGCGTTGGGTTACCAATGTCCCATGTCAAAATACGATCCCTAGGCATTCGGTTAGCGTCGGGGGGGGGGGGCAGACGAAGCGCGAGGGAAAGCGGTGCAATTCGGGGTTGACTCTTTTCACCCCCCCCGCATAATAGATGCGAATCATGGGGGCCAGCATATTGCCGACCAAACCTATGGGATGCTAGTGTTTTGAGGCATTCACAACCATGACCGGCGGCACCCGTGCTGCCTAAAGGAGTTAAGATGCGTAGGCTGACAGATACATTCGAGATCCCGGGACGTAAATTCGCTCTCGTCTCGGCATGGTTGATCGCGGCGAGGGTGGTGTTCGCCGAGACGAATTTCATCTATCTGGCCTCCTCCGGTGAAACCGACCTCACGTCGACCAATGCGTGGAGCTCCGGCATCATTCCGGGTTCGAACGACGTGGCCGTGTTCGATGGCGCCGTGCCCGCCACGCTCTCCCTCGGCACGAACACGTGGTGGGCGGGTATCGTGCGCACGAACGTCACGGGCCAACTCACGCTTCAGGCTCCCGCGGACGGCACGCTCACGCTTGGTGTGCAGGGCTGCAAGATGTATGGAGCGGACATGAACTACACCCGCACCTATCTCGCCGTGGACGTGGCGCTCGCGGATGACCAGACGTGGTTCTGGAACTCCAACAAGACGGTCTGCGTGTCGGGCGCGATGACGGGGCCAGGCTCGCTGCGGCTCGAAAGCGCCGGCTGCGACAACGGCAAGGGAAACGCGCTTTTCTATGGCCCCGTGACGGCGAGCTTCACCGCCACGGAGACCGCCTGTATCTGGTCCATGGAGGACGCCATCTGGAATCCTGACCCCACGATGGCGGCGGGCGCCTATTTCTATCTCCTGCCCGGCACGAACGGCGCAGGCCACGCATTCTCGGACCTTTTCGCGGGCGGTGCCTTCTCCAACACGGGCATTTTCACCTTCGGCTCGCAGGACGGCAACGTGAGTTTCAAGAGCCTGTTGAACGCGTTTACGCTTTCCGCAGGCGACTCGCTGAGGGGGCCGGGCGGCAGTACCTCGAGCCGCAATGAAGGGCATGTGCGCGTGCAGGACGCGGATGTGGTGGCGGACGGCGCGGACGTGACGGATAACATGTGGTTCGACATCCGCAGCGGGTCCTGGACACAGAAGAGCGGCGATACGGCCCTTTCTTACGCGGCGATCGTGGGCCGCGGTTCGAGCGAGAACTACGGCCTCCAGCGCCAGACGCTCACGCTCGACGGCGGCACCTTCACGAGCCGTCGCCTCTCCGTGGGCATGGGCAACAGCGACAAGGCACCGGCCGAGTTCCGCGTAGCGGGCGGCACCTACGCCTCCACGTTGCCGAACGCGGATTCCGCCAACTGGTGGGCGGCCGGCCTCGCGGTGGGCCAGCGCACGGCGAGCGGGGAGTCGTGGTGGAACAACACGACAAAAAAAAATGTCGCCGTCTCCGATAGCGATTGGCCCGCCGGTCGTGTGGAGATTGCGGGCGGTAAGATGACCACGCCCGCACTCATCTTCGGTAACCACAATGGCGACTGGGGCGTCTACGACGTGAAATCCGCCGCGCGTGTGGCGGTGACGGGCGGCGAGCTCGCGCTTGGCCCCGGCGGTGCCTTCACCGGCAGCATGTGGGCACCTGCGGCGACGTTCGACGGCTCGTGGTACGACTTCGTTCTCTCTGGCGGCGTCCTGTCCTTCTATCGGTCCGGTTCCGAGACCACCGCCGACATCCGCCTCTCCGACGTGGACGGCGGCGCACAGATTTCCGTGCCCAGCGGCGTGGACAACACGGTGATTTCAGGATCGCTCTTCGGGCCCGGCACGCTACGCAAGACGGGCGCTGGCGGGCTACGGCTCGCAGGTGCGAACGACTACACGGGCCGCACCGAGGTTGTGGAGGGCAAACTCGAGGTGGGCGGCCGCTTTGAAACGGCGATCTGGACCGGCGACGACCTCAGCTCGCGCGGCGCGGGCGGCACGGCGATCCCCTGGACGAACCATTCCGGCTCGGCGACGTGGTCCTTTGCGCACACCACCACGGGTATCCCGGCGGTCGCCGGCACCACTCCGCCGACGGTCTCCCTCACGAATGTGAACGGGCACTCCGCCGTGTCCTTCAACGGCTCGCAGGCGGCCTTTCTCACCGGCAACGCGCCGCAGCCGATCAGCGGAAAGACTGCCTGCACCGTGGCGCTCGTTGTCCGCACGGAGCCTGGCTTCACGGGCGCAACGGGCGACACTTTCCTCGCGGCCACGCAGATCTTCGGCACGTCGATCGACGGACGCAGCGACCGCCTCTACGGCATCTCGATCAACTCGGAGGGCAAGCTCGGCTGCGGCATGGGCGGCGCGAACTGGACGGAGGGCGGCACCAACGTGACGATGGCCACGGAGACCCTGTGGAGCACAAACGCGGTCAATGACGGCAATCCCCACGTCGTCATCTGGTCGTGGGCGTTCAACAACAAGCACGTCCTGCAGGTGGACAACGACGTCTACAACCGATCCTCTCCCTCGAACGGTCCGGCGTCTACGTGGAAGACGGCGCAGACGCGCATCATCCTCGGCGTGGGCGAGCAGCAGAGCACGCTGAAGCTCTTTCAGGGCGCGATCGCTGACATGCGCATGGTCGACAGCCAGATCAGCGGCGCCAAGCGCCTCGCGCTCGTGCGGGAACTCGGCGCGCAGTATGGCGTGGCCGGCTTCGCGGAAGAACCCGGTTACGCGGCCGCGCCCGCCGCGGCGACGGACGAGGTTCCGGAGGCCACGGCCGCGTGGACGGCCGATTCCCTCCCGCAGTCCGCCGGGCAGACGGTGGCCGAATGGCCCGAGAAAGACGGCAAGAAGAACAGCAACAACGCCGTGTGGACGTTCACGACGGCGATTGCGGACACGATTCTGAACGGCATGAACGGCTACGCCGGCCCGACCGCGAACCCAGTGATCGCGGCGGATGCGTTGAACGGTCACAAGCTCGTCTCGTTCAGCGGAACGAATGCGTGCATGGCGCTCACGGGCACGTCCTCCACGCCCGCGGGCGAGGCGAACGGCCTTACGGTGGCGATGGTGGTTCGTTTCACGGGCCGCGGCCAAGGCGGGCATGATTGCTCGCTCAGCGGCTGCGCGCCGTTCCTCGGCCAGGCGTTCATGCCGGGCGACAACGTGTACCAATGGGGCTTCGGCCTCACCGCGTCCTCGCGCGCGGTGGTCGGCGCTGTCAACGGCGGCTACAAGCCCGCGGTGCGCAGCCGCCGCCGCTTCCTCGACGACGGCGAAGCGCACGTGCTCGTGATGTCGTATCCGAAGGTCGATTCGTCCTCGCCGCTCGTGTTCGCGCTGGACGGCGTCACGAATGCGGTCGCCTGTACGGTGTCGAACGTGATGCAGCGTACGCGCATTCTCCTTGGCGGCAGCGAAATCGATTCGAAGGCGAAGTACGTCCCGGTGGACGTGGCGGAATTCCGCTTCTGGAACGGAACGGCGTTTACGGGGGACCAGATCGAGGCCGTTTCGCGCGAACTCGGCGCGAAGTACAGCGTGTATCTCGACGGCTACGCGCGATACGCCACGGGCGCGCAGCAGCGCTCCGCCGAAGTGTTCGTGCACGCGGGCGCCTCCTACGGCGGCGTGTCGAACCACGACTTCACGCTCTATCCGGGGCAGACCCTCTGGGGGGACGGTGCCACGACCGGCCTGATGACGCTCGCGCCCGACGCGGCCGTCCTCGCCACGCCGACGAATTCGTTCACCGTGACAAAGGGCGCGATCTTCCTTGCGGGCTCTGTGCTGGCGGCGGACTTCGCCGGCGGCGGGGGTGCCCCCGTGCCGGTGGCGGTGACGGGGGACGTGGTGCTGCCGGCCGGCGAGGTGAAGGTGCGCCTTTCCGGTCTCGGGACGGCCGCGCCGCAGGGAACGCTGCTCACTTGGACGGGCGATCTTGTGAAGAAAGGGGCCACTACCTTCGCCGTGGAAGGCGCGGGCGCTGCGACTGTCAAGGTGCAGTTGGACGAGGCAAACAAGCGTATCCGCGTGATTTCCAACACGGGTCTGTTGGTGTTGCTCCTTTGATTCGAGTTCGCAGTAGTCCCATAGTCATGGAAGAGAAAAAGATCCGGGTGCCTGAAAGTCAGCGCAGAAAACAAAACCGCCTCAAGCAGAAGAAGGCCAAGCGCGCATTTTTTAGTGCGCGGGCCAAAACAACCATACAACGCGGCGTGGCCCAGCCATTCGCCAGCGAAGACCGCGCACGCGAAAATGGCGATGTCCACCGTGAAGTGATGAGGCCCGAAAAGCGCCGTGTATCCGTAAAAAAGAGCGACGATCAGGCAAGAGGGCAGCGTGCAGCGTATCGCGGTTGCGGGCAACCATCCCGGCAACGGGCCATAGATTCTCCGCTGGAACGGCGTCAGCGCGAGCGCGGGCCAGAAGGCGAGTTTAAGGTGCTCCCATGTGCTTTCATTCACGGCCGCGAACACGGCGACGAGAGAAACCCGCCCGGACAGTTCCCAGGCAAAATGAAGAAACGACCCGACAAAGATCACCGCGAGCGCACTCAAGAAAGAACGCCGTTTCCAAGACTCACTCATAGTCACATCCAAAGTCCCTTGCCGTCCGGAATATCTAATGTGTCGTGGCACCCGCCGCACTTGATTTTCATGCTAACCTCCCGGCTACAGGCGCGACTCCTGGATCTGCTTGAGCGTTTGGCCTGATTTGGTTTTCCACATGATGCGGCCGTTGCACTGCCCCCCGATCATGCTGGCCCCCGCAAGGGACGGCGAATTGAATTCATAATCCTGCGTGAGTTCGTAGTGGGTGCCTTTGTCCACCAGAACACCTTGTTTGATCAGATGATCGCGCGTTTTCGAAACGATGTCGCGCACTTGGACGGATTTTTTGGCCGCCTGCGAGCCCTGCTGGACGATGAAGCCGTTGGCGGATTCGTAGCCGCAGGACGTGACGCCTCTGGCCGTCAGCGAATAGACAACCGTTGACTTTGTCTTTTTTGGCAACGTGGAAAAATAGTCGGCATTCAGGATGGGGAGACACAGGAGTACATCGTGCAAGTAGCCTTCGGCCTCCGCCTTTTGCATTTCGCTGAGCGTGGGAAGCGCAGGCGCGTTGCCGTTATCCAGCACACACCGTTTCGCCTGCGAGGCCAGAGTGTGAAGCCGGGACTCAAGGTGCTCGACGTGGGCTTTGTGCAAGCCGCTCCCTTGGGCGGTAAATGCTATGGCGTACGTCCAAAACCCCTTGTTCTTCACATGCGACTCGAGGCGGGGACCGACCGGATCGGCTTCGCCAACGTAGATCCGCGTATCGGCCGTTTCTTCGTTCGCACCCACGAGAATGTAGACGCCCGTGCGGTCGTACTCCTCACGCTTCTTGAACTCTTGAAACAGGATGCGGGGCACAACGATGCCTGTCAGCGTGCGGCCGGAGATGTTTATGACCTTGAGCCCTGCGGGCTCGCCGTCCGGCAGAAAGAGGTTGATCAG
>CAZOIS010000133.1:0-11695 GCA_964579865.1 uncultured Lentisphaeraceae bacterium | reverse complement strand
TCTTCGGCTGGGCGAGCTTCGCGAAATCCTTGACCCACGCGATCAGTTCTTCGTGCTGCGTGGGAAGCTTGGCGGAAACAGCCTTCGTGGCTGTCGGTTTAGGGGACGCCTTACAGGCGCATTTGGCTGTTTTCTTGCAGGCCATCTTGGAGTCTCCATGCTTGTCGGGTTGTACTTTTCGTCATCAACGCCATGCTCCGGGCATGACGGCGGGAAAGTTGGCGCATTATGATACAGGCTTTTCGATACCGGGGCAAGCGAAAGACACGCCGCCTCCAAAAAACGCGAAGTGCAAAATAAAACGCACGCTTTTTGAAAAATGGGGATTTTTCGGAATTGTGGCGAGGAAGCCTCGGGACCCGGAGAGCCCGAAGGGCTTTCCGGGGAGGCTGACGCAGCGCCCCTAGGGGCGGCCGAAAAAAAAGAAAGACCCCATGGGCGGCATCAGACTATCATCGATGGTACTAACAAACAACGAAGGGAGACGACGCACATGGGGCAGGGAGAAAGTAACACAAAACGGCTCGGCGGCAAACATTTCACGTACGAACAGCGCGTGAAGATGGACACGCTGGCCAAACTTAAGTGGCCGCACGGGAAGAAGGTCAACTACGCCGAACTCGGACGGCTCATGGACAAATCAAGGACCGCCGTCCGCCGGGAGTTCAGGCGGGGCGAGGTCGAGAACAGAGACTCCGAGGAACGCCGGTTCCCCGCATACTCGGCGGAGAAGGGGCGGCAGGAGGCCAGCGCACGCGGGGCGCAAAAAGGGCCCCGGATGAGGTTCACGAACAGGGTCGCCGCCCTCCTGGTCCCGCTGATCACGGGCCAGTCGCTTTCTCCCTACGCGGCCCGCGCCGTCCTCCTGAGGGAAGGCGCCGAGGGCCTGCCGTGCGTCAGGAGCATCTATTACGCGGTCGAGTCCGGGGATCTCGGGATCACGCGCGAATCACTGCCATACAAGCGCCGGGGAAAGAAAAAGAGCGTCCGCGGAAAGCGCATGGCCTACACGAACAGGACTGGCAAGTCCATCACCGAGAGACCGCCGGAGGCGGAGGCCAGGGACGAATACGGGCACTGGGAAATGGATACCGTCGTCGGGGGCATGGGCGCATCGACCTTCTGCCTGCTCGTGCTGACCGAGCGCATGACGCGCAGCCAGATCATCGTCAGGCTGCCCGACCGCACGCAGAAGAGCGTCGTGCTGGCGCTCGACCGGCTCGAGCGCTCGACGCCCGGACTCTTCGTGCATATGCGAAGCCTCACCTGCGACAACGGATGCGAGTTCCTCGACTCCGATGCCATCGAGCGGCCGGCGGCGGGCCATGGTCCGGCCAGGACCCGCCTTTACTTCGCCCATCCCTTCAGCGCCTTCGAGCGGGGCTCCAACGAGAACGCCAACCGCATCATCCGCCGCTTCATCCCGAAGGGGGCCGACATCGGAACCTATACGCTCAAACGGATAAAGGAAATCGAGGACTGGATGAACAATCTGCCCAGAGAATCGCTCGGCGGAAGAACCGCCGCCGAGGTACAGCAGGAGGAAATTAACAAACTCGCAGCCTAAAAAACGTTCGTTTGATCTTGCAAGTCACCGCCGCCTCCAAAAAACGCGCGTTCCCCCAACAAAAAGGCACCTTCTTCCGCACCCTGCCCGCCCCATTAAACCATGTCGGGGGCAAAGTTGTCCCCGCCGCAGGACCACAATCTTGCCCTCCCCGCCCTGAATCTGCTTGATGAACGGGCCGACCCGCGCTAACCTAATATTTTCTTTTAACCCCCTATTCGGCCCTGACCTTTTTATGTCTCTTCCGACACCGAAATCACTGAGCGCTCGGCTTTCTTTCCGCGTCCGCCTAGTTCTGCTCTCCGGCGTGTGCCGCCGTTTTTTCCTGAACCTGTTCCGTCCGGGTTATGTGAAAGCGAGTCTCGCGCAACGCGTCGGGGCCTGCAAACGCTGCGGCGTCTGCTGCCACCTCATCGCCAACAAGTGCGCCCGGCTCCGCCTCCACCCCGAAGGGCACTCCACCTGCCGGTTCTATGATCTTTACCGGCTGCCGAACTGTTGCACCTTCCCCATCGATCCGCGCGATCTCGCGGACCGCGATCTGGTCGCGCCGGACACGCCGTGCGGCTTTTCTTGGCCCGACGCCTCTGGCCTCACTCTGCGGCCTTCTCGCGGATCATGATGAGCAGCATTTTGAAGCGCCGCTCCGCACGCAACTCGTGCGGCACCCCCGCCGGCATGATCACCAGTTCGCCCTCCCGGGCCTTCACCGGCTTGCCGCCGATCACCAGCGTCGCCTCGCCCTCCACCACCAGCACGGTCGCATCGTAAGGCGACGTGTGCTCACTCAGCCCCTGCCCCTCGTCGAACGAGAAAAGCGTCAGCGTGCCCGCCTTCTTGTCGAGCAGTGTCTTGCTCACCACGGCCCCTTGCGCATAATCCACAAAGCCCGCCACGCCGATCGCCTGACCCTTGAGATCATCTGTCGTCATTACCCATGCCCCTTCAGTTGTCAACTCTCCGTTTCGTTCATTCGCTCAACACCGGCACCATCCGGTAGAATCCCTGTGCACGCCCCATTGCGTTGGAATGGACAAAGGTGATCCTCGAGCTCTCCGCCGTGACGGTCCCGCACGGCTGCCAGGCCGGCGGACGTAGCGTCAGGCTGTGCTCGACACGGTAAACACCGCCGCTCGCGGTCGCCCACCGCGTGGCCGTGCATTCCGGCGCGAGGCTCGCGAACCCCACGCCCTCGCCCGGCTCCGGCACCCGGCTGCGGGCCACGCCCGCCACCTGCGTGTTGTCCGTCACCCGCGCCACCAGAGGCGCATTCACGCCCCACCCGTACAGCCCGACCGAAATCCCGGTGTGCCCCGTCGTCGCCCAAAGCACGTCCGGCAACACCCCCGGCCCGTTGTCCGCCGTCACCGCGAGGCCCCCCGTCTCGTGGTCCGCCATGACCAACACCAGCGTGTCCTCCCGGTCCGCCGCCCACGCGACGACTTTCTGCACGGCCGCATCGAACGCCAACATCTCGCCGATGCAACGCGGCAGGTCGTTGCCGTGGCACGCGATATCGATCAGACCGCCCTCGACCATGAGGAAGAAGCCGTCCGGTCCCCTGCTCAGAACATCGAGCGCCTTGACCGTCATGTCCGACAACCCCGGCAACGCCCCAAGGCCATCATACGCGTAAGGCAGATACGCCCAGCCGAACAGGCCGCAGAGCCGGTCGGCATCGGCCCCGGCGAGCGACACGCTGTCCGTGACGACCGCATACCCTGCAGCCCCGGCCCCCGCGGCGTCAAGTCCTTCGGCGCCACCGCCCATCAACACGTCGGGACGCGTCTGGGCGAGGTAATCCGAGGCGATCTGCGCAGAGTCGTAACGGTTGCTGTCGTGCGCTCCGAAAGAGGCTGGCGTGGCATCCGTGAGATATGAGGTCGTGACCAGCCCGGTCCGCTTGCCCAAGTCCTTGAAATGCTCCAGGAGCGTCTCAAGCTCGGCCGCGTCGCCCGGCAGCGCCAAGCTGATGACGCCGCCGTTCACCTTCCGGCCCGTGGCGATCGCCGTGGCGGCCGCGGCGGAATCGGTGACGGAACCCGCCGCGTCGCAGGTCGAGACGCGGCTCTGATACGGAAAGCCCTCAAAGAAAAGGTTCGTGCCCGCATAGCACCGCGCGGCCGCCACCTGCCCGGGCCCCATGCCGTCGCCGATGAACAAAACCACATTCCGGATCGGCGCGGCACCGGCGGCGCCCGTCAGCAGCAACAAAGAACAGCACATGACCCGGCGCCCGAAACGGGTGCCCCGGTCTTTCTGTCCGACCCGCAAAATGGATGTTCCCTTCTTCACGATTTCATTATATCACCGCCCGCCCTTTTGTGAACCCTCCAAACCGCGTCCTTGCCGGAACGACGCGCCGGAACGCCCGAACCCGGACTATTGGGATTGACAATCCGCGCCCCTGACACGACAATCCTGCCATCTCGAACCCATGAGAAGGAATATTCCATGCCTACCGTTTTAAACCGTGTCGCCGAACTCGGCGTCGTCCCCGTCATCGCCATCGATTCCGCCGCCCACGCCCTGCCCCTGGCCGACGCCCTGCTCGCGGGCGGTCTGCCCGTCGTTGAAATCACCTTCCGCACCGCCGCCGCCGCCGAGATTATCCGGATCCTCGCCAAAGAGCGTCCCGACCTGATCACCGGCGCGGGCACCGTCCTCACCCCCGAGACGGTCAAGATCGCCGTGGACGCGGGCGCCCGTTTCGCGGTCGCGCCGGGACTCAACCCGCGCGTCGTCAAGGCGGCCCAGGAGCTGGGACTGCCTTTCGTACCCGGCATCGCCAACCCTTCCGACATCGAGGCCGGGCTGGAACTCGGCTGTCGGCTGCTCAAATTCTTCCCGGCCGAGGCGCTCGGCGGCACCAAGCTGCTGTCCGCCCTCTCCGCGCCCTACAAACACACCGGCGTGCGCTTCATGCCGACCGGCGGCGCTTCCACCGCCAACCTCGAGTCCTACCTGAAGATTGACACCGTGGCCGCGGTCGGCGGCACCTGGATTGCCAAGAAAGAGGACATGGCGGAGGGCAAGTGGGACCTGATCGCCCAGCGCTGCCGTGAAGCCCGGGCGATCGTCGCGGCCGCCCGCGGGAAATAACGCGCCGACACGCGCGCAGCCAGGCGCCCGGCGTCCCGGACGCCCAGCTGAACATCATCCGCCAGAAGCGTAACGCCGGCTGTTTTCGTGTCCGCGACGGCGGGTTCCCGCCGCGCAAGACCGGACCGCTCAATAATCTCTCGCGCAGCGGAATCCGACATAATCGATCTCTTGGGAGGGTGTCCAACTCCGACGGCTCGCGCAGCGAAGTTCATCCGCGGAACTGAACCACGAGCCGCCCCGCGCGACCCGCGCCGAAAGCGGTCCGACCGGTCCCATCGGATTGCTCCCAGGCGAAACCGAGTAGTAGCCGTCGCTGTACCAGTCCCCGCACCACTGCATAACGTTACCGGCCATGTCATAAAGGCCATACCCATTCGGCAGAAAGGCCCTTTCCGGACTGGTGTACGGCTCCCCCAAAATATCGTAGTCGGGATGAAAACCCGTGGTCGGGCTCGTGTCGTAGGTCTCGGCGGTGGAATCGGCGTTGTAGTTGGCCCGCGCGTGCTGGACTGTATCCGAATCGCCCCAAGGGAAGCGCTTGCCCGAAAGCCCGCCCCGCGCCGCCTTCTCCCATTCCGCCTCCGTCGGCAGCCGGTATCCGCCGCTGACCTTAAAAAGACTATCCCTCTGCCCCGTGCGGTACGGAACAAAAATCATTCCCGAAGTAAGATAGCGATACACCGCAGGAAGACCGGCCTTCTCGCTCCGTGCGTTGCACCATTTGACACACTCGTACCAGCTGACCTCCTGAACCGGATGCATCGAGAATTTCCCCGATCCTCCGCTTACGGTGATGTCGTACCCGTTCGTTGCGGCCCATGTCGCGACGTCGTCCCAAAGCGCCTTTGTCACGAGTCCGCGGTCCATGTAGAACGCGTCCACATAGACGGTGTGCACCGGCGTCTCATTTGTTCCCGAATTATCGCGCCAGGTCATGCAGTTCCCCATCTCGAAAGCTCCGGCAGGAATGAACGACATGCCCGCGACCGGTTGAACCTCCCCCGACATCCCGGCTGACTCCAAACGCTTTTCCAGGCTCTCGAGCCGCAGCTGATTGGCCTGCGCCAGAGCGAGGGTGTTCGTTAGAGCCTGATAAATCTCCTCCAGCGAATGCATCGTTGGAGCGGGCGCCCCCGGCGGCGTCAGGCTGCCCGCCGCAAGGAGCGTCCTCACCGGCATCACAAACAACGCCGCCGCAATCGCCAAACGGCCAACCTTGATGCGCATGTTCCACCTTCTTTCGTTATTCTCTAGAATGATGTCTCAATTGGACCCGATCGTCGCGGGAAAGTCAAATCACAATTGCAACGGGGCACCTCCCGCCCCCCCCCCCTCCGCCGCGACACCCCGTGACGCACGTCATGGCAACAGCGCCGCCATGTCCTCGGGCAAAGGTGCCTCGGCTTCGGTCAGCGCGCCGAAGCGCGGGTGATGAAACCGCAGGCTTCCCGCATGCAAGGCCTGCCGCGGCAGACGCAGCCGGCGCCGGTCTTCCTCTGTCAGCGCCTCCGTGCAGAACCGGAGAAACAGCGTCTCGTCCACGCCGTACAGCTTGTCGCCCACCACCGGATAGCCCAGCGACAGCAGCGTGGCCCGGATCTGGTGCAGGCGCCCCGTACGCGGCTGCGCGGTCACCACGCTGAAACCGTCGCACGTGCGCACCCGCTCAAACGCGGTCTCCGCCCATTCGGCCGAGGCCTCCGGCGCCGGGCTTCCCGCGGCGGCAGGCACGAAACGGCGCTTCTTGCGGATGGCTGACCCCGCATCGGACACCAGCCAGCCCGCCGCATCCGCGCGCTCGGGAAAAGCCCCCTCGACGAACACCGTATAGCGTTTCACGACCTTGTGCGCGGCGAACTGCTTCCAGAGGTTCTGCGCGGATTCATGCGTCTTGGCGACGAGCACCAGTCCGGACGTCTCGCGATCGAGGCGGTTCACAAAGACGGGATCTTGCAAGCCCTGCCGCTCCTTCAGGAGCGCCCAGAGCGTATGGTTGAAATACCTTCCGCCCGGATGGCAGGGCAGGTTTCCGGGCTTGTCCACCACCGTCATCAGCGCGTCGTCCGACACGATCCCGTAATCCGTTCGTACCGGCGGCTCGGGAATGTCCGAAGCGTCGTACCGCAAGGTGTCATCCGTCCTCAGCACAACGTCCGGAACCGTGGCGCATCCGTTTACGCGCACGCGGCCCTCGGCGATCAGGCGGGACCATTCCGCCGCGTCATGATAGGTGAACCGGGTGGCAAGAAACGCCACGAGCGTTTTGCCCTCATCCTTTTTGCGGACCGTGAAATTCATTTCGCGCTTCATGGCTCACCTTTGGCGTTGAACCCGCCGGTTTTCCCGTGCTATAGTTGCCAAAAATTTAGGGGCCCATAGCTCAGTCGGTCAGAGCGGAGGACTCATAATCCTTTGGTCGCTGGTTCGAGTCCAGCTGGGCCCACCATCTTGAAGAGGTGTTTTCGCACCTCTTTTTTTGTGTCTTTTTCGCCAACCGCTCTGACCGACTGAGCTATGGGCCACTTAGTCCAAAAGCCCGTTTTTATTGGTGTTTTGTGATACATTCGACTATTGAAAGTATACTGCCTTTTTCGCCCCTGGCACAACGAGAATTGATCTTCAATTTCTCTTCACAGCATTTCGTCAATTGTTAGCCTTGCCTAATTTGAATCGTACCCTTTTGACCTTTTTTGGCTTTGAATCGTACCCACATCGTACCCAAGAATCGTATCCTCGGATTGCACCCTAATTTTAAACAGTTGTTTAAAGGTGGCAGAGTACATCGCGTGCGCATTACGGAACGGTTTCGGACGTTTTCGGGACGATATCATTCTAAATGATGTCACAGGGTTCTGTAACAATTTCATACGGAACTTCCACCTTCGACTAGCTCCCTTCGGGTTCAGTATGTTAGATATACAGAACACCCCCTTGAAAAGTCTTCCTTGACCTTGTGTTTCCCTTTCTCCGGCGGTGCCGGGTGTCGGAGTACCTCCACACTCGGGATACCTCGAATTCGAAAACTGACGGGTTGGGAAAGCTTGAAAGGCTGAATACAGGGAAGGGTAATTGAAGGATCACATTATCAGCTATAAGGGTGAAGGGCTTTTTAGCCCTGAATCCCAAAAGTGCTTTCTATATAAGTATACTAGATCACACTATTGACAATTCCTTGTTGTATTCAGCCAATTTTACAACTGTATCTTAGGCTATTCGCTGTTTCAAGATGTCCTGAGCCATACCCCTTGCCTGTTCCCTGTATTCAGGATCATTGGGCAATCCGAAAACTTGGGTTAGTTCCTTGTCGCCTTTCAGCAAGTCTTGGGTTTCAATGTTGGAGAGTTCAGCTTCGCCGCAAACGATCGTGCACCCTGGCAACACCTCTTGAATCGGAAACAGATAGTCCATACCCGGCGAAGTCGTGATAATGTCCATTTCATCCCCCTTCCAATTTCGGGCGACTCCGCGAAGCCCGACTTGATAAAGATCGTCGGCAAAAAGTCTTCTGTCGGTTTCGCGCATTGGCTTGTCTGTGATTCCCTTGTTTATCCTTGGTTGCCGGACTTCCACACCGTTAATCAGCTTCGTATCCCAAACCCTAGAACCTTCAATCTCCCTTCCTTCGACTAGGCTTTGTTTCAGCGCGACGTTTGCAATTGAGGTAAACAGTCCATACCCCAAAACAACGGCGTCGCAGTCTCGCCAATCGTTCCTTCCGATTATGCTTCCCCTTTCGGCAACGGCGACCTCTACCCCCAACTTCGCGCATTCATCCTTGAACCATTTCGACGCTTGCTTGATAGCTTGGCTTTGGTTGTCTTCTTTGTTCAAGGCAAGCATTACTCTTTTCCGGCCATTGGCCTTTACAGTGTCTATGGCATACTTCAAGAAGTTTTCGGCTTCCTTGTCGAGTCTGTGTTTCGTGCTGTTGCACGCATAGGCATACACGGTCACACCTTGGGCTTGTTTCTGTTCCTGTTGACGAACAACGGTAAAACCTTCCCAAGTCGCCAAAGCGAACCTTGAACTTGCATTCAGGACATACACGTCATTAGCCAATTCGAAGTTCAAGCGGTTCCGGACAAGTGAGAGTTTCTTCCCGAACCTATCGGTTTCGACAAAGGCGAAGCGAGTAGCTTTGTAAGCCATGAAGTGAAGATAGCGGTAACAAGTCTCTTTGCTTTCAGGGTCAAGTTTTGAACACCGGCCTTGAAGTGCTTTGAGTTCGGCGCGATCGTACCAAACAGGATCGGAAATGCTTCCCGTTTTGGTGTCGTTCAACAGTCCTTGAATATGGGATTCAACCTTGCCCTTCAGATAACCCTTGAAGATGCCCTTGTTTTGGTTCACCGTGAACTGGACAAGCGCCCTGTGTTGTTAATGACGTGACATAGTTGTATTAGTGTGCGAGAGAATCTGACTGACAACCTCCAATGCGTACCCTGAAGACACAAGCGCAGAACCCATAGTAAAGCGAAAGCTATGAAAGCTATAGACCGTCTTTCCTTCGGCGTTCTTGGTTTGGATTCCGGAATCGGTAAACAGTTTGTGCAATTTATGACTCATTGCCGATATGTCGTTCTGATATCGCCACGCAACCCAAGGTAAAACATACTCGCCCTTCCTGAATGTGGTTTCAAGTCGGGCTTTCAAGTCGGGGTGTATGGGAATTACAACTTGTTTATGCGAACGCTTGGAAGTCTTGGAAGGTGTAACCGTGATTACGTTTCTTTCCAAGTCCACCTGTTCCCACTTCAAAAGGCAAGCATCCCCTAACCGCAAGGCACAATAGACCCCTATCAAGACCAGCGTGTTCATTTCCCCTTGGGCTTTGGCGAGAATGGCTTGAATCTGTTCCTGTGTCAAAGGCTTGTGCGGGGTTGAATCAATTGGGCGGGATTTTACCTTCTCAAACGGGTTGGGCTTCCCTTCACACAGCACACGTAACAGAACACGCAAGAAGACAAGATGCTTGTTGAAGGTGCAACCGTTATACCTTGATAGGCTTTGGGCATATTCCCCGGCGATTGCCCTAGTCACATCCTGAAGGTAAACGGCTTCGGGGTAATGTTCCCCTATCCATTCCACAAATTGCCGTGTGTACTGACAATAGGCCTTTTGAGTATGCTCCCCACTATTCAGCTTGTCGGGGTGCTCCAAATAGGAATCCCAACAACCTTTTACGGTTGGCTTATCCGACATCTCTTCCTGTATGTCAGAAAGGCGTGTCAGGATCGCTTGGGTTGCGTCAGCTTTACCCGCAATGGCAAAGGGACGGGTAAACTCTGCTTGTGCTTTACGGGCTTCCTTAAGAGTTTTACATGGATTCCCTTCGGGTGTGTGCAATGCCCTGGCTATCAGCTTTCCTTCGAATATGATTCGGCAATAATAACCGCAACTACGCTTGATCAACGTGCCTGTTCTTTGCTTCATTTTTCGACTCACTTTCGAGTCGAATCGTACTCACATCATACCCACCAAAGTCGTAAAGCGTTGAACTTCAAGACAACCCAACAGGACTCATAATCCTTTGGTCGCTGGTTCGAGTCCAGCTGGGCCCACCATCGTAAATTCCTGAAAAACCGCGTTGGGGTTGGCGTTTTTAATAAAACCACACCGTATCCCGATGCGGGCAAGGAAACGATTGTGTGCCGCCGTTCACCGCCGCACCCACCCCGTCCACCTGTTTCGCGGGCCAACAGGAAGGACGCGTCCGCTAGTCGATCACGTCGCCTTTCAGGTAGGTTTTGTACGCGTCGTCGTCCGTGCGGGCACGGCTGAAGAGCGCGCGGTCCAGCACGCCTTTTCCGCCTGGCACCTCCACCGACAACACGATGTTGGTCCGTGCGGAGTTCTTTTCGCGGAAGCCGATGCGCAGATCCGTCACGACGGAATTGAACTTGCCGTTCGCGCGGAAGGCGACATGCCGCGCGCCGCGGTCGCTGTACCATAAGCAGAAGCACTTGTCGAAAATGCTGGAGACGCTCCGGTCCGTGCAGAAACCCGTGGCGAACTGGTCGCTGTAACAGTAGTCGTACCAGTTGTGCCCGTTGCGGTCGTCGAAGGCCCGGCTCGAAAGGTATCCCGCATCGTCGACATGTTTGGTGTAAATGTAGAGCGGATGGATGTTCCGCAGGGAATTGCCGCCGGATTTGAGCAGCACGCCGGTCTGGACGCTGGCGATGCGCATGTCGGTGAACGTGTTGTCGTACCCCTCCACCAGCACGCCGACGGAATCCGGCTTCCCCGTGCCGACGATGTTGACGTGGGTGATGTCGGCGTCGGACGAGCCGCTGTTGGCCCCGCGTTTGATATGCACGCCGACGCGCGTGTGCTTGATCGAGACGTCGCGGATGGAGGTTTCGCGTCCGCCGTCGATGGACACCCCGTCCGCAACGCCGCTCCCGTCGAGCACGCCGCCCGTGAGGGAATAATTGCTGCCGTTGGAGTTGATGTCGTTGGCGGGATGCGACGCGCCCAGACGGATCAGCGCCTCGGCGTCCTTCCAGTCGGGACCCGCCTTGATGACGGCGAAATCGGCGAGTCGAAGCGAGACGCTCCGCGCGGGCGCGGCGGGCGTGAGCAGCGGGCGCGAGATCAGATACACGCCGTCCGGAAAGTATATCGTACGGTTCGGGTTCGCGTCGATGAGCCGCTGCAACGCGTCAGCCACGTCCGTCTGCCCATCGTTCTTCGCCACGTCGGTGGCGACGACCATCCCGCACGCCGTCACCGGACGGCCGGAATCCGGCACAGCATGCACCCAGGCGGCACACGCCGCCGCCAACAGACACATCTTCGTTTTCATGGGATCACTATAGCGAAACCCTTGCGCGGCGAACCAGCGAAATCACCTGTGGAAATCGCCAGACGCCTCCGGCTGATACACAACCTGCTTGATCAACAGGCGGCGACGTCCCGCCGGCACAGTCCACTCGATCACATCCCCTTCGGCATAGCCGAGAACGGCGGTTCCGACCGGCGAAAGAACGGATATCCGGTGTTTATCGACATCGGCCTCGG
>CAZOIS010000132.1:0-11708 GCA_964579865.1 uncultured Lentisphaeraceae bacterium | reverse complement strand
TGTAGAGCTCGACGTTCTTGTAGAGCGTGTCGCGCTTGAGGTCGCAGACGTTGAGGGGTTTGCCCTTGAGCGTGAAGATGGCCTGGCTGTTGACGTCGCGGCAACTCACGATGGAGCCGGCGGCGGACTGACCTTCGGTGATGAAGATCATGCTGTCGAGGCCGGTGCCTTTCTGTTTGTGCAGGTGGCGCTTGCAGTCCTTGAGTTGCGGCACGCGCACCGACACGGCGCGGGAGCGCTCGCGGGCGAGCTTCTTGACGGCGTTGAGCTCAGCCCGCAGCTTGCCGGTCTCCTCGATCTTGCCGATCAGCTTGGCGGCCTCGGCGGGTTCGCGGTGGAGCATCTCCTCGATGACGCGTTTGATCTCGGCCACCAGGTCAGAGCGGATCTCTTGGTTGCCGAGCTTATTCTTGGTTTGCGACTCGAAGATCGGGTCCTTGAGCCGGATGGCGATGGCCCCGATGATGCCTTCGCGCACGTCGTCGCCGTCGAATTTCTTTTTGCTGAACTCGTTGACCGCCTTGAGCAAGCCCTCTTTGAAGGCGGAGAGGTGCGTGCCGCCGTCATTGGTGAACTGGCCGTTGACGAAGGAGTAGTAGTCTTCGCTGAACCGGTTGGTGTGGGTGAAGACCAGCTCCAGCGTTTTGGAGCGGTGGTGGAAGGGCTGGTAGAGTTTTTCGAACTGCGCCTCGTCGTGGATCAGGTCGAGCAGGCCGTTTTCCGAGATGATCTTGTTGCCGTTCACGTCGAGGGTGAGCCCGGCGTTGAGATAGGCGTACATCCGCATGCGGCGCAGGACGTGCTCTTCGCGGAACTGAAATTTCTTGAAGATCTCGCTGTCCGGCGTGAAGCGCACAAACGTGCCGTTGCGTTGGGAGTCGACGCATTTCCCGCGCTTCTGGGAGACCAGAACCCCGCGTTTGAAAAGGGCTTCGGAGAAATCGCCGTCACGGTAGGCCCGCACCTCGAAGTCGGTCGAGAGAGCGTTGACCGCTTTGGTGCCGACGCCGTTCATGCCGACGGAGAACTGGAAGACGTCGTCGCTGAATTTGCCGCCGGTGTTGATCTGCGAAACGCACTCGACCACTTTGCCGAGCGGGATGCCACGCCCGAAATCGCGGACCGAAACCTCCCCCGTATTGTAATTGATGGAGATCTCCACGCGCTTGCCGTAGCCCATGATGAACTCGTCCACCGCGTTGTCGATCACCTCTTTGAGGAGGATATAGATGCCGTCTTCGTATTGACTGCCGTCGCTGGTGCGGCCGATGTACATGCCGGTGCGCTTGCGGATGTGCTCGATCGCCGAAAGGGTCTGAATGTGCTTGTCGTCGTACGTGCTTGCTGACATGGAAATTGAAGCTTAAATGGGGTGTATGGCGGACCGCCGGAATGGATCGGTCCCAACGCGTTATTCGAATGCGGGAAAACCAACCGCCGGCTGCATCGCGAACGTTCGTGCGGACAGTCCGCCAGTTGGCTCCGTCTAAAGTAAAACCGGCACGTCGCTCCGGGCGATCGGCAGGTGCGCTATTTGGACGCGTCGGACGCCGAGGCGTCGGTCTTGCGCCGGATGCTGTTGATCACCACGGGGTCAGTCGGCACGTTCTGGTGGCGCCCCGAGAAACCGGTGGGGGTCTTTGCGATTTTGTCGACCACCTCCATGCCGTCGATCACCTTGCCGAACACGCAATAGCCGTAGCCCATGTCGGTTTTCGATTTGAAATCGAGGTGGCTGCCGTTGTCGACCAGATTGATGAAAAATTGGCTGGTGGCGCTGTCGACGATCATGGTGCGGGCCATGGCCAGCGTGCCGCGCTCGTTGCGCAGCCCGTTGTCCGCCTCGTTCTTGATCGGCGCGTTCGTCTTCTTCTGGATCATCTCGCGCGTGAAGCCGCCGCCTTGGATCATGAAACCGTCGATGACGCGGTGGAAGACGGTGGCGTCGTAGAACTTGGCGTCGATGTAGTCGAGCAGGTTGCTGACGGTGGCTGGCGCCTTGTCCGGATAGAGTTCCGCCGTAATGACGCCCATGCTTGTATCGATCACAATTTGCACGTTTTTTGACTCCTTAGGGGCAGACGCCTGCAGGGGCATGACCCCCTGTGTTACGTCGGCCTGAACCAAACCCGAAAAAAAAAGCAACGTTGCGATTATCCCCTTCATGTTCAAACCCCTCTGCGCTTTATTACGGTCGAAAGATTACTTTGTTTTGCTCTCAAAATCCAGCCCAAAGTACGGGTTAACCGCCCCGCCGGGCACGAAACAGGAATTGCAATGACCCTGAAAATGTGCCATAGTACCCGTGTGACTGCGTGGGTTCCTTTGCTTGGGATTTTGCAGTTCACAGTGAGGGGGATGAACGCATGACATCCGTTTGTGTCCGGCAAGACCATAAATCCCTGTATCGCCAGTTGATGGCCGGCATGTACGACGCCTTGCTGGTGACCGACCCGAATGGCCATCTGATCGAACTCAACCCGCGCGCGATCGAATATTTCCTGTACAAACAAGAGGATGTTTGGGATAAACCGGTCGCGACGCTCATTCCGGGGGTCACGGCACAGATGGTCGGGCGGATACGGAAGGGGCTTGAGGACTCGCGGCACATCATGTTGGATGCCAAGTGCCAGAGGAAAGACGGCAGCTCGTTCGCGGCGGAGGTGACGATCAGCGTGATCGATCTGATCAACAGCGGCGATCTGGTGTTTACGGTCCGCAATACCGAGCGAAGACGCAGACAGTGGCAAGAGTTGCGGAGCCGGGCCAACGCCTTCGAATGTGCGCAGAGCGCGTGTTTCGTGTGTGACTCGGGGCGGTCGTTCCGCGCGGTGAACCGCTCGTTTCTGAGGATGTTCGGCGTGGCCAATGAGGAGGCTGTCCTGGGCCATACGTTTGACGAGATGATGCCCGACGATCCGTTGCCCGGCCTGTTCGACCGCGCGCTGGCGGGCGAACAGCTGGCGTATCGGATTGGAGCGGACACCGACACGAATAAAGTGGCGGAGGTGGAAGTGCAGATGGCGCCCGACCGTCAGGGCAAAGACAAAATTGTGGGCGTTGTCGGGTCGATCTTGCAGGTTTGATGGGCCCGGATGAAATTGGTGCGTGCTGTAGAGTCAGGAAAAGCGAGTGTTGATGAAAGTGAAGAGTCCGTCGGTATTGTCGTTTATCGTTTCCAAGGTCGAGTCGGGGCAGACCCTTCAGGTGTTTCTTTCCCTGAAGCTGTCGCTTTCCAAGCGGGTCGCGAAAGGCCTCTTGGACGACCGTGTCGTGTGGGTGAACCGCCGGTGCGTGTGGATGACGCACCATCTTTTGCGTCAGGGCGATACCGTCGAGGTGCCGGCGGCGTGTCAGCCGAAAAACAAGGAGCCCGTGCCGACCGCGAAAATCCGCGTGCTGGTCGAAGACGAGTACTATCTGGTGGCCGACAAGCCCTCGGGCATGCTTTCCGTCGGGGCGGGCAGCGCGGAGGAGGTCCTGCGCGCCCAGACCCAGCTCGCGACGCTGCAGGCGGTGCACCGGCTGGACCGCGACACCACGGGGTGTCTGCTGATGGCGAAAAGCGCGGAGGCTTTTGATGCCGCCGTGTCGATCTTCAAGACGCGGCGGGTCTCCAAGCTGTATCAGGCGATCGTGTATGGCAAATTCGACCGTGCGGCCTCCACCATCGATCAGGAGCTGGACGGCGATCGGGCCGTGAGCCACATCCAGCGTGAAGCGGTCTCGAAGGACGCCAGCTTCCTGAAGGTCAAGATCGAGACCGGTCGCACGCACCAGATCCGCCGCCACTTGGCGTCGATCCGCCATCCGGTCTTGGGCGACCGCGAACACGGCGTGAAATTCGCCCGTGACCCGCGCCTGCTGACAATCCCTCGCCAGATGCTGCACGCTTCGGGGCTGGAGATGCCGCACCCCATGCTGTCGGGCAAGACGCTCAAGGCCCACAGTCCCCTGCCGGCCGATTTCCGGCGCTGCCTCAAGCTGTTCGATATGGGCAAATAGCGCTTCGCACGGACACGGACCCGATCGATATGCTCAGCATCCGGACAGCCTGGGTCACGCGGCATGCGGGACATTCACCCGCCTTCGATGTGTTTCCTCCCGTTGCCTCGGCCGGCCCTGTTGCAGACGAGGCCTTGTACGTCACCAACGAGCCGCTGGCGTTCGAAGGCCTTTTTCCTGCGGGGCGCGCCGGTGTGGTCGATGTGATGGCGGTGCACGCATTCGCGTTTTCCCAGTCTCCGGCCGAGCGCGCGGAACAGCTTTTCGAGGGCGGCCCGGCCTCGGCCGAAGGACTCTGGCGCGTGTGGGAGCGGATGTCGGAACGGCTGGGCGCGATGCCTCTTTGGGCGTTGGAGACCATCGAGCTGGTGCTGCGCGATCTCGACGAGCGACCCCTCTCTCGCCTGATCGGACATTTCGCGGCGCGCGTGCGCGGGTCGGGGCTGAGGTGCGGCAACTGGAGCGATTCGTTCGCCCCGGACGCGCGCTGGGGCGAGCGGCGCGAGCTCCCCGCGCATGCGGACTGTTCGCCCCTCGATGTGGCGCGCATCGCATCGCACTTGCTGCCGGGCGGGACTTTCGCGCGGATGATGCCCGGATACGAGTCGCGCTCCGGCCAGGTCGAGATGGCGCGGGCGGTGACGCGTGCTTTCAACGAAGGCAAGCACCTGATGGTCGAGGCCGGCACAGGCGTCGGCAAGAGCATCGCGTATCTTGTGCCGGCGGCCGCTTGGGCGCGGCTCAACGACGTGCCCGTGGTCGTCAGCACCAACACCCGCAACCTGCAGTCCCAGCTCATCGAGAAGGATTTGCCGCTGGTGCGCGAGGCGATCCGTGCGGAGTTCGGGCCGGGCGATGCCGGCGTGCTGCGCGTGGCGCTGCTCAAGGGGCGAACCAACTACTTCTGCCTGAGACGTCTGGCGATCCTGTTGGAGCACAGCCAGTTCGAATTGGAACGTCCCGAACTGCGCTATTTCGCGGAGGCGGTGGCGTGGTCGGTGCAGACGTCCGACGGAGATCTTGACTCCTTTGCGGGGGCGGGCCATGCCGATGCCGCGTTTCTCGCCAAGCTCTCGTCGACGGGCGAGGAATGTCCCGGACGCGCATGCCGGTACTGCCGCCGCTGCTTCCTCCAAAAGGCGCGGGCACGCGCTTCGTTCGCGCACGTGGTGATCGCGAACCACGCGCTGGTTTTTTCCGAGTCGCAGATGCCGGGATCCGCTTTGCCTCCATATGCGCAGATCGTTTTCGACGAAGCGCATAACCTCGAGGAGGCCGCTACGCGCCACTTGTCCACGGAGGTCACGCAGGCGCGGCTCAACCAGCTGTTGCGGCGGCTGAGCCGCGGCAAGGGACGGCGTTCAGGCGGCGTGTTGGAGGTTTTGCGCAACCACCTCGAGAAAGGGGCGGTCACGGCGGACGAGGAAACGGCCAAAGCCTTGCGCCGTCAGATCCGCCTGATCAGGGGCGCGCTGGACGACGTGCAGCTTGCGGCGCGGCGGCTGTTCGAGACGCTCTACGGCCTTGTCGCTCCGGGCCGGGAGGCGGCGCGGTTCCGTTGCGTTCTGGAACGGGACGCCGAGTTGGCGGACGAAGAAGGTGGTGGACCGCTTCCGTCGCGCGAGGTGTGCAGAGACGGAACATTTATTCCGTGCGGGGCGGAGTGGGACGAAGAAGCTTTGGCCCGCGAAAAAATCGCGTTGAAGAAGGCGGTCGCCGATGCGGCGGGGCAGTTGCTTACGCTGGCCGAGGCGTTGCGGCGGACCTCCGAGGGCGAGCTGGCCCTGTACGGCGATCAGGCGGCCAATGTCGAGGGCTCGGCCGCATCGCTGCGGGCGTTCGCGATGGATGTCGACTTCGTTCTGGCCGGCTCGGATGCCGAGCATGTGTTTTGGGCCGAGCCGGTCAGCCGAAGCGCTGGAACGGCCAACCTGTTCGCGGCGCCGCTGAGGATCGGGAACGCGTTGGCCGACTTGCTCTATCGTCAGAAGTCGTCGGTTATCTTCTGTTCCGCGACCCTGAGGGTCGGCAGTTCCTTCAGCTATATCGGCAAGCGGCTCGGCATCGATCTGATCGAGCCCGAACGCCTTTTCACCTGCGTGGCGGAGAGCCCGTTCGACTACCTGGCGCAGTGCGCGGTGTTGGCGCCGACCTTTCTGCCCGAGCCGTCCGGGGCGACCGGCGGCGGTTATGCCGAGCAGCTGAGCGGCCTGATGCTCGACGTGTTCACGCGTACGCGGGGCCGGGCCATGGGGTTGTTCACCAGCTACGAGATGATGAACCAGGTGGCCCGCCTGCTGGAGGAGCCGCTGCGCGAAGCGGGCATCCGGCTTCTGGTCCACGGCGTCAACGGCACGCGCGACCAGATCACGCGGCTGTTCCGCGCAGGTGGGGCGTGTGTGCTGTTGGGGACCCACTCGTTCTGGGAAGGCGTCGATGTGGCCGGGGAGGCGCTGAGCTGCGTGGTGATGGCGCGGTTGCCTTTTGCGGCCGTCGGCGACCCGATCGTCGAGGCTCGCAGCGAGCAGATCGATCAGGGGGGCGGCAGCTCGTTCCGCGAGTTCGCGTTGCCTCAGGCCGTGATCCGCTTCCGGCAGGGGTTTGGCCGCCTGATCCGCACGCGCTCCGACAAGGGCGTGGTGATTGTGGCGGATCCGCGGATCATCACCAAGAGCTACGGCGCGACGTTCAGGAAGAGCCTGCCGTGCCCGTTGCAGAAAATGGAGAATCTCGGTGAATTGCTCGCGCGCGTGGAAGCGCTCTTCTCCTAGAAGAGGATGCACAGGGAACGCTCGTTGAGGACGGCGGTGAGTGTGGCGAGGTCGGAAACGAGGTTCGCGGATTCGTTGGCGAGCGCATCCGGGGCGGTTGGGTTTCCGGCCCATGTGTCGAGCTCGGAGAAGTACGGCACGGAAACCAGATGCGGCATCTCGCCAGACGGGCGAGGCGCCGTGCTTTTCAGCAGCAAGAGCGCACTTCCCGCCACGATGAGGCCGGCGGCAATGCGCAGGAAAGACTTCGCGACGGGATGAGGCCGCAGGCGTGCGGCCTCGGGCGGCCGGAGTCCGGCAAGGCGCCCGCAGGCCCGTCCGACGCGCGTGGCGTCGGCGTGCCCCAAGGCCGGGGCCGACTGCCGCAGCGCGTTTTCGAGCGTGTCCGGAGACAGATGGTTTCTTCTCATGTGTCACCTCGGTTTCGATTGTGTGCGGCCTCGTCTCGCTCCAGCTCGCGGGCCAAGGTCGCGCGCGCGCGGAACAGGAGCACCCGGACGTGCACGGAGGTGCGGCGGGTCACCGCCGCGATTTCCGCGGGTTCCAGTTCCTCGCCGTATCTCAGCCAAAGCAGCTCGTAGTCGCCGGGCGATAACCGCGCGCGGGCGAAAACCCACAGGTCCGTTTCTGCGCCCCTGTCCTGCACCGGTCGCCGGTCGGGCACATCGTCGGCTTCCTCCAGCGGGACGGTCGGCTTGCGGGCCCGGTGCCAGTTCAACATCACGCGGCGTGCGACCGTCAACGCCCACGGCAGGAAGGGCCGCTGCGGATCATATGCCCCTGCCGCCCGGTAGAGGCGCAGGCATGTTTCCTGAAACAAGTCGTCTCGGTCCGCCTCGGGCACGCCGAGTTGGGCAAAGAAACGCGCCAGACGCGGATCCAGCGCCTCCGCGATCACGCGGAAAGCGTTGGCATCCCCTTCTGCCACAATCCGCATCGCTTGACGCAGCGGGGCATCATTCTCTCCTGTAAAGGCCACGGGGCGTAACGGGGAATTTAGTTCACTTGGGCGGCGGCGGGCGCTGCTGCTGCGGCTTTTTGGGCGGCGTCACGCTCCTCGCGTGCCCGCAGGGCACTTTCGATCATGCTTCGCGGCAAGGTCAGGGTGACGTCGACGGTGCGGCCTTTGCACGTGATTTTCGCTTGGGCGGCAACCGTTGCGGACTCGGGCGCTTCGGCGGCGCGCAGCATCGCGATCGCCTGGATGCCTTGGAGGGCCTGCTGGATTTGCAGGGCGGTTGCCTCGGTCGTGGCGGTGACCGACAGCGTGGCACCCAGCGATTCGGCACCCGGTGTGCCGATGCTCAGGCTGAGGGCGTCGGCCTGCTTAAGGGCTTCGGCTTTGGGCGCGGTCCCCACGATCGAGGAAAGGGCAAAGGCATGGAGCGTCAGGAGGTCTTGGCCGTTGCGGGCGAAGGCTCCCTTCAGCGGCGAATTCGCGTTGAGTCCGGCTTTCTTGCCGGAGAGAACGTCGAGCGCGTCGGTGATCGCGGTCGGCGTGTTGGAGAGCATGGCGAGACCGGGTTTAGCGAAGGCCAGGCATTTTTGCTTGTTGTCTTTGTCGTCCAGCCAGCATTGCACGGCGATGCCGTCGTGGTCGGTGGACGTGTAATTCTTGGTTCCGGCCAGAATGGTGGTCAAACGTTGCGCGTCGAAACGGCCATAGACGTAAGCGATGCCGCCTTTTTCCGCGTCGCCGTTTCCGGCGATCACGAGGTGGTCGATGTCGTTGAGCAGGTCAACGCCGAACATGGCTTTGACGGCCGCGAGCTTCCGGTCCGCCTCCTGTCGTTTTCCCGCGTTTATTTTGTCGGCAATGAAATTCATCAACGGCGAGGCGTGGGCTGCCTTGACGTCCACCGTCAGAACCCAGTGGGTTTGCGCGGGGAAGTCTTTCAGCTCCGCAGCATGCGCGGGGAAGAGGTGTGTGCAGACGAGTGCGCCGGCTGTGGCGAGGATACGTTTCAACATGGTGTGCTCCTTGTTTGGATAACGGGCATTCAGTGGTGCGGAAGGACTGGGCCTGTCACGCTTGACATCGGATTGTACACACGGAAGGGAGGTGTCGTTACAGGAGATGGAAAAAAGGTGCGCCGGGGAACTGCCTGAGACGGCTACGGATTCAGCACTTTGATCTCGATCTTCCGGAAGTCGACCGGGTTGCTTTCCGACTGGAGCGAAATCGTTCCTCCTCCGATCAGCAGCTCGCCGCCGTTCGCCTCGATGAGCTTCTTGGCGTCGCCGTCCTTCGGGTCGTACTGCGGCTTGTCATAGGCGAGGACGGTTTCGCCGTCGATGCGGTGGATGATTGTGCGAGGGCCTCGCGCTTCGATCTCGACGGTGACCCACTGGTCGCCGTGGTACGTTTTGGATTTCGAGTTGAGCGTGTGCGGGGTGTAGAGTTGTCCGTCCCGCTCGACGTTCGTGCCGGGCGTGCAAAGGTTGGCGGTGGTGCGGTTGCCGGACCCTAACCCGCCGAGGAACTGGACCTCGATCGAGACCGGAAAGTCCTGGTCTTTACGCATGGAGTCGGGCGTTTGTCCGTGGATCATCGCCCCGCTGTTGCGCTTGGCCCAGCCCGCGCCGTCGGGCAATTGCTCGCCCACGAACCGGTATTCGACGCGGAGGATGTAATTGGTGAAAGGCGTCTTATAGAAGAGGTGCCCGAACCGATTTTTGAACGCGCCGCCGTAGCCGTCATATCGCACTTTGATGAGCCCATCCTCGACGCGGAAGGTGTTGGCGAAGTTTTCACCGGCCGGGTAGCCCTTGATTTTTGGCGTCCAGCCGTCGAGGCTCTTGCCGTTGAAAAGGGGTGTCCAGCCCTCCTCGGCAACGGCGCAAAATGCGAGGGCGAGGGTGAACAGGGCTGTCAGCGTGAGTTTCATGTTTTGTCCTTTCATTGGAAGCGCATGTTTGTTGAAACGGCAGAGATCATTGAATGGGCACAAGTCGGATGGCGTGGCCGCCGTTCTCGGCGAGGTCGGCGACGATCGCGTCGGCGGCCGTCACTTCGCGTGTGGAGCAAACCACCCGGGTGCGGTCGGCGCCGTCCGGCGCGCCGTCACAGTAGATCTGGGCCGTATAGGCTTTTCCGGGCGTCAGGAAGGTGAGCGGGATCGTCAGCGCGCGGCGTTCCAGCGCGTTGATCGTGCCGACGAACCAGGCGTCGCCGGTGCGCCGGGCGACCGTGGCATAAGCGCCGATCTTGCCGTTCAGGACACGGGTGTCGTCCCACACCGTGGGCATCTGGCGCCAGAAATCGAGTTCTGGCTCTGCTTTATACAGGCCTGGATTGTCGTACCAGAAAAGGAATTGCCACGGGCTGTAGGTGACCACGCCGAGCGCCAGCTGATGAGCCCGCGTATTTTTGACGCGGTTGTTGTACCAGCACGGCGTGTAGTCGCCGGGACCGCAGAGGTAGCGCGTGAAAGGGAGTGCGCAGTTGTGCGGTGCGGCGGGCATTTCCTCGTTGCCGCGGATGCCTTCGACGGTCATCACGTTGGGCCAGGTGCGCTGGTTGCCGGTGAGGCGGTATTCGTCGTGGATGTCGATCATCATGTCGGCTTCGCCCGCCTTGCGGATGGCTTCGTGCAGCCATGTGGTCCACCTCTGGCTGCCCACATTGACGAACCCGTACTTCATGCCGGCGATGCCCCACGCTTTGTAGAGCGGAAGCAGTTCGTCGAGGCGATGTTCCAGTTCGCGGCGGTTGACGTAGACGATGATGTTCACGCCGTGCTCTTTGCCGTACCGGATGACCTCGTGCAGGTCGAGCGGGCCCTTCGATCGTTTAGGATCGAGGTTGACTGCGCGGGCGTCGGACGCGTCATCGTATTCGTTGCCGTACCAGCCGGCATCGAACTCCACATATTGAAGATTCATTTTTGTGGCGAAGTCGACGCAGGCTTTTCCGCCTCGGGTGGTCAGCGAGGTCTCGCGGATCACCTTGCCGGGACGGAGCCATGCCGTGTCGGCGATCTTGGACGGCTCGTTCAGGTTCAAAAGCAGATCGTTCTGCTCGAGCAGTCGGCACGCGTTGTCGGCCACCATGACGTACCGCCACGGTGTCGCGCCCGGGATGGGCAGAGCCGCCGGCCCGTCGAGACGCACCGTCAGCGCATGGGGCTGCCCTGCAAGCGGAGCGAGCTTCATGCGGGCGAAACTGAAAAGTCCCGCTTCGCCGATCGCGACAACCGGACCGTCCGTCAGCTCGACCGTGAGCGGGCGTTCGGCGCCTTCTTTAACCGTGTCGACCGTCGCGGGTTTATACTCGCCTTGGGCTGAATAGACTGGCCATGCGCGGTGGTCGCCGGTGAACACGAATTCGGTGTTTTCTTTGGCGATCTCCAGTTGGGGCGTCGCTTGTTTCGGAAAAACGTACCGGAAGGCAAAGCCGCCCTTGTAAGCTCGGCATTCAAGGTTAAAGTTCAGTTCCGCGCTCCGGTTCGCGAACGAGAGAACGAGCGACGTGTATTCGTCCGTCACTTGGGCGCGCTCGCCGAAGGGCGGACGCCACGTCTGGTTGACGGCGCCGCGTACTTCGCTCACAAGCGTGTTGCCGGATGTGAGCGGAGCTTTCCCGGTTGCCGAGAAACCGAGCGCAGATTTCAGAATGACCGGTTTACCCTTGTAACCCAAACGGTAGATGACCGTTCCCGTTTCGGAAAGGGAGAACGTTACGCAGAGATTATGGTCGGGCGATTCGAGCGTTTGATCCGCACGACAGGCTGTGACGGCGATTGCGGCCAAAACGGTCATGAGCGGTCGAATGAAAAACATGGGATACTCCCTTTAACGTGTTCGCATGAGTATAGCTAAACGGGTGACGGTCTGTCGTGTGCATTCTCTTCGGCGATCAGCGGTGACCAGGTTTTTTGGCGACTTGCAAGATCAAATGAACGTTTTTAGGCTGCGAGTTTATTGAGTTGC
>CAZOIS010000131.1:0-11748 GCA_964579865.1 uncultured Lentisphaeraceae bacterium | reverse complement strand
TCATCGGCGCACGCATGACGCTCAAGAAGTCCGGCGCCACCTTCAAAGGCTGCTGTCCTTTCCACCACGAGAAGACCCCCTCGTTCCACGTCAATCCGGTCAAGCAGTTCTACCACTGCTTCGGGTGCGGCGAAAGCGGCGACATCTTCACCTTCCTGATGAAGCAGGACGGGCTCACCTTCATGGACGCCGTGCGCACGCTCGCCGACCGCGTGGGCGTGGTCATCAAGGAGGATGTGGACTACAACGCGCAGGGCCGCAACCTGCTTTACGCCATCCACGCCGAGCTCGCCGCCTTTTACCAGCGCTGCCTCAAACAGATCCGCGAGGCCGAGCCGGCCCGCCAGTACCTGACCGCCCGCAAGCTCTCCGATGAGGTCGCCGAGCGGTTCGGCATCGGCTATGCGCCGACGCGCCCGCGCGACGTGATCCTGCAGTGGGCCAAGACGCACGACTACACGCCCGAGCAGCTTGTCACCGCCGGGATTCTGTCGCCGCCCAACCGGCCCGACCGGCCCGGCGACTATTACGACCGCTTCCGCGGCCGCCTGATGTTCCCGATCTGCGACCGCCAGGGCCGCGTCGTGGCCTTCAGCGCACGCATCCTCGACGTCAAGTCGCACCCCGCCAAATACGTCAACAGCCCCGAGACCGAGATCTTCACCAAAAGCCGCGTCCTCTATGCGCTCGACAAGGCCGCCGCCAAGATCGTCAAGCATCCGCGCCGCGAAGCCATCGTCTGCGAAGGCCAGATCGACGTGATCCGCTGCCACGCTTCCGGATTCGAAACTGCGGTCGCCTCCCAGGGAACGGCCTTCACCAAGGAGCACGTCAGCCTGCTTAAGCGGCACGCCGACAGCGTGGTGCTGGTCTTCGACGGTGACGCCGCGGGCCGCAAAGCCGCCCTGCGCACCGGCGCGCTCTTCCTCGAGGAGGAAGTGCCCGTGCGCGTAGCGGTGCTGCCCGCCGGCGACGACCCCGACTCGCTCCTGCGCGACAAGGGCCCCGACGTGTTCCGCGGCCTGCTCGAGAACGCGCAGTCGATCACCGCCTTCCAGGTGGACACCCTGCTCCGGGCCGAGTCGCAGCCCGATTCCATCGACGCGGTGAACCGCGTCACGCGCGGCGTGCTCGACATGCTCGCCGCCTGCCCGGGCGCGGTGCTGCGGACGCATCTGCTGCAGGAGGCGGCGGCGCTGCTGCACCTGCCCTACACCGCGATGGAAGACGATCTGGAAAAACACCGCGAGAGCCTCCGGCAGCGGGCCGCCCATGCCGAGTCGTACAAAACCGCATCCGCTCCCGCACCGGACCGCGAGACTCCGCCGCCGGCCGAAGGCGACTGGGAGCCGGACGGGCCGTCCGGCGATTTCGAGATCGGCTCCCTGGACGAGCCGCCGGCCCCCGAGCCGCCCTCGCGCACCGAATACCTGCTCTGCGAATCGCTGATCGAGCACGAACACGACGAGGCCCTGCTGGAACTGGTGGAACGCTATCTGCCGCTCGACTTCCTCGAGCACCCCTTCACCCGTTCGGTCGTCGACGCCCTGGTGACCCGGCGGCTGAGCGGCGGCGACGGCCTCGCCGCGCTCTGCAAGACCACAGAGCCCGCGTGGCAGCCCCTCTTGGGCTCCCTGCTCGCGAACAAGCAGAAAATGCTGAGCGCACGCGAGATGACCAAAGAAGAGCTGATCCAGGATATGATCACGCGACTCTGGATCTTGCGCCTGCGCCGCGAACAGGGAAAACTCGACGCCGCCTCCACTCCGGAAAACGCGGCCAAGCGATTCCAGCTCTCGATCCTTATCAAGAATCTGGGGACACAGCCCTGGGAGAAGGCGTGCACGCTCATGTCAGGGGCCCACCCGATGTCGCTCACGCAGGCGGCGGCGCGTCCGGATGGCCTGCAGCTTTCGGCGCGGGCGGCGGCTGGGGCTGCACCTTGCGGACATGCAACGGATACCGCATGCGCAGCTGATGATCCAGCAGGATTTCCACCCAGTGAGTACCCTCCTGACGAAATGCCAGATTGATGAAGACCTCGACGGTCGTCGCGATCTGCTGGTCGTTCGAAAGTTTGATCGGCACAGGCTGGCCCTCGCCCACCACCGTCACGCCGTCCGGCGCCACGATGCGCGATTTCTGCGTGAACTCCCCCTCGCCCGCGCACCAGCGGTTCATCAAGCAGATGCGCGGGCACACCGGCTGATTCACGGCTTGCACCAACCCGTCGAAAATGCCGATCAGCATGAACTTGCCGTTCCGCTCCTGCCGCACGTCGTCGCACATCACACTCGCCTGTAAATCCGGTATCATAGGTCTTCCCCTCCGGTGGTTAAGCTACAATTATAACCTTTCCGAACGGCAGCGTAAAGCGGACACGCCCCTCTACCGGACGCTCAGCAGCGTGCCGCGCGGCGTGTTGAGCCAGACCGTCCGAGCCGCGGCGTCCACGATCACCCGAGAGGCGCGCGACACCTGCCCCGCATGGGCCCAAGCCGTCGCGCCCGCAGGCGTCAGAACGGTTCCGTCCACCGCGATCAGAAGCGCGCTGGACGGCGGCGCCACCCCCGCCGTGAGCGACACCGTGTACCGCGCCTCCGCCGGCAGGGTCAGGTCGCCCGACACGTTCAGAACCGGAGCCGCGCCAGCCGCGTCGAAGGCCACCGCCAGCACCGACTGTTCCCGCATATCCAAGTCGCCCACCGCCAGCGCCGCAAGGCGCGCCGCGTCCAACACGCCGCCGGAGGCGACCGTCAGCAGGTCCACCGACGTGCCGCCGGCGGCCCCCTCCACAAAGACATCCGCCGCATTGATCACCATTTCCGCCACGCGCACAGGCCCCGGATATGCGTTGATGAAGCCCGTGCCCGCGCCGTCCAGCGAGACCCTGCCGAGAGCCAGCCCCGCCGGCGCGCGCACCGGGAACCACTTGCGGAACAGATAACGCTCCGTGGCTTGGCGGGCGGCCTCGCTCAGCCGGTTGGTATAAATCAACACCTCGGCCAACTCCTGACCGCCGTTCAGCCGACCGTCGGTCGGCGCGTAGCAGGACGCGAACCAGACCGCCCCCGGCGTGTTGTCCGCCGCATCGTCCGCCTCGGAAAGCCGCCACGAAACGAGATCGTAGCCGCCGCTGAGCCCCGTCGCCGCGCCGTTCACCGGTACCCCGTTCGTCCAAGTCTCGCCGGCCCGCACGATGCCCTTTTCATGCCCGACACCGCCCCACAGCGGATCGCCCGGCACGCCGCCGAAAAGGCCGCTGCCGCTGTTGCGGTGGAAGTGGCGCGCCGAGCCGTTCACCTGACTGTCGCCCAACAGGAAACCTCCGCCGTTGCGGCTGCCGATCACCCAGAAGACCGAACGGATGTTGGTCTGATAATTCTTAAACACCATCATGCGGTTCTCGTTCGCCTGCCCGCTCTGTCCCAGTTTGCCGAAATCGAGCACCGGCAAGCCGTTGAGCGCGTTGGTGACCAGCATCGGCCGGTTATACAGGTTCGTGGCGAAGAACCCCGCCGTATTGCCGGGCGTGCGGCAGTCGTACCAGCGGCCGACATCGTTCGACGTGACCGTCACCAGCGACGCAGCCGCCGCCGCATCCATCCAGATCACCGGCGTACCCGCCGGCGACTTGATGATCTCTGCGACCGGCATCGCCTTCACCGTGCCACCTTGGATGGCGAGATCCGTCCCCGCCGCCACATCATCGGCCACGAGCTCTCCGCCGCCCTGCTTCAGAAGCCGGCCGCCCGACAACCCGGCCACCACGCCGGTCGTCCCGTCGGCGACCGCCACGGCTCCGCCTTCGGCCGGCGCGACGACCGTGTTGGACAAAAGCGCGTTCGCGACGATGCGCAGGGTGTTGGTCCCGAGCGTCACGCGGCCCGTGCCCAGCGCATTGGTCCCCGCGGCCGCGACCGAAACCTGGTCCAGGGTCACGCCGCCTGACCAGTTGGCCGAGCCGGCCGAAAACAGCACCGAGCCGCCGCCGCACACCGACAACGCCCCCGGACCGGCCAGCGCAGACGAGCCCAGCTTCATATCGCGCCCGAGCGTATCGACCGTACCGCCCGCAACGTCGACCGTCACAGGAATATTCGTCGCGATCCACGGATCGTAGCTGTTCACGCCGTCCGATTGCAGCATGCCGCCTTTGAAAACGACGGTGCCGGTGCCGGTGCCCGTCTTGAGCTGACGGCTGGTTTTCAGTGTCCCCGCGACCAATTCGACCGCGCCCGTGCTGGCCGCGGAAGCCTCTCCCATCACGAAGACGCCGCCGTTTGCCACAGCTGCTTCCCCGCCGTTCAGCCGGAACGTGCAGGATCCGCCGTTCAGCCCGATGCAGACATCGTTGCCCGATCTGGCGTTGAAGACGCCGCCGGTCAGCACTTCGAACAGCGCGGTGCCGTTGCCGTGTCCGGCATGTAACCGCTTGCCGGAGCCCGCCATCTCGAACGTGCCGCCGTCCGCGACCGCGAAGCGCTTGCCGCCGGCTTCGAGGCCCGCATATCCGGTGACCGTCACCTTGTTCGAGACGACCGTCAGGTCGCCGCCGCCGACCACAAAAACTTCCCCGTCCCCACTAAACGTACCGCCGCCCGCCAGCTGCAACCGTCCGTTGCCGGACACGCTCAGCTTCTTGCCGCCGGGCGCATTGAACGCGCCAGCCAACGTCGCAACCGTCGGCGCAGCCGCGCCAGCCGGCGTTGTCGCGCTACAGGTCGCGTTGGCCGTCAACGTCACCTCCTTGTTCATCGTCGTGGTCGCACGGAAGTCGAGCGTGCCGCCGCCGAGCGTCAGTGTGGCGTTGTCGAATCCCGCGCCGTCGTAAACCTGAATCAAGCCGCTGCCGGACACGGTGATCGCCCGCGTGCCCGCTGTCCCGCCCGCATCCATGCGCAGCGTTCCCGCGCTGAGCGCCAGCGAACCCGATCCCAGCGTGCCGGCGTTGGTGGCCGCCAGCGTGCCGGCCGACAGCAACGCGATCGTTCCCGTCCCGAGGCTTCCGCCGTTGTCGGCCAACAACGTCCCGCCCGCCACAGTGAACGTGTTCTGCAACACGGTCCCCGGGCCGAAGGCCGAGAAAATCCCGTTGGACACCGTCACCGAATTGTTGCCGATGGCGCCGACCGACCGCAACAGCCCCTGCAGCATCCGAACGCGGCCGGTGAACGCGGCCGCGTTTGAGACGACCAGCGTCCCCGGCCCGGTCTTGACCAAATCCGCAGAACCGGTCAGCGGCACGATCGACCACGTCTCGTTGGTGACCGTCGCCGGCGTCACGGACAACGTGTCCGTGCAGATTGCGACGGTCGCGCCGTCCTTGAAAGCGACCGCGCGGGAGCCCGTGATTCTGCCGAGATCCTGCCCGGCGAGCGCGTCGAGCTGCACGACGCCGCTCCCTTCGGTCCGCACCGTCACGCCGTCCGCGAGGTTCGCGGTGCTGCCGATCTCCAGCACACCTGCGTTCACCACAATCTCGCCACTGTAACCGGTCGTGCCCGCGATGCGCAGCTTGCCGGCATTCGTTTTCGTGAATCCCGCGCCGGTGAGCTGACCGACCTCCATCGTGCCGCCCAGCTCCGCATCCAGCGCGAGCCCGCCTGCCACGGCATAGTCCGCGCCCCAGACAATCTCAGCGCCCGTGCCGGCCAGGACGTTGCCGCTGCCCGTCAACCGCGCCCGGTCTGCCGCCGCCACCGCCTGCGTCGCCGTCAGCACCAGGCTCGCCCCGGCGCGGATGTCCACCGCGCCAGGGCCGAGCACGGACGGCGCGCTCACGCGCGTCACGCCGCCCGAGAGCGAGGTGCCGCCCGCATAGGCGTTGGCGCCGGTCAGCGTGACCGATCCGCCGCCTGACTTGACCACCCGTCCCGCGCCTGAAATGTGGTTCGCCACGAGACCGGCCGCCGAGAGCTCCAGCACGGACGAGGCCGCCAAGGCGATCGCGCCCGGGCCCGCGCCCGTCGCCTGTGTCAGGCGCACCCAGCCGTCATCGGCCGCGACGCCGCCCGAAAACGTGTTGGCGGCGTTCAGGATGAGCAAGCCCGTGCCGGTTTTGCGCAGCGCCGCGGCGACGCCCGCAGCGTTCGCCAGCGGAACGGTCATCTGCAGCGTCGCGCCCGACGCCACGCGCAGCTCAGTTTCTGCGCGGGCAAGGGACAGGGCGGCCGCGCCGGTCACTGACGAAACCGCCGCGTTCGTCGGCGTCTCCACCTCCAGCGCGGGAATGTCGAACGTGCGTCCCGGCGCGTCGAACGACGCGCCGTTGCGCAGGATCAGCCGGCTGCACAGCCATGTATCATTGATGTAATATACTTCATTGACGCTGCCGAGCCCCATACGGGAACCGCTGCCGTCAAGGATCACCTTCGGCGCGCCGAGGCGATTGCCGACGGAAGGCGAGAGTGTCGCGGGCGACTGGATATAAACCGTGTTGTTCGTTGTGAATGCGCCGGCGGCGTTCAGACGGACCACCGTGCTGCCGTTGCCGGTCAGCGTCACGCCGTCCGCCGCCGTGAAGGGCAGCATTCCGTCGAGACAAACCAGCCCGCCGGAGGGCGCCGTCCACGCCTGCGAAGCCGACAAATGCAGGCCGCCCTTACACTGGATGTTGAATTCGCCGGCCCCCGTCTTATACACGCCGCCCGCGCCGAGGGTCAGCTTGCCGGTCCCGTACACGCAGTACCGGCCGGTCATATGCGGGTTGAGACCGTAGGCCACCGCGTCGGCCGTAAGGGTCACCTCCTTGTTGGTGATGATGGCGACCGCCCCGTCCTGCCAGCTGACCGCCGCACCCGACTCATTGAGCCAGACGTTTTCGGCGAACCAGTCGCCTTTCGTCGCGCCGTTGTACGTCAAGAAGGACTGGGCCTGAACAACCGCACCGACGCACGACAGCAATAACGCAGAAAACACCGTTTTTCTCATCCCCTCTCCCCCCATATCACAATTCTTTTGTCCATCACGTTACCCCGATGGCCAGAGCCCGTCAAGCGTCAAAAAAAACAGCTCCGCCTCGCGGCGGAGCTGTGCGGAACCCCTGTTCTGCGCGGAGGATCAGAAGCCCAGCGGAGGCCTGACGCTCTCCTTGCGGATCTCCTGCTCGTCGGCCCAGACGAGTTCGCCCGTGCGCAAGTCCTTGAGGGTCATCGAGAACTTGTAGTACTGGTCGACCGTCCGGCCCACCTGCGTCTTGATCTCGCTCAACGCGCCGGTCAGGTACATCTGCGCCGCGCTCTGCTGGCCCGGCTTGATCGCCTTCTTCTGGTCGGTCAGCCCGAGATTGGCCTGCGCGTCCATGAACTCGATGTCCGTGCCCGAGGTCGACTTGTCGACAAACCGGAACATCCCCGAGCGCAGCAGCTGCATGCGCAGCGAATCGGTGATGCTCACCATGTCGACGTGCTGCGTGGAGCGGTTCTTCAGCGGCTCGACGTCCAGCACCGGACGGCTGCCGCCGACCGCTTCGCGCACGCCCGGCGCGCTCAGCAACGACTCCGCCATCTTCTCCACCGTGCGCCGCACGTCCTGCGGCTCCAGCTTAGAGGTGATCGGCGCGCGGTCCAGCTCCACCTCGCGCACTTTGGGGGGCGTCGCGCACCCCGTCATCAACATGGCCGCAGCGGCCACACCCATCATTGCAAAATATCCGTAGTTCATATCCGTTCCTCGCTTTCTTGTCCGTTGTTAATCCGCCGCTTCCAGGTCGCGCACGCGCAGTTTCGACGTGACGCCCGCCGCCGAATTGGCCACGCCGGTGACGGTCACCGTATCGCGGCCCTCCACGAGCAGCGTGCGGTAGGTCTTGGCGCTCGGATCGAGCTCCATGCCGTTCGCGTCGAACCACGCGATGCGGTAGTTCAGCCGCAGGCGGCGGTGCTTGGTGGACATCACGGTGATGTGCACCCGTTTCAGCCCGTTCACCTCATCGTAATTGACCTTCAGCACCTGGAGCTGGTCTTTCAGGCGCGTGCTGTCCTCAAGGACATCCGTGCCGCCCGTCGTGTGATCCGTGATGACCGTCGTGCCCGCCGTTTCAACGCAACCGGTCAGCGCGGCCAACGCAGCCGTCAGAACGGCCGCTCCAAATAGTGAATTGATCCGTTTCATTTTATCCTTTCCTTTCTTTGTCAGCGCCCTATCGCGCATTCACACCCTGCAACGTCCGCGGTCCGCCCGGCAGGGTCACGGCCGGATATCCGGCCAGCAAGCTGCCGCAGACCTGAAACGTGGTCGGCGCGCCCTTGCCGTTCAAGGACGCCGTGGCGACGCGCGCGTTGCCGCCGAGATCGGCGACCCACACGATGCGCGTCTCGCCCTGCGCCACGCTGACCGGAAAACGCGTGACGAAGCCGTTCGCCTGGTTGCGCAGCTCCAGCGTATGTTCGCCGGGGGCAATCGCGCCGCGATACAGGTGCGCCACCATCGGCAGCGTGTACCAGGCGCGCGTGTCGGCCCGGTTGATGACCGTCGAGACCGCATTGAACGCCAGCACGCTGTACTTCAGCGCATCCCCGCCCTGGTTGGCCACGGCCTGCGCGGCGACGCGCGTCGCGACGCGCGTCACGTTGCGGACCGCGATGCCCGGGATCTTCTCCTTGAGGTCGCGATAGGCCAGCGACTGTACCGAGAGCGCCTGCGCGCTCAGGCCGAGGGGCTGGTCGTTCTCGCGGATCTCGAGCGCCATCGGCGAATAGCCGGGATCGCGATAAAGCGGGAAGTCGACCGACGTCAGCGTGTTCACGCCCGGGATCGGCAGGGGGATCTTGACCGACTGGCGCTGCGGCACGAAGCCCTCTTCGGCGATCAGGATGATCTCGGTCGCCGGCTTTGCCAGCGAATCGGGATTGACGTTGGCCTGCCGCGCGAGGCCCTTGAACGCCTCCGCATCCTGCGTGCGGAGCAGGCGCAGGAAATCTTTCTGCACGTACGGGTTTCCCGGCGTCAGCTCCCAGGCCTTGCGATACGCGAGCGAGGCGTTCGCGCGGTCGTTGTCCTGCTCGAACAGCACGCCGCAGAGATACCAGGCCAGCCCGTTCTCAAACGAGCTGCGGGTCATCTCGATGACCGGGGCCATGTTTTCCATCTGGGCGTCGACCTTGCCGAGCACGGCGGCGTGCGAGCCCTCCGCCTTCGTCCGCGCGTCCTGCACGTCCTTGCCGTATTTCTCGGCCAGCTGGTCCTGCGCGAAAACCGCCCGGCGCGCCTCGACCATCGCGGCGTCCGGCTTCCCCAGAAAGAGGTGGTTGAGCATCTGGTACTGCAAGGCCTGGATGAACTCATAGGCCGGCACGCGGTAGCCCCGCGTCCGGTCGTCCGTCAGCGTCCCGGCCAGCACGTTGGCACCCACGTCGCCGACTTTGATCACCGGCCCGGACTCGGTCTTCTCGATCACCGTGTCGATCACGGCTGAAAAGTTGGTCGAGCTGCCCAAAAAGTCGCCCGACAGCATCCGCACGCGGCCGGTCTCGATGTAACCGAGCTCCTGGCTGTAGATGCTGTGCTTGAGCTTCTCGGACCATTTCAGCGCCTGGAGATCGTCGCCCGCCCGCAGGCTGCCCAAAGCCTGATCCACCTTGACGTTCGTCGAGACACATCCGGCACCCGCGAGCACGCACAGGCCGAAGCCGAGTGCCCGCAGGGCCGCACCACACTCTTTGACACCCATCATGAAGGTCTACCTCCCATCAGGGAAACAGGGCCTCTTCGCACACGCGGCGCCGCCGGTCAGCGCACCGTGTTCTGTTGCACCTTGATGTCGCTTCCATGGAAGTCGCCGACGCTTTGCCAAGCCGCCGTATCAAAGTTGATCTTGATGCCCTTGCGGTAGACCGCCTCGGCATAACCGAGCGCCACGGCGGCGCGGAATCTTTCGAGCGACTGGTACTTCTGCGCCCCGGCGTCCGACAGCTCCAGCGCCACGCGGAACGTCGCGCCCGGCTGGATGTTGACCGTCTGCTGCCACGGCTGCATCCACTGCCGGGTGATGCGCAGCTGATGCAGGCCCGGCGCCGCCTTGAACGTGCCCGGCGAGGAGCCCACGGTCGCGCCGTCGAGCTCCACGGTCACGCCGCCGACCAGCCGGCGCATCTCGTCGAGCATCTCGTTCGGCGCGCGCACCCCGGACTCCAGGCCCTTGATCAGCTCATCGATCGTGGTGGAAACGCTGAACTCGGCCAGCGGCGCGTCAGCCGGCGCGGCGCGGCGCCACGTCGGCATTTTCGCGGCGATCTCCTCGCCCGTCGCCTTCGACCACTGGTCGATCAGGTCGTTGTAATAGTTCATGCCGTCGGTCCCGCTCGTGTACTGGCCGGGAACCGGCAGCTTGTTGGACCAATTCGCGCCGTAGACCGACGAGCCTTGGGCGGCCTCGTTGACTTTGGTGGTCATGCGCAGCGTAAAGACCGTAACCGGCTTGTCGCCCGCCATGCGGCCGGTGCTGCTCGCATCGATGATGGAAACCAGCATGATGTAATCGCAGCCCAGCATCTGCGCCACGCGCACCGTCGAACCGCCGGTGAAAATACCGTCGACCAGACCGGCCCGCTCCTCGGCGGTCGTGACCTTGAAGCGGTTGAAGCTGTCCGCGACCTCCGTTTTATCCAGCACGATCAGACCGGCGCCAGCCAGCTCCGCCGAGATGCGGTCGCGAACGCCGTCCACCTCGTCGTCCATGCCGACCACGCGGGTCTGGTTCTTCACGAAGATCGCGATCTTGGGATTCTGCGGCTGCGGCCGCGGCGCCAGCACCGCGCGCTTCACCACATCCGCCTCGACCGACACGACGTCCATGCCGGGATTCGCGGCCTGCACTTTGGCCTTGAAGGCCTGCAGCTCGGCAGAAGCGTTGGGGTCCAGCTTCTCCGCTTCCGTCACGACTTGGGCCCGCAGGCCCAGGGTCAACGCCGCCGCCAGCATCACGGCCAGACGGCCACCCTCAAAAAAGACACTCTGTTTCATTGCGCACCTCCTCAGAAATAACAATTAATGATCGGAATAAACGGCACGTCCTTGTTCTGGATCACATTGACGACGCCGATCTGCACGCCGATCATCTCCCGCGCGATGTTGATCACGCCGATCTGGCAGCCCTTGATGAAACCCGCACCGTTGTAGAACCCGATCTGCAGCGCCTGCGCCTTCTCGGCGTAGTTGACCGTGCCGGCCTGGAAGCCGAGGTATTCGCCCGCCACATAGCCGGCCAGCCAGTTGGCCTGCAGCCCCATCCCGTCGCCATCCACGATATTCACGGCGCACGTCTGGAGGCCGTTGCCGTGACCGGTGGCGCGCCCCACCAGACCGACATCCAGCCCGTCGAAGTCGTGGCTCTGGCCGTAGATGATCGGGATCCTCAGCCCGCCCACGTCGAAATCATGCGTCGGCACCTGAATCGGGTCGGCGATACTCAGCATAAATGGCGTGTAGGGATGGGCGGCAGGAACCGCTTGGACCGAAGACTGTTGCGACCAACCGGCGCTCGCCACCACGCTCAGAAACAAACCGACGATCAGTGTTTTCATAACGGGAACTCCTTTCGCAGAAAAACAAAACACGGTCCATTTTTATGCGGTCTGAAACGCCGCATACATGAACCGTTCATGTGAATAGTATGCACCGGACTAAACGCGTATTCAACCAGATTATTGCCCTAGGGGGGCGAAATTCACGCCTCGCGGTTTTCCAGAAGATCCAGGATCATCCGCCCGAACCGCTGCACCTTGACCGGCCCCATGCCCTTGACCG
>CAZOIS010000130.1:0-11814 GCA_964579865.1 uncultured Lentisphaeraceae bacterium | reverse complement strand
CCGGGTCTCTTAACAACACAGGGCGCTTGTCCAGTTCACGGTGAACCAAAACACCACGATCTGCCCATCGCACCACGTCGATCAGACATAGGTGCGGGGCCGGGGCACCCAGCTATCGCGTTTACAGCAACTCCGACTGTCATCTGCTCGGATTCACCTTTCGTATTTCGGAACACATGCTGTGGATATACCTCAAGCCACCCCCACTGATTAGGAGCTGACGGGCCTTTCCAATAATCAGGCATCAGTCGTCGCCAAGTAAAGAAATCCCTTTGCACCGAGTTTGTCACATGGTCAACGTTCGCAAGAATAAGCGGTTTTCCATCCCATTTGAACCACAGGTCATTCCATGTACCTGGAGTGTAGAAATCCCTCCACAATGTGTCCAACACCGGATACGGGTTGTCAAAAGGACAGCAAAACGCAATGGCTGGGGTTCTCTCACCTAACTTACGCAAACGCGAAAAGCCCTTACATAGGGCCTCATAATAAGCCCGCCACGTATGAGGACGATTAGTTGTGTCAATGAAGACAACATCTACTCCAGCGTCAGCAAGCATTGACGCGTGTTTACATATAACAAACGGATCAGTTCCTGAATAATATCCAAATTCCGGCTCCCCCCAATGGTGGTAACACACATGGGTTCGGGACTGGTCCATTTTTGGTGGCCATTTCACATCTCCGCATTCGGCTCCTGCAATTAGCTTCGTGTTATCAAACGGGCCTGGTAAACCATCCTCGTGATTTACCCAATAAAAAATTCCCACTGTTCTGTTTGTTCTAGGCGTTCCGCAATCCGCCGAACATACCAACGCCCGGCCCGCTCCGTCTGTTCCGACCCAAGTGTCGCTGTAAAGATCACGATGAACTACATCTGCTGAACTCACATGCCATATGCCTATAATGGCAAAAACTTCTGTGAAAATTCTTTGTCTGGTAATCATATTCGATTTTCCCCATCCTTTTCTGTTCACATTAGGCACAACTCTCAAAAAGGTTTCATGGTTTTCAGATATTTTTGAAATTTTTTTGGTCGGTTCGCATGCCGCATTGCCTGCGGTGAGCCTGCCGAACCCGCCGACTGCCCGCTCTCCATACCTTCATCCGTCCTCTCGCCCCCCCCCCTCTCGCTATCCCGCCACCCTGCTATTCCGCTTCTCCCCCATTCCCCCCCATTATCATGAACGATCCTTCTTCCGTTCTCTTCAAGACCACCATGAACGGAAGCGGTGATCTGACCGACGCGGAGATCACCAAGCTTGGCAGCACCTCGTTCGACACGCACAACCAGGAACGGCTGGCCGAGATCGTGGGCATGCTCAAGCCGGGCGACCGCCCCGAGCTCCGCGAGTTGCTGGCCTTCTGCACCCACTGCATCCAGTGGCTCGGCCGCTATCCGATCCCGCTGGATTCAGCCTCCGACTTCATTCCGCGCGGCAAGATCCCCGGCGCAGCCTTCGGCCATTACTTCCGCGACTTCATGGACCCTTTCCTCGACGAAGTAATGTCCAAGCTCGAGGTCGCTCCAGATCATCTTCTCGCCCCCGCCCAAACGGTACTCCCTGGCGCACCTAACTGACATCAGTGCCTACCCCATAACCAATACGAGCACCCCATGTCAATTCCACTAAGCGAGCCTGTCATCTCTTTGGTCACTAATATATTTTCACTACGGGCATGAGCGAATGACCGCTCAAATTGTGTCCCTCACTGAACCACTCTTACAGCCCATTCCAGACATCCCTCATGAATCTAAGGTCCGGCAGATCTGTTCTGTAAACAGTGACTTGATCGGAGTATCCGAGCAATAGCTTGTGCCAGTGTTCTGAGACAGGATGGCTCGAGACGACGCAAAAGAAGACCAAGCCTGCAACGACAAAACGATAGGCCTTGTGTCCCTCGATTCTACAGTATGTTGGTTCGACGATAATGTCCTTCATCGGCTCATCTTCGTAGTGCAGAGCAAGAACCAAACAGCCATACTGGTCGAAAGGGGGCAAAGTCTCCGCAAGCAAGTGCTTGCGAAGAATCTCGCCGTGTCTATGACCGAGATTCACATGGGTGAAGACCGTGCATTTCGCCACACTCGCCCGCCAAAGGATCGACAACAAAAAATACCGCAATTTGAACCAATCAACATTGGGAAGATCAAAAAAGCGTTTGGCACCAACACGTGGTGACGGTAACGGATCAGAAAAAACTCGGCGGCAATGCCGTTCGTACCGGGCGAATCGCTCTTCACAATCGCTACATAGGAGCGGCTCACTATACCCTTTTTGCCCTAAACGATGCTTCTCGTTTCTGACATCGTACAAGTCGATGAACCGATGGTTCTCATCGTACAACTCCTTAAAGCAAAACTCGGGGATGATGTGCGATTTACACAACTTCGCTTCCGCAAGGCAGAGTTTACAACGGGTATCACGTATTGTGTTCATATCAATCCGCAGAACGCTAGCCGCCATGTGTCGCAGGTCGTTGGTCGCGAATCGTGAGAACCGCCTCAACACGTTCCACTACATGATACGCTTGTTCAGCATTGTCTTGCGCAGTGGACAAGAAATCCTGTGAAAAGAATGCCTTCTCGTGCACCAAATCCTTCCGCGACCTTCTGAACTTGCCGACCATATTCAAAAGCTCATCATCGCAAACCGGAGTTACTCAAGATGTGTTGTTTCGCTTTTTCAACAAAAGCAGCCACTCTGTCAGAAAACGGGTTCTGTCCCCACTCCCATTGCGTAGCACAACCTAATTCAATGGAAAGTACTTGGCGCATGAATTGGCTTGGCAGGTCATTTGGCGCATCGAAAACAAAGCCTTGCCCTTCTGTGGTCTCATAGTAAATAAACGGTTTTCCCTCAGCCTGGTAAGGTTTCAGTTCAAAGAAGGAATCAATCGCAATGGGCACAGGCAAAATGCGCTTCAACTGGACAGGAATGGTCGCAAGATCGCATGGGAGAAGGTGCAGGTGCTGATGTTCGATGCAACAACCAGCTTTACGCCTGCTTCCAGCTGTGCCGTGCTCGAATACAATCGTCCCCACGGAGTAGACTTCCTTGAGAATGCGTTTGACCTCCCCGGCAAACCGATCAAGTTCCGCAATTGCACTGTCGTTGAGGTGCCCCGTGTTAGGAACATGATGTTTCGAGACAATCAGCGAATAACCCTCGACGATGGCCCCAATGCCAGGAATCCACTCGAACGCGTCCGTCTCCAACAACACGGTATCATGGATAGCGCGTTCACCAATTGGTGTCTGAACAACCTTACAAAGTCTGCAGTCGCGGTCACTCACTGTTATCCCCTTACATTTATAGCCCCTGCTTACGGTTTGACGTGAACCGATATACGCTCTTTCCGGAGTTTTGCATACCCATAGTTCCGGTGCCAATGTATGTCACGCCAATGACTCCACAGCGGCTCAAAACCCGCATCAGCTAGCGCCTTGTCGAAAACTGACATAACGTCAGCATCAACGAAATCCGCCGCTGTAGGGGCGCCAAGAACCGCAGCCAAGAAACCACCTGGACGCACGAGCTCCGCCATCCTGCTGGCAAATCCCTGTAACCCCTTCGTGTACTGTTCAAGTGCCTTCTCAGAATTTGTACGTAGGCGACGTGCACCTAATTCTCGTTGGAAATCATCCTTGAATTCTGAAGGCGAAACCCAAGCATATGACAATCTTTGGCCTAAGGTGTAGTCCGCCATGCAGAGGTACGGAGGTGATGTAATGATTCCCGCTACACTATTTGGTTCAAGTCCGTAATCTATTGGTTGAGCGGTCGTTGCGTCTAGTTTAAGTACAGAAGCACGGTTGAGTTCCTCCGCAGGATCTCGGCCATCTCTCTCTATTGAGCCACACAACCTTTCAACGGCATTTATGTTCTGACGAACGCGCCTCAAAAACTCTGACCTCGCATCTTGGTAAGGCGGCTTTGTCTCACCCTTTGCAAGAGGAGTATTATCAGCGAACCAGCCATGCTCCTTGCCACGCCGGCCAGTACACGCGGGGAGGCTGGCCGAGAACGCAGCTTTCAGCACGGCTTCTATATCATCGCCCGCATGTTGCTGTACAAATCCCCAGATACGGCAAAGTTCGTCAAGCGTTTTAGGGGCGAACCATTTATCGATATTCTCAATGACTGGCGGATCATTCGGCTGGCAAGAACTCAATTCATCTTCTGAAAGGTCTCTCAAAAATTGTCGAGCCTTCGGATCCAGGTACGTCAGCTTGGCTTTTGCAACCAAACAAGCGACCGTGTTGCAATCACTGGAGACTGCTTGGCTCCCATACCGTATTGCTTCCACAGCGGTATTGCCCGTTCCGCCAAAGGGATCTACGACAAGTTCCCCTCGCAATCCCAGCCCAGACAAAAGTGCGGCTGGAATTGCATGGACAAACGTCGCAGGATACGGGTGAACATTGTTTCCTATATTGCTCGATCCACGGAACCCCCAATCACCCATGTATTTGAGGTTCTGGACAACGTCCTTCTTTCTCTCTTTAGTCGGACGGAGCCATGGTTTCTCGTTTACCCATCGCTGCGCCTCTATGGCCAATTTCTCACCGAATGCAGCGCGAAGTCGCGTTCCTCGATATGTTATCGGCACCTGCTTCTTTATAAATGGTGGGAGGTGCTCACGTGTAAAGTCTGTTCCTAATTTGAAGACTAATAATACTCCTGCCGGGAAGGGAAACAGAGTATCTCTGGGCGATTCGCACTGATAGTCACCCCCCCCTCCACCCTTCGCACATTCAGCTTACTGTCAAGCGGCCCATAACAAAAACCTTAAGCAGTCGTTACGAAAGGTATTCATGGATTCCCGAAGAATATGGCCATTTGTTGTGCGCCTGATAGTCAAGCATAAGTTCGGTCAACCACGGTCAAGGTCACTTTCGCTGTCATGTCGCATCTCCTCTCGTTCAAAGCTCTTTCGGAATCTCCGGACGCCGCCGCAACGGATGCCCGGGCGCGCGGCCCGCCGCAACCCTCTTCACCGCTCCTGCGGTCGCCGCCTGGCGGTTCCGCAAGCGCCGCCAGACGCGCAAATAGCCCCATCCCGCGAGCGTCCCGAACAGATGCGCGGCATGGGCGACTGTTCCGCCTTCCGGCGCGACCGTCAGGTAGAGCTCGACCGCGCTCAGAATCACCACGGCGAATTTCATCTTAATCGGGAAAAAGAAGAACATCAAGATCCGGCTGTCCGGATAGAACGCCGCCTGCGCCACCAGGATGCCGAAGATCACCCCCGAGAAACCGACCGTGACAACGCCCGTGCCCCAGTTCGCCAGCAGCGATCCGGCCATCGACGCCAGGGCGCAAACCAGCGAGAAGCAGGCGTAATGACGCCGGCCCAACGACCGTTCGACCTCCGGCCCCAGCATCCACAGCGTCAGCATGTTGAACAGCAGGTGCGTCACCCCGCCGTGCATGAGCGGCGCGGTCAGGAACTGGAAGAGCCGCAACTGACGGACCACACCGGCGTAAGACAGCCCCAAGAATGACACTGCCGATTCCCGCCGCAGAATATGCAGGACGTCCAAAAGCGACACTCCCACAAAAAGACCGATGCAAAGCCAAACGATTATGACCGAAAGACTCCCGCGCGCCCGCTCCCTCGCGTCGCCGATTACTCCGCCAAACATTGATCGGTTCATGATCATGCCATTTCCGGTACGCAGCCATCCCTTCCGTTGCAGGTAGCTCATCCTGCTGTATGCAACATTGCGCCTTCTCTTTTCCCTTTTACACGAATCCCGCTCCAAGTCTGCACGGAACCGCCCGCAATATTAAGTCCCCGTCTCCCACGGCAGCGGCGGCGGTCCCTGCCACTCCACAGCCATCTTCTCCAACTCGCGTTTGACACCCTCCGGCCGCTCCCAGCCGAGACCGGCGTGCTGGAGCGTCACAATCAGCCCCAGAAAATCCTCCTCCGCCCAAATCGGAAGACCTGTGCGGGTGAGCGCGAGGGCGACTTCCTCCTCCGTCGGCTCAGGTCCGACATTGATCGCTCCTCCGTCTTGTCAATTCATACGGTTTGTATCCTTCACCGGTGCAGTCTCTACGGCTTAATAAACGTTGTTTGCTTCAACTCTGCACGGCCTTACCAGAAATCGGCGGAAGGATGGCCTCAAGTTCTTTCCGGTACAGCCGGTTCTTGGCCAGAAGCGCCCGGGCGACCGCGTCAAGGTGGGCGCGGTTCTCTTCCAGCAGTTTTAAGGTCAGGGCCATCTGTTCTTTGAGGATAGCTTCGGCGGCAGTATTGACGCGCTCGTACGCCGGGCTGCTCACCGCCTCCGCATACTTGAACAGCTCGGGGGTCGCCAACAGGCCGAACGCTTCGTCCATGCCGTAGCGACAGAGCATCTGACGCGCGGTTTGCGTTGCGTGTTCCAAGTCGCCGGACGCGCCCGTCGTGAGCCCGGCCTCGCCGTAATAAAGTACCTCGGCGGCGCGGCCGCCGAGAGACACCCGGATACGGGCCAGCAGGTCATCACGGCTCAGGCTCTCCCTCTTCATCTCCTGCTCAGAGCGGCGCATGCCGCCGCCATGGTCCGCACGCGCCACGATCGACACTTCCGGAGACCACCACCCCGACAGCCAGTACAGGATCGTGTGTCCCGCCTCGTGCCGGGCCGTGCTCTCCAAAAACTCCGGAGACCACTCTTTGGCTGCGCCTTCGCGAACGGTATCGAGCACCTCCACCAGCATATCGTCGGTGATCTCGCCCCCTTTCTTGAGCGCCTCACGGCCGGCGGTCTCGATAACCTGTTCGAGATTGGCTATGCTCATGCCCGCCGATTTCTCTGCCAGCAGGTCAATTGTCCCGTCGGACACACGGATAGACTTGGCGGAGGCCAGCCGCATGGCCAAATACTTGCGGCGGGCGTCCCGGTCGGGCATATCCACCAGAATCGAACGTGAGAAACGCCGCACCAGCGCCGGATCAAGCGTCCGGGCGGACCTTTCGGGCGCCTGCTGGTCATCGGCTTCAACATTGAAATTCGTGGCCGCCAGAACAAAGACCGGGCGGTCGGGGGCGGCACCCGTGAAACCGTCCATCTCCGTCAGCAGCGCGTTGAGGGCCATCTCCTCGCCGTGGCCGCTGGCGCCGCCCGTGCGGACCTTGCCGACGGCGTCGATCTCGTCGATGAAGACGATCGCCGGGGCATAGCGGCGCGCGCGGGCGAACAGGTCGCGAACGTTCTGCGGGCCGCTGCCTTGCCACATGGTAACGAAATTACTGGCGGAAACGGGCAGGAACGCCACGTTCGATTCGCCGGCCATGGCGCGGGCCAGCATGGTCTTGCCGGTTCCCGGCGGCCCGTACAGTAACACCCCCTTGGGCGGCTTGAGCCCGAGGGCCGCAAACCGCCTGGGATTTTTGAGGTAGTCGATGAAGAACTTCAGCTCATCTTTCGCCGTGTCCGCGCCGATAACCTCGTCGAAGCGAGTGCCGGGGCGTTCGACGTCGTCGAGGACTTCGCCTGCGTCAGCGGCGGCTACGGCCCGGGCGAGGTTCATGTTGCGCAAGCGAATAACGACCTCCCGCTTGGCCGTGTCCAACTTCGGAACGGTGTCGAAGGCCAACGCCTTGCGCTCCTGACCGAGACGCTCGGCGGCCCGTTCGCGGTAGAGGCGTCGGCAGGTTTCGGTCAGCGCGGCCGCGAAACGGTCCCGCTGCTCTTCCCATCCCCTCACCATCCCGTCCACGAAAGCGCTGGTTATCATGCCGCGCGCGCCGCCGCCCCGGACACAGGCCATGAACAGCTCCTCGTCAACCGACCCCGCCTCGCCGTTTCCTTCGTTCTCCATAAGCGACAGCAGATAGACCGGCATGGCCGGAAGCCGCGCGTGGATCTTGCGCAACAGCTCCTGCCCCTGATCAAGCCCTTTGGCGGCCGCAGGCACATGGTCGAAATGCCGCATGGTCATGAGGGCCGAATCGGCCAGCTCGCGCCCGATCCAAAGGTCGAGCAGAACCAGATCGATCTGCTCTGCGGCAAGAACGTCAAGGGCCGCCTGCGCCGTGTCTGCCGAGCGCCACTCGACACCCGGGACCATCTCGCGGTAGAGGTCGGTCAGATCGGCGTCCGCCACCAGCAGAACGCGGGGGTTACCTTCCGGCTCAAAGAGCGCGCGAACATCCGGCGCGAGCGAGCCCAGTTCGGAATCCAAAGAGAACCGGATTCCGTCGACCCGCTGAAGAACATCCTCCAGACGGTCGGTTTTAAACAACTGGCAGAAACGGAAGATCTCCGTCTTGAAGAAAGCCTCCGTCTGGGCGCGTAACGTCCGAGCATCCACACGCGCCCCCTCGCGCAAAACCAAACACATCGGCAACAGGTCAGCGTAAGACGTACGCTTATAATACTGCCGTTCGAAAAGCCCCGTCACCCGCCCCAGTTCGGCCCGCACGACACGCTCCAGTTCGTTCACGCGCAGATGGTTGAACAGCACCGGAAAGCCGGTCGCCATGCGGGAACAGATGGCCGTGGGGAAGAAAGGCTCGCCCGTAGACGGGTCCTTTTCATTTTCCAGAGCATCCAAAATGGTCTTGCGGTGAAACGCCGCGTTGGCGCGGTGCACGCCGCACTCATTGGGCTTCTCGTACAGTTTCCGGCCTGCATTGGTTGTGAATATGATCGTTGTATCGCGGAATGTCACATTGCGCTCGTGGTACTTGTCTTCCAGCGTGCCGGCGTCGAGGATTTGCAGAAAAAGATGAATGCTCTTGATGTGGGCCTTTTCGATTTCATCGAACAACAGGACGGCCGTCGGGTTCTTCTCCACGAACTCCGTGAGCGTTCCCGGATGGGCGCCTTGAAAGCTCCTGGCCGTGCCCACCAACTGCTCGTTCTGCTGGTTGCCCGAGAAGGCGCTCATGTCGAAACGCTTGAACGGGCGACTCATGGCGGTCGCACCCAGTTCGGCAAGGAAGGTCTTGCCCACGCCAGGCGGCCCGGCAAAAACGAAAAGGGCGCGGGGCGCCTTGCGGCCGGTGTCCGCGGCGGCCACCACCTCGGCGTTGAAAAGCCCCTCGACGAACGCGTGGATGGCGTGGTCCTGCCCGAACACCTTGGTCAACAGGTCCGCTCGCAATCCCCGCAGACGCTCGGTCAGTTCGTCCAACCGGGGCGCCTGACCGGCCCGATCATACCACGCAGCAAGGCGGGAAACGGCGTCTTCGCGGCTCAGCTGGGTTACATTCAATAAGACGCATGCGTCTGGAGAGACAGCCAAGGCGCAGGCCAGATGTTTGAGGTCAATCAGACCCGGACGGACCCGGTCCGGAACCTGTTCCGACATCTCCTTTGCGACAGTCAGCATCTTTCGGGTCGCATCGGCAAGCTGCAGCTTGCCCGGGCAGGAAGCCGGACTGCCGAATTCCGGGCAGACGGCGCGCAGTTTCTCCGGTTGCAGATCCAACATCTCGGCAAGCAGGGTGCAGGCCTCCGACTCGCTGCCCATAGCGGCGAGAATGGAGGATAGCTGCAGGTCTGCGCGACCGGATGAGAACGCGTGATCCTTAGCCAAATCGATGATCGTCTGCGCCTTGTCGGTAAACATAGTCAAACTCGCCTTCTCAGAGCTCGTTAGGAAACGCGGTGACGGGGTCAGCTTCGACATACATGATGTGAACGAGACGCCTCAACGAAGGGGTGTCATGCATGATGCCCTCGAGCGATGCTGGAGTCGTGTGGCAGAGGCACTGAGGAGTCCCAGACATCAGAATAGAAATGAGGCGGTCGGTCCATGCGCATGACGCGTCTTTGCTTGCAGCTGTCCGTTCCAACGGCGGGGTGACCAATATGAGCTCTTGCGAAGCTGCGGATTCAGCCAGCAGACGTTCGAATTCGGCTACGGCATCACCAGAACTCCGCCCAAGTGGACGAAGAGAACTCAAATCGATCAACCGTCGGCCTCTGGGAACCGCGGCCATACTAATAGAATGGGTACCGGCCAGAACGCAGGCTAACGATGCCACCACGCCTTGTACCGACTGCGCGTTCGCGCTGACCAGCAAAACGCTCTTGCGCTCCCGCCGCGAAAACAACCCAAGCAGAACGAGGCATTCAGCCTGTCGAACCGGGTCAGCTGTGAGTTCTCCTGCTTTGGCGCGGGCGATCAGGTCTTGTCCGCATTCATCCAACAGCGGTGTCGGAGTCTGTTTTAAGGCATCTTGCTGGCCCGGAGCGCCAGACTTTGCTGCCTCGCCCAGTAATTCAGCCATGACAGGAGTGGGAGTGGCAAATACCGCCTGTAGCAAATGAAGAGGCAGCAGAACCTCGTCTCCAGCCTCCGCCGCAAAGCGAACCGCAGAGTCCACCAACGAGCGGCTGGTCTGAGATCGATGCAACTTACCGCCATCATGGGGGCAACCACCTTTGCCGAGCCGGCGCCGTAGTTCCCGCCGCAATCTCTGCCCGTCCAACGCGCGTCCGGCAAGCGCTTCACGAATCGTCTTGGCAGCATTTGCGAGTTCCCGGACCGGGTCGCTATCCGAGCCGCCCGAATCAGCGTCCTTAACGGGCAACTCGCCAAGTTTGAGCACCCCCATCAGAAAATGCTCGGGTTCGATCTCTTTGAATTCACCTGCAACGGCCTCTTGACCGGCAAGTTGCCAGACCACCTCAATAGCCGCAGACACTTTCATGTTCACTCCTCACGTAGTAAAGCAAGCCGTCTCTCGCAGATTGGGCCCTAACAGATGACGCATCCACCCCTCACTCCTCTTTTACACAGAAAATCGGCCAACTCTGCAAGAAAATCGAAACTGCTGCCATCTGGCCCGTCTACCGCCTTTCCAATGCGTGGAAAAGGTCGGCTATCTCCTCGGCGACCTCCTCTTCTGTTTCCGCGAATGTGCGGATCTCATCACGCAAAAGGCGCAGGTACGCACGTCTTGCCGTGAGCAACTGATTGCATGCTTCTTTTTCCGAGAGTCCGAACCGTTCTGACAATTCCGCCATGGGGGGCGGTCCCCCCCCCCTCGAGTGCGGGCTCCATGATACGCAGGCGGAACAGCTCGTAGTGAGTGCGCTTCCCGCCGTTCTTAAACTCCTTTTCCAGCTCTTTAAGCACCCGCCGAACCAGCTCCGCCGCCCACACCCGATGGAAAACAGCCTCAGGAGTCTCATGATCGGGCGGATCATAGACCAGGTCATCCTGACCGAGCAGGTCGTCCAGCGAAACAAGACCTTTCTCCGGACGACGCCTCTTCGCGTGCGCGCCGCGATATGCGTTGTTCAAGTGATTCTCCAGACAGGCCAAGAGAAACGTCCTGAACCGGCCTCGTGTAGGGCCCGCCCGCTGGAAGAGTTCTTTCAGCAGGCAATTCGAGAAAAAATCCTGAACCAGATCCCTGGCTTCCTCGTTGGACGCACCTTGTCTTCGCGTGTAACAAAAGAGCAGCATACAATATCGCGCGATCAAGTCGTTTAGCAAACGGTTCTTTGTTTCAACCGTGCAGTCCTTCAACGCACCCAGCCGCGACCATTGTGTTTCTGGAAATGCGTTTTTCTCCCGTCGCTCAGGCGGAACGGTCTTCATAACACATACTCCACAAATAGCTTTCAATTAGATATGCCAGTATATCGGTTGAGAGTCTGCTTTTCTAGGTTATTCGTGTTGTGTTGGACGCGTCCGCGTTGCCTCACAATTCATGGAACCGGAACGGAAAAGGTTCGGGGACTGCCAAGGGCATCCGCACCTGCAAATTCGGCACGCTTTCCTTATGCCGAAAAGCCAAAATGTCAGCGGGCACTCAAAACCAGCCAGTGATGGGCACTTGAAAACCAGCCACCTT
>CAZOIS010000129.1:0-11825 GCA_964579865.1 uncultured Lentisphaeraceae bacterium | reverse complement strand
CTCGACGGCCTCTCCGCAGAAGAGAAGGTCAAACGCTACTTCGAGGAAAACGCCGAATGAAAATCATCTCGCCGCTCTATCGCCTGCGTGCATTTAACCTTGCAAGTCAGGACCGGAGACCGGCACGTCAGGACCGGGCTTTCGGCGCGGCATCAGCTTTTTACTGATGGTAGCCATCACAGTAAGGCTGAAATAATGAAATAAGTTCAAAAATGATGGTGCATAACGCGTGAGATATTTATTTGCAAAATGATCTTGCGGTTATGCACAAATTTAGGCACTATACATTAATACTTTCTGGATTGGTTTGGTTTTGAAATCCTCGGCGCGGCCGAATCGCGCTTGGGGGTTTCCGGTTCGATGCGGGATCGGGGCGCGTCGTATTTCCCCGGTTCTGCGGAGAACGTCACCTGCGAGGCGATGTGGTGGCGTCTTCGGCCGATGGCCCCATGCGGGACCGCCATCGGGGAGGTGATGGGCTCAATACGTGCCCACGCAGGATGCGGTTCCCTGACGGAGGGGCGCGCGGCGGGCGCGGTATCTTGATAAGGGTGTAGACAAAAAAGGAGTATGTTATGGGTAAGCATAAAACACCGGCTGAGCGCGAGATAGCGCTGCGTGTGGGTGCCCGGATCCGCCAACTGCGCGAGATCCAGCACATCTCACAGATCCACCTGGCAACGGATATCGGGATTCGTGCGGGCCCGTTGGGCTGGATTGAAAAAGGTAAACACTTGCCGTCGGGACGTGTGTTGTACCGGATCGCCAAGCAGTTGAACGTGCGGATCGACGATCTGTTCCAGGAAAAGAACGTGTGGGAAGTGGGCTCGATGGCGTCGTCGGACGCCGCGCCTGTCCTGTTGGCTCCGCTCGACAACGGGGCGGGGTTGAACTCGGAACCGGTCAAGGCTGCGCACATCATCTGCCAGACGGTCGCCGGCGCGGTGATCAATCTGGAAGAGCTGTGCGGCGCGGTCAAGACGTCGGAGATCCCCCTGTGTGTGCCGTTCACGCCGACGGAGGCCGGCGCCGAGCACCTGGCCGAGTGTGTGCGCCAGAACCTCGGCATCGGCGGCGCGGTGGTGTACGACTACCTCGAACTGTTCGAGAGCGCGGGGCTGCGCGTGATCTTCCTGGACATGCCGGAAGGCTGCTCGACGTTCTGTGGCTACGACCGGCTCAACCGTAACGCCTTCTTCTTCGTGAACAGCCAGCTCAAAAAGCAGCCGGAGCACCAGATGTTCCGCCTCGTGTTCGAGCTGGGGCGCATCTTCTGGTATACGCGCAGTCTCTCCTGCGCGGTATCGGAGGACGCACAGGTCACGCTCGCGGAGGGCGAGGCGCTGGATGAGGCCCAGTTCGCGCGGCGGTTCGCGACGCACTTCCTGATGCCGGCCCGTGCCGTTCAAAAGACGGTGTGGCAGATCGGGCTGACGCCGAAGTCGTGGACGTGGGACATGCTGCTGCGCCTGAAGAAGCGGTACGGCGTTTCCGCGCAGAGTTTTGCGCTCCGCCTCCAGGGGCTGAACCTGAGCTGGAGCGAGAAACAGAAGCGCAGCCCGCGCTACTATCTGTTCAAGGACGAGCTGGACGCCTTCTTTGCGGAGAACGGCGCGGCCGCCGAGCCGGGCGGCAACCGGACGCCGTTTGCGATGAACGGGCGGTTGTGCGACTTGGTCCTGCAGGCCGAACAGAAGGCCGGCAAGGAGCAGAAGCCCGTGAACGCGGTCAAGCGGGTGTTGCGTCAGTCCGGCGTGAAGCTGGACGCGTAACCATCTGGAATCCCGCAAAAGGAAAACCTTCCGGTGCAAGCCGGAAGGTTTTTTTGTATACTCGTTCCCGATTGTCCTCGGGAGGACGCGTGGGCTGGTGTGCAATACGAAAGAAAAAGGAGGAGCGACGATGCGTTCTGATGTGAAGTCCGATTCAGGGGTCATGGCTCTGCTGCCGATCCTGTTTGGCTTTTTTGTCATGGGTTTTGTCGATGTCGTGGGGACCGCCACGGCGTTCGTGAAAAAAGACTTCGGCTTGTCGGATTCGGTGGCCAGTTTTCTGCCGGCGATGATTTTCCTGTGGTTCTTCATCGTTTCGATCCCGACCGGTCTGCTGACCAGCCGCATCGGCCGCAAAAACACGGTGCTCGTGAGCTTGGCGATCACGGCCGTGGCGATGCTGCTGCCGGTGCTGGCCTACTCGAAATACGTGATCTTTCTCGCCTTCGCCCTCATGGGCATCGGAAACACCGTGATTCAGGCCGCGCTGCCGCCGCTGATGAGCAACGTGATCAAGCCCGAGAAACTGACGAGCAGCCTTTCGCTCGGCCAGTTCGTGAAAGCCCTGTGCGCGGCCGTGAGCCCGCTCATCGCCGCGACCGCCGCGCAGGCGCTGGGCAACTGGAAACTGATCTTCCCGATCTACGGCGGCGTCACGGTGATTGCGGCGGCATGGCTGGCGGCGACGCCGGTGAAGCGCGAGGAGGTCTCGTCCTCGGGGGCGACGTTTGGCGGCTGCCTGTCCCTGTTGGGCAACCCCTTTATTCTCGCGATGTTCACGGGGATCCTGTTCGTGGTCGGCGTGGACGTGGGCATGGGGTATTCGATTCCGCCCTATCTGCAGGACGTCTGCAAGCTCGACCTCAACCACGCGGCGATGGGCCCCACGGTCTATTTCGTGGCGAAGACCATCGGGTCGTTCCTGGGCGCGATGATTCTCGCCAAGGTCTCGCCGGTGAAGTGCTTCCCCGCGAGCGCGCTGCTGGCGATCGCCGGTACGGTGGCGATGCTGTTCCTGAAAGAAGCCACGGCGGTGTTGGCCTGCGTGTTCGTGGCGAGCCTGGGCATTTCGAACATCTTCGGCATGGTTTTCGGTCTCGCGATGAACCGCCTGCCGCAGAAGGCGAACGAGATCTCCGGGCTGATGGTGATGGCGATCGCGGGCGGCGCGATCATTCCGCCGATCATGGGGGCGGTCAAGAGCTCGGTCGGCCCCGAGGGCCTGATCTACGTCCTGCTGGCCTGCCTCGTCTATCTGCTGGGCCTCGGGATCTTCGCGTCCAAAGCGCGGATCTGACGCTCATTTCCAGTCGACGGGCTGCACGTCGCGCACCGGCGTCGTGTGGCCCGGCACCATCAGCCGCGTGATGCGCGGCGTGATGTCCATCAGGCTGGTCGCGTTGGCCTTGATTTCTTCCGCGCCCGGCCCGATGGCGATGAGCGGCACGAGGTTGCGCGTGTGGCCGCGCGTGCTCATGTCCTCGATGTTCCCGTGGTCGCTGGTGAGGATGAGCAGGAGCCCCGTGGTTTTGCTGAGCTTGACCACCGCGTCGATGAAGACGTCCAGCGTTTTCAGCGTCTCGCAGGCGTGGTCGTAGTTGCAGGAGTGGCCGGCGAGATCCGTTTGAAAAAATTCGAAGAGGGTGAAATCGTTGGCGCAGGCCACTTGGATGAGGTGCTCGGCCGCCTGCTGGGGGGTGATGACCGAGATGGAAAGGCCCTTCTCGTGCAGGCTGTGGCGCGTGATGTCGTGGAATACGGCCTGGTTCGCCGCAAGGTCGTCCTGAATGGCGATGGTTTCGGGCTGGGTCAGCGCCATGACGGTGGTGACTGATTTGAAACGGCGCACCAGCAGGTCGTTCACGCTGTCCACCATGTACGCGTCGGCGAAGCGGCAGCGCAGGCCTTTCCGGGTCAGCTCCATGAACAGGTTGCCCTCCTCGATCAGCTTGCGCAGAGAGGGGCCGGGAAAACCCTCGCAGTGGCGCCCCATGTACTGAGAGGCGTTGACGCCGGTGAACATGGCCGTCTGTCCCGTGGCGCTTTGCGGCAGGCCCTTGGTCTCGAGGCAGGCGTCGATGGGGACCGAGTGCGTTTCGATCAAATGACATAAAGCTGGGCATATTCCGGAGTGAACCGGATTATCTTTTGCGGGCGGACGCAATCCCACGCCATCGATGAACAGGAAAAGCACTTTCACAGTGTTTTTATTGTAGGACAACCTTTTTTCTCATTCAAGTTCGGAATCGCGCGGATCTCTCTATTTTGAGCGGATCCGGCTTGTTGAACTAGCGAACGCGTGCCACCGCGGAGGCGCCAAAACAAGGATGACAGCCGGAATCGGGCCTGATATACTGCCTTTACTTGCGGCGTGTGCGCAGATGTGACACGCGGCCGTAAGGTGGAAAGAAAAGGAGTGACAGCATGATCAGCAAAAAAACGGCCAAAGCGATCAACACCCAGATCAACCGGGAATTCTATTCCGCGTTTCTGTATCTGGCCATGGCGAGCGATGCGATGGAAAAGGGCTTTAAGGGCGCGGCAAACTGGTTTTCCATCCAGTTTAAGGAGGAGCAGGAACACGCGTTGCGGTTCGCCAAGTACCTTCAGAGCCAGAACGTCAAGGTCGAGCTGGCCGCCCTCGCGGCACCGAAGACAGAGTGGAAGGATCTGCTGGACATGTTCAAGGACGCGCTGGCGCACGAGAAGAAGGTGACGGCGTGGATCTGCGAGATCAATGACCTCGTTGTGGCGGAAAAGGACTACGCCACGCAGAACATGCTCAAGTGGTTCATCGACGAGCAGGTGGAGGAGGAGGCCAACGCCACCGATGCCATCTGGATGCTCGAAATGAGCGCGGGCTCCAAGGGCGCGCTGTTCATGGCCGACAAGACGCTCGGCAAGCGTGGCAACGACTGAAGAGAGGGGCGGCCCCCGACACGGCGCGGTCTTCGGGCCGCGCTTTTTTTATGGCCGCCGTGCGAAGAAATCGTCGATCAGGCGCCGGGCGATGCTGATGCGCGAAGGGATCTGAGGCAGGTGGTCGCGGTCGAACCAGCCGCCCTCATCGATCTCCAGTCCATCGGGTTTGATTTCGCCGCTGTCGTATTCGGCGGTGAATCCGAGCATCAGGTTGTTCGGAAAGGGCCACGGCTGGCTGGTGGCATAACGGATGTTTTTGACATGCAGCCCGACCTCTTCGGCGAGCTCGCGCGCCACCGCCGCTTCGATGGTCTCGTGCGCCTCGACGAATCCCGCCACGAGGCTCCAGAACGGCAGGACACCGTTTGCCTTGTGGACCAGCAGGATCCGGTCGCCGCGGTAGACCAATACGATCACGACGGGGTTGATGCGGGGGTAGGCGGTGTGGCCACAGGCGGGGCACGCCATGGCGCGCTCGGTCGGGTGCCGCTTGAGCGGCGTGCCGCAGGCGCCGCAAAAGCGGTGGGCGCGATACCAGTGCAGAAGCTGGCGGGCGCGGCCGGCCTGCGCCAGCGTGTCGGGCGTCACGAGATCGAAGAGCGCGCGCAGCCCGATGAGTTCCGCGCCGGCGGCCGGCGGCTCGTCGCACTGGGCGACCGCCACGCCGTCGCCGACCGGTTCGGTAAAGGAGAATCGTGCGGGGTCGGCGTCGAAGAGACACTGTACTCCGCTCGCCGAGCGGAGAATCCAGAGCTCGTCACCTTTGAAAAGCAGATGCGGGTTCACGGTTGGATCACCTCGATGTGATTGCGGATCGCCTGGGTGAGCTGCGCCGCGTCGGTCCCCTCAAGCCGCAGCAGAACGCATTGCCAGCGGTAGGCGATGCTCCCGGCCCGGTCCAGCGGACGGTGTTTGAAGAGCGTGTCGAAGCCGTGCTTGTGGCGCTTGTACTCCTGCTGGATCTCCTCGAAGCGACTTTTGAACGCGGCCAGATAAAGTTCTGCGAACTCAGCGGCGTTGCGCATGTGTCGCGCGCGCCGGTTGACGGGCGCGGCATAGGCGCGGGCGACAGCGGTGAGCGGATTTACGTATTCGGTGAAAGACCCCGTGTGATCGGAAACGGTCAGGCTGACCGGCAGGTCGTCCGCGTCGGTGACCACGACCTCGTCGCCGTCATCGAACATGATCTCTTTGTCGAGGTAGGTCCGCCCCACGATGCTGTTGACGGCGGCGGCGTCGCCCAGCAGCGGGGCCAGGCGGCGGTTGAATTCGGGATCCGCGTACCGCCGCGGCGGGATCTTGTCGGTGGCGTGCCCGCCGACGTAGACGCGCTCGAAGTAGACCGCCCAACAGCGCGAGCCGTGGAAGGCTTTGTTGCTGCCGTAGTAGGTCTCCGGAATGCGCCCGGTCGCGATGCGCGGCGGAAGCTTCATGCCGAGCTGGCGGCAGGCCAGTCGGCGGTCGAGAATGTAATCGGTGTAGTCGGCAGCCTCCATGATCGAGCGCAACAGGTCCTTGCCCTCGTCGAGGTGGTCGCTGACACACCACTTCTGGAATCTCAGGATGCGCAGCTCGGGCTCGGGGTCGTTGATCTCTTTGACCTGGGCGATGAAGACGTCCGGACGGCGCTGCGAGAGCTTGGTCCGGGTCGAGAGCGAGTGCCTGATGCGCCCCATGTTGATGTACTCGATGGTGCCGAAGTCCCGCAGGTAGTTGAAAATCAGGGCTTTGGCGCGCGCGTCGCAGAGGGACTGCAGACCGGTGTCGTCGGGCATGGCCTCCAGCTCTTCACAGACCGGGTCAAAGATCAGTTCGCCTTTCTCGATGCGGCAGCCGGGCAGCCATTCGATCTGCATGTAGAATTCGGGCGCGATGTTCTGAATGAAGTCGTCGGAGGCCACGGCGTTCGGCTGCAGGGTGAGCGCGGAGCACATCAGGTTCCGCCATTCGATGTTTTCGGGGGAGTCCTCCTGCAGGTTGGCGGGCACCGCCTGACGGAAGGTCTCAAGCATTTTTCCGTAGGCGGCGCGCAGCGCGCCGGTCGGCAGTTCTTCGGCGTTCAACGCCTCGAAGGCCTGCCGCGCGAAGGCGCACCCCGGAGGAAAAATATCGACCTCGGGATAGCCGAAGCGGTTCCGCTTGCCCGCGTAAAGCGCGATCTCCGCCAGCTGGTTCCGGAAAACGTCGTCGGGTTGCTGCCCAAGCCACGCGAAGGTGGCGAACGTGAGGAAACGGGTGCCGGTCGCACGGTTGTAGAAGTAGAGCGGCAGCCCGGTGATGCCCGTGCGTGAGGTGGCGATGAGGTGGTCCATCTCATCGGGAGAGACCGGGATCCGGCTCATGCGCCAGTTCTCGCCGCGGGCGCGCAGGGCGTTGCGGACTTTCTCCTGCTGCGTGTTCAGAAAGCGGATCTTCCGCTTGGAGACCAGCGTCTGGAGCAATTCGTCCGCTTCGAAGGCCAGGTCCATGGCATGCGGGTCGGGACGGATCAGCACGTGTTGGTCGTCGAAGAGCAGGTCGACGGAGTGCTCAAACTCGCCATCGACCTCGCCGTCGGTGAGTTTTTTCTGCCCGTGCGCGAGGCGGTCGCGGTCCAGCGCTTTGACCCACTCAACGCGCTGGGTCGCGTGGACGCCGGGGAGCGTGACCAGCCCGGGGGTCTTCAGGAAAAGGGTTCCGATCCGGGATTTCAGCCTTCCGGTTTCGTCACGCGAAAAAATGGGGGCTCCGAGGAGTTTCATGGGGCAAAGGACCGGGTTCGGCTCCGCCTGCTCCGCGGAGTCAGGCGGACGCTGCGCGGCGGGCGGATTCAAGGGTGTTGTACAACAGCATGGTGATGGTCATGGGGCCGACGCCGCCCGGCACCGGGGTGATCAGTGAGGCCACTTCCTTGGCGGAGTCGAAGTCCACGTCGCCCGCGAGGCGGAAACCGCTCTTTTTGGTCGCGTCCGGTATGCGGTTCACGCCCACGTCGATCACGGCCGCGCCGGGCTTGATCATCTCGCCGGTGACCGTGTTGGGCCGGCCGGCGGCCACCACCAGGATGTCGGCCTGCCGCGTGAAGGCGGCGAGGTCGCGCGTGCCGGTGTGGCAGACCGTGACCGTGGCGTTGCCGCCCGCGGCCTTGCGCATCAGCAGGTGCGCGACGGGCTTGCCGACGATGTTACTGCGGCCGACCACGACCGCGTGCTTGCCGGCGGTCTGCACCCCGGCTTTGAGCAGCATCTGGATGATCCCGTGCGGCGTGCAGGGCAGGAAGCATGTCTCGCCGATCATCATGCGGCCGACGTTGACGGGCGTGAAACCGTCCACGTCCTTCTCCGGCGCGATCGCGTTGATCACCGCGCCTTCGTCGATGTGCTTGGGCAGCGGGAGCTGCACGAGGATGCCGTGGATGCGCGGATCCGCGTTCATCCGGCGCACGAGCGCCAGCGCCTCCGCCTGGGTGGTTTCCGCCGGAACGCGCACGTCCTGCGAGTACATGCCCGCCTCTTCGCACGCCTTCTCTTTGGCCGTGACGTAGGAGGTGGACGCCGGGTCAACGCCGATCAAGATGACGCCCAGCCCGGGCGTGACGCCGGTCGCGGCTTTGAGTTTCGCGACTTGGCAGGCGATGTCCGCGCGCATGTCGGCGGCGAGTTGTTTTCCGTCAAGAATGGTTGCGCTCATTGGATGAAGGAAGAAGTAAAGAGGTTAGAAGGAAGAAGTTGAAGGATGTCCGGTTTTCCACAGCTTTCTCAGTAAATGGAAATACAAAACATAGTATAGCATAGACGAAGCCGCGGCGAAGGCCAAAAATGAGCGGCGGCGCCAGAGGAGGCGCATCCGATTCGGTACACGTTTGTTCCTCATCGCCCCATGTTGGTGTACCGCCTTCAGGCGGCCCGGGCCGCGTCGGCCGACTCAAGTCGGCACGTCAGTCTTGTTCAAGCGATCAGTCCGCAAATCGGGGTGCCCCGTCCCTCTGCACCTGATACGGCTTATTGCGCCTGCGTCTGCTCAAGCAGCAGACCCGAATAGCCGCCGGGCAGCACGACGCGACCCTTCCAGAAGGCGGGCACATTCGGGTTGGAGCGCAGGGTCGCCGACTTCACGAGCTTCGGGTTTATCCGGTCGGAAAAATCGTAGACGCGGATATTTTTGAACATACGGTTGGCGACCGCCACCCGGTGCGACGCGGCGTCGACGTTGACCTGCCCCTCGAAGTCGGACTTCGGGAAGATCGCGCGGCTGATGGCGGAGTCGTCGGGGACGTCGGCGGGCAACCCCGGGCTCGTCGGGAAAGGATAGCGCTTGAGGTCGCGTATGCCGACCGGCTTCTCAGGGTCCAGGAACGCGTAGCCGCCGCAGCGCATGACGAGGAACTCTCCGCCGAACGCCGCCAGCGTACCCGTCTGCGAGCACATCGGGAACGTGTCCTCCCAGACGAGCTTGGCCGCGCCCGCGCCGATTTCGAAAAGCTGAAGGCCGCCGAAAGTGCGCGAGAAGCCGAAATACTTGTCTTTAACGAGGCTCTGCCCGCCGTAGTTGTTGTAGACCAGGCTGCCGCCATGCTGGCGCAGCACGACCTTCGGGTTCGCCAAATCCGAGAAGTCGATGAACAACACGCGGGTCGATCCGCTGCTGGCCGCGATCACGTCGTGGCCCTCGAAGGCCCAGACGAACTGCGCGAAATGGGACGGGGTGTCCAGTTCCGTGAATCGGGAAATCTCCCGGAGCTCCGTGTCCGACACGATCTGGTAGACGCCGATGCCGTTCTGCCCTTCGGCCACGTACAGCCGGTCGCCCGCGCGCTTGACGTCGGCGGCGTACGGAATCGCCACGCGCCCGATCTGCTCGATCCGCCCCTCTGCGAGCCGGTAGATCTTGACGCCCTCCCAGACGTTCGCGGCGTAGGCGATGTCGCCGTTCAAGGCGACGGCCCGCGTCGGGTTCGAGAGCTGCGCGCCCGAAGAGATGAACCCTTCTTCACGGTGGTCAAAAGGCTTCGCGGGGAGTCGGGGAAGCGCGCCGAAGTCGCGCGGCTCCGGCTTGGCGATCCCGGGGAGTTCGGCGACGTAAAGCCCCGTGAAGTTGCCCGCAACATACAGCACGCCTTCGCCTACGGCTATCGACGAGACGGGATCGCCCTGCGGAATCGTGGGGTCGGTGATCTGCTTGTACGGAACAACGATTTTCGGGTCTTCGGGATCGCGCTTGGGAAGCACGAGGTTTCCGACGATCTTCGGGTTTTTGCGGTCGGACACGTCGACGAGGAACACGCCGTTGACGGTGTCGGAGGCGAAGCAGTGCGTGCCCGAAACGCGGGGCGTCCAATAATCGCACGGGCCGAAGTAGATGGAGGGGAACGCGACCCGCGACAGCTTGACGGGCTTTTTCGGATCTGAGACGTCGAAGAGGTCGAGGCCGTGGCCCGCGCCGTGGCGCAGCTCTTGGGGACCGCTTTTTTTGTGTTGGCCGGTCGATGCGAAGAGCGTGCCGCCCTGCATGCACATGCCGTCGCCGTAGCCGTCGAGCGCGATTCTCGAGACCGCCTTCGGGGCGAGCGGGTCCGACACGTCGATCGCGGTCACTTCGCCGCCCGCCCAGTCGCCGCTCATGAGCAGGCCGTTGCGGTAGTAGACCGACTGCGATTCGTCCGTCCGGAGCGACGACAGGTGCTTCATCCGGGCGGGATCGGAAACGTCGACGCACTGGATGCCGTACACGCGATGGCCCAGAAACGCGACGGGGCCCGCGACGTCCAGCCCCGTGGCCATTTCGACGCCGTCGAAGTTCGAGATGATCTTCGGGGCGGCGTCGTCGGAGATATCGACCGCCCAAAGACCGCACTGGCGGGACGAGAGGAACGCCGTCTTCCCGCTGACGCGCAGCTGGCGGACGTTGCCCATGCCGCCGACATGCCCGAGCCGCTTGGGGTTCTTCGGATCGGTAAGGTCGAAAACCGAAAGGCCGTTGTCTTCAAGCGCGTAGAGCCGGCCGTTGGCGAGCTCGAGCGACATCGTGCCGGCCGTGCCCGGCACTTTTCTGAACGGGATCGGCCGGCCGTACTTCGGGTCGGGATGGGCGTTGATGATCGCGTCAGCCCCTGCGGCTGAGCAGAAGCAAGCGGCCGAGACGAACAAGGCGAAAAGGGCAGGTTTCATAAGCGGCATCATAGCGCGATGCCCGCCGGTCGGCAAGGGGCGTCCCGATGGCCCCAGTTGCCCGGGTGCGCTTCAACTTTGTTGAATCCGCCCCCGAAGGAGGAGTTAGGAGTTTTAATACCTTAAAGACAAGGAGGTTATAAGATTCAAAAAAGGGGCTTTACCCTTGTCCTCACGATGAAGACACAAATTTCACCCTGGCCAACGTTGCCCACCCTGCACGGCATTTCGTTGCATGAGTGGGCTTGGTTTCCTACTCATCAGACATTTTAACAAGCTGGATCATTGCGGCACCTGTTTCTCGCAAAAACAACTCAATGTCGCCCTGCACAGTAATTTCTGCGTCAAGTGGTTCTCTCACGGGGAGATCTGAGGGGACGGTATATCGGACGAATCCAAAGCCATGCGAATTAATTCCCCAGAAGGGCCAGCAGTCCTTCCCGTTGGATTGGAAGACAATTTTATTCGCATGAAAGAACTTGGCGGAAATACTTAGTTGAATCTGCCCTTGTGTGCCAACGGGTGCTGCCGCTGGTATGACGATTTCAATCCCATGGTTGCCAACATATTTGTGTGCAAAGTGCATGAAGTATGTTCTTTTGGCCGATACAAGTTGTTCTTCTGCAAGTGGGGTGTAAAGATCATCAGGTGGCCATACAAGACTCAGTAACGGTCCAAGACGAGAAAGAAGATGGCCTTGTTGAATTGGTTCCCGAGCCAAATAGATTCCATAACCCAAAAGGAGCGGTAGGCAGAAAAAAAGCGCATAAATTGCAACCAGAAGTCTTTTTGAACGCACATTCAAAAAAACTAGGCCGATCACAACTACGACTGAAAGGACAAAAAGGATTTTGAGAAGAGTTGTCATGTTTCAAACATCGCCGAACGTCGGAGGCTAGACATGCCGCGCAGCGGCATTGTCTACGCCGACTGGTTGTGTGCCGGGTATGCCCGGCCGCTTGTCGGGACGCTCCGCGAGCGTACC
>CAZOIS010000128.1:0-12089 GCA_964579865.1 uncultured Lentisphaeraceae bacterium | reverse complement strand
GCGAAGTCGTGGACCTCGATGGCCGCTGCGGCGGCTTCAATCTGACGTGGGCCTTTGCTTCGGGCCGGCAGGCCGGCCTCGCGACGAATCTTCTGCCGGCCTGAGAGAATCGCGCGCTGTTCGGGACGGCGGCAATAAACAGGCGGGTCCGTCCGTTTCTCAAAAAGACCGTTTCAATCCTTAGAACCGTGCCTTAAAGGAGGCCCGCATGTTCCGAAACGCCCTGTTCGCGCTGGCACTTCTCTCGGCCGCAATCGCCCCGGCCCAGAAACCCGACATCGTCGTTTTCGTGGCCGACGACATGGGCTTTGCAGACTGCGGCCTCACCGGCTGCAAAGACATCCAGACCCCCAACATCGACGCGCTCGCCAAGAACGGCGTGCGCTTCACCCAGGGCTACACCTCCGGCTGCGTGTGCAGTCCCACGCGGGCCGGCCTCGTCACCGGGCGCTATCAGCAGCGCTTCGGCTTCGACGCCAACGCCGAAGGGCAGAACAAGCAGGACAAAGAGCCGCGCGCGCTGGACATCCGGCAGACGACCTTCCCGCAGCGCCTGAAAGCCCTCGGCTACGCCACTGGCATGGTCGGCAAGTGGCACCTCGGCGCACAGGACGGCTATCTCCCCAACCAGCGCGGCTTCGACTTCTTCTACGGCATCCTGCCTTTCGGCCTCGGCGGCAAAGGCCCGAACGGCGAGACCCCGCCGCCGGTCTACCGCAACGCCGCCGTCGCCGAGACGCCCAAGAACCACATGGAGGCCTTCTGCGCCGAGGCGCTCGCCTTCGTCGACGCCCACCAGAAGGAGCCTTTTTTCCTCTACCTGCCCTTCACGGCCGTGCACGCCCCGTTCGTAGGCCCCCAGCCGTGGCTCGACCGGCACGACGCGGCGGCGCCCGCCAGCCGTCGCACCTACGGCGCCGACCTCCGGCAGATGGACGACATCGTCGGCCGCGTCATGGCCCGCCTGCGCGAGCGCGGCCTCGAGGAGAACACCCTCGTCTTCTTCTTCAGCGACAACGGCGGCCCCGGCGGCGCGGCCGACAACAGCCCTTTCCGCGGCACCAAATGGACCCTTTGGGAAGGCGGCATCCACGTGCCGTTCGTCGCGCAGTGGAAGGGCCGTTTTCCGGCGGGGCGCGTCATCAGCCACCCGGTCATCCAGGTGGACGTCGCCGCGACGGCCCTCGCCGCCGCCGGCGCCGGGCTCCAGCCGGAGTGGAAGCTCGACGGCGCCAACCTCCTGCCGCTGATGGAGGGCCGGACCGACGCCGCCCCGCACGAGGCGCTCTACTGGCGCTTCGGGGTGCAGTACGCCGTGCGCCAGGGCGACTGGAAGCTGGTCAAGCCCCACGTGAACCAGGCCCCGCGGCTCCACAACCTCACGCAGGACCCCGGCGAGCAGACCGACCTCGCCGCCCGGAACCCCGAGAAGGTCAAACAGCTGCAGGCCTTGTGGGACACCTGGAACGCCGGCAACGAGCCGCCCCGCTGGATCGATGAACGCTGGAACGGCGACGGCGCCAAACAGAAGAAGCACGGCAAGAACGCCGGCAAAAAGAAGGCCAAATAGAGCGCTCAGCGTTGTGCGTTCTCTCATCCCACACGAAAGGATTCCGCCATGCTCAGCTCCCTTCGCCTTCTCCCACTCTTCCTTCTTACCTCTTCCCTCTTCCCTTTCACCTCTTCCTGGGCCTCTTCCCGCCCCAACATCGTCGTCATCGTCGCCGACGACCTCGGCTACGCGGACGTGGGCTTCAACGGCTGCACGGACATCCCCACGCCGAACATCGACGCGCTCGCCCGCAGCGGCGTCCGCTTCTCGAACGGCTACGTGACCCACCCCTACTGCAGCCCCTCGCGCGCCGGACTGCTCTCCGGCCGCTACCAGCAACGCTTCGGCCACGAGGCCAACCCCACCTACCTGCCGGATGACACGCGCGTCGGCCTGCCCGTCACCGAGACGCTGCTGCCCCGGCTGCTCGCCGATGCCGGCTACGCCACCGGTGCCGTCGGCAAGTGGCACCTCGGCGCGGCCCCTTGCTTCCACCCCCAGGCCCGCGGCTTCGGCGAATTCTACGGCTTCCTCGGCGGCGGCCACATGTACCAGCCCGTGACCAACAAGGCCACCGGCGCCGTCGCCAACTGGAAGATCGAGTACCAGGCTCCGCTCCTCAAAAACGGCTCCGAACAGCCCTTCGACGGCTACATGACCGACCTCCTTTCGCTCGAGGCCGCCGCTTTCGTGGCCCGCCACAAAGCCGAGCCCTTTTTTCTCTATCTCGCCTACAACGCGGTGCACACGCCGCTGCAGGCCCCCGAGAAATATCTCGCGCGCCTGCCCCACATCGCCGACCCGCGCCGCCGCACGTACGCCGCCATGAACGTCGCGATGGACGACGGCATCGGCCAGCTGCTCGCGGCGCTGCGCGACAACGGCCTCGAGCGCAACACGCAGGTCTGGTTCTTCAGCGACAACGGCGGCCCGGCCACGAACGCCGCGCCCACCTGCAACGCCCCGCTGCGCGGCCACAAGGGGTCGCTCTACGAGGGCGGCATCCGCGTGCCCTTCGTGTTGCGCTGGCCCGCGGCCGTCCAGCCCGGCACCGTCATCGACGCGCCGGTCAGCACGCTCGACCTCTTCGCCACCGCGCTCGCCGTCTCCGACGCCAAACCCGCCGCGGGCAAGACGCCTGACGGACTCAGCCTCCTGCCGCTCCTCAAGGGCGACGCCTCCGCTTTCAACGACCGCGTCCTGCACTGGCGCGACGGCGGCAGCAAGGCCCAAAAGTGGGCGGTCCGCCAAGGCCCCTGGAAACTCGTCCGCTCCGGCACCCTTGCCCAGCCCGGGCCGCCCGAGCTCTACGACCTCGCCAGCGACCTCGGCGAGACGAAAAACATCCTCGCCGAAAAGCCCGACGTCGCCGCCCGCCTCCAGAAGCTGCACGACGACTGGAACGCCCCGCTCGCCGAGCCGCTCTTCCAAAGTCCCAAGGCCGCCAAGAAGGCCAAGAACAGAAAGTAGGCGGTGCCGCACGCGCCACAAAAGAGGTGGACGCGGCCACGGCGAACGCGGTATTTTCTTCCGGCATCTGTTTGAAACCCATGAGAAAGGAGCATTCATGATCGCACCTGTCCTGCGCCTCGCCGTCGGCGTGCTGCTGCTCGCCGTGTTCGCCGTCCGCGCTCAGCCTGCGGCCAAGCCCAACATCGTCTTCGTGCTCGTGGACGACATGGGGTGGACCGACCTCGGCTGCTGCGGCAGCGCCTACTACGCGACGCCGAATATCGACCGCCTCGCCGCGCAGGGCATGCGCTTTACGGACGCCTATGCGGCGTGCACCGTCTGTTCGCCCTCGCGCGCCAGCGTCATGACCGGGCAGTATCCGGCCCGGCTCCACATCACCGACTGGATCGCCGGCCACAAGCGGCCCTTCGCCAAGCTGCGCGTACCGGATTGGACGATGCAGCTCTCGCCCGAGATCCCGAACGTCGCGCGCGTCCTGAAGGCCGCCGGCTACGCCACCGCCTGCGTCGGCAAGTGGCACCTCGGGCCCGAAGCCTGCTGGCCCGACAAACAGGGGTTCGACCTCAACGTCGGCGGCTGCGACAAGGGCCAGCCCCCCAGCTACTTCGCCCCGTACAAGATCCCGACGCTCAAAGAAGGCCCCGACGGCGAGTTCCTCAGCGACCGCCTCACCGCCGAAGCGCTGACCTTCATCGAGGGCAACCGCGACAAGCCCTTCTTCCTCTACCTGCCGCACTACGCCGTGCATACGCCGATCCAGGCGACGCAGGCCGTGGTCGAAAAGTACAAGGCCAAACAGGACAAAGCCGCGCCGCACCACAACCCCGGCTACGCGGCGCTCGTGGAAAGCGTCGACGACAGCGTGGGACGCGTGATGCGCAAGCTGGAGGAACTCGGGCTCGCCGAGAACACGATCATCGTGTTCACGTCGGACAACGGCGGGCTCATCGGCTGCACGTCCAACGCGCCGCTGCGCGCGGGCAAGGGCTCGGCTTACGAAGGCGGCGTGCGCGTGCCGTTGATCGTCAAGTGGCCCGGCGCGGCCAAGCCGGGCAGCCTCTGCGGCGCGCCGGTCATCGGCGCCGATTTCTTTCCGACGCTCCTCGCGATGGCCGGCGTCTCCGTCCCGGGCTCGCACGCCGTCGACGGCGAGAGCCTCGTGCCGCTGCTCAAACAGTCGGGGCCGCTCACCCGCGACGCGCTCTACTGGCACTACCCCCACTACCACCCCGGCGGCGCCACCCCCTACGGCGCGGTCCGCGAAGGCGACTTCCGGCTCGTCGAGTTCTACGAGGACGGCCGCGTGGAGCTCTATAATCTCAAAGACGACATCGGCGAGACGAAAGACCTCGCGGCCGCCATGCCCGACAAGGCCAAGGCCCTGCGGCAGAAGCTCGAAGCGTGGCGCACGCGCGTCGGCGCGCAGATGCCGTCCCCGAACCCCGACCATGATTCCGGCAAAGACCGGCCCGGCAAAAAACGGTGACGGTCCCTTTCCCGATTCGGGGACGCGTGTTAATATCGTGCGGAACTTAGAAGGTGGTGTGGCGGGTGTGGTGCCAAAGGAGATAGCGGTCTTTTCATGAATAGTCTGGACATGCGGACGGTCGTCGTCATCGGGGTTGTCACGGACCTCATCTGCACCTGGGTGATCGCGGATCTCTGGCGTCTGAACCGGCGCCGGTATGACGGGCTGTCGCTGTGGTTTGCAAACTTCTGCTGTCAGTCGCTGGGACTCTTGCTGATCGCGTTGAGGGGGGGCATTCCGGATTGGCTGTCGATGATCGTGGCCAACACCTTGGTGACGACCGGCGCTTTTCTGGGTTATCTGGGGCTGCAGCGCTTTGTCGGCAAGAAAAGTCGGAACGTCCACAACGTGCTGCTTTTGACGGCGTTTGTCGCGGTGCACACCTACCTGCTGTACGGATATCCCTCCCTTTGCGGACGGAGCGTGAATGTCGCGGTCGTGCTGGCGTTGCTTTGCGCCCAATGCGCCTGGCTGCTGCTGCGGCGGGTGGACGCCGCGATGCGTCCGCTGACGCGGTGGCTGGGGGCGCTCTACGCGAGCTTTTGCCTGGTGTTTCTGATCCGGGCGGGGCTGTTTCTTTCGCGCACCGATCTTCCGGGCGACTATTTCATGACCGGCCTGTGGGGGTCGGTCTTTCATATCGTGTTTCTGATTCAGAGCATCCTGCTGATGTATGGCATCGTCTTGACCGTGAGCAAGCGGCTGCTTATGGAAATCCGGCAGCAGGAGGAGAAATACAGCAAGGTTTTCCGTTCTTCGCCCTATGGCATCATTCTCACGCGGTTGGCGGACGGCGCGATACTCGAGGCGAATGACAGCTTCCTGAAGGCGATCGGCTACTCCCGCGAGGAGGCCATGGGGCGGACGACGCTGGATCTGAAGCTCTGGGCGCACCTCCGGGACCGCGAGGCCACGGTGGCTGAGCTGAATGCCCGCGGATCGGTCAGGGGCCTTGAATGGGAGTTCCTGACGAGGAAAGGAGGAAGCCTGACCGTCCTGTACTCGGCAGAGATCATCACGATCGACAACGAGAAATGTATCTTGTCCAGCATCAATGACATCAGCCGGCGGAAACGTGCGGAGGCCGAAAGGGAAAAACTCTTGCAGGAGCGTGAGAAGGTGCTGTCCGAAATGAAAGTCCTGAAGGGCTTGCTGCCGATCTGCTCCTCCTGCAAAAAGATCCGCGATGACCGGGGCTACTGGAGCCAGCTCGAGGTCTATATCCGGGACAATTCAGAGGCGGATTTCAGCCACAGCCTCTGCCCGGAGTGTTTGCGGGCGCTGTTCCCCGACATCGCGTCCCATGACGGGCCGACCGGCAATCCGGCGACGTGATTCCGGCTTTCCGCGGCCGACGCGCTACTTCGGATAAGTCCTTGCTTCCCCGCCATTCAAGACCTATACTTCTCCACGGCCGGTTACTGACCGGCGGGTCAGTCGAATCATTTTAGCAGAGGGGCGGTTATGGTGACGGGTTCTGTCGGCAAAGTCATGTTTGGGGTTCTGTTGATGGCCGGTGCGGCATGGGGAGCAGCGGCCGATTTTTATGAGGTCCGGGGCGGCATCCCCAACAGCCAGTATTTCTTCAAGAACGACAAGGTCGGCAACCAGTATCTGTTTTTCATCGGCAATTCGGTTCTGGCCGGAACGGGGTTGAAAGACCAGAACCTGCGCTATTCCGCCCAGATGGCGAAGGGTTTCAAGAAGCATTTCCCCGGCGCGAACCCGCACGAGACGCGGCACATGCAGCCGGGCGGCAGCTGGTTCGGACTCTATCGCTGCAGCCGCGGGCAGCCGGTTTTCGGCGAGGTGATCTGCAGCGGCCATCTGGCGATCCTCGATTTCGCCGCGGACGACCGGAACGCGGACATCGGGCAGGTCAAGGCGTCGCTGGAAGGCCTCGTCCGCCAGATCACCCTCTACCGCGGCACGCACAGCCGCATCCTCGTCTATACGCTGACCCCCGAGATGCTTCAGGCGTACAAGGCGGGACAGACGCCGGAATACATCCAGGTCTGCGAGCAGATCGCGGAGCATTATGGCATCCCCAGCCTGAACCTGGCCAAATACGCGGCGGACAAGATCAAGGCCGGGGCGATCACCTTCGACGCCTTCTCCGCCGACGGCGTCAACCCCACCGACGCGGGCGCCAAGCTCTACGCCGACGCGGTCGCGGCGTTCGTCGACGCGCTGATGGCCACCCAGCCCGTACCGGATAAGGCCACGCCGTATGCTCTGCCCGCGCCGCTCTTCCCGCAGACGGACGACAACGGCCGCATCATCGCCTATGAGAACCCGCAGGTCAGACAGTCCGGCGCCTGGAAGGCCGGACAGGCCAGCCCGATCGGTCCCTTCCGGCATCTGCTCGTTTCGGACCAGGCGGGCGCAACGCTGACGCTGAAATTCAAGGGGTCCGAGATCGGGGTCATCGACGTGGTGGACAAGGACAGCGCGGAATACGAATACGCCGTCGACGGCCAGCCGGCCCGGAAATTCGCGGCGCCGAAGGATGTGACCGGCCCGGCGATGCGGACGGTCGCCTTGGCCAAAGGGCTCGACCGCAACGCCGAGCACGAGCTGGTGCTGAAGGTCGTTGCGCCGGGGATCGCGCGGATGGGCGGCTTTCTGCTCAACGGCTCGGTCGCCGACGCGTTTGCCGGCCTGGGCACCTTGGAGCGGATCGACGCGATTTATGCCGCGATGGACCCGATCACGTACGCGCCGCCCGCCGGGCGCTTCGCGAATATTCCCAAGACTCTGGCGAAGCTGCGCGACGGCGGCGAGTTCCGCATGGTGCTCTTGGGCGACAGCATCATGGGCAACACCTCGGGCTCGTCTTTCGAGCTGCTGCTGATGCGCGACTATCCGAAATGCAAGATCGTCAAGATCGCTTCGCTGCGGAGCTCGACCGGCTGCAAGTACTACCGCGAGGAAAACCGCGTCCAGGACTATGTGCTCAAGCACAATCCCGACCTGCTCGTCATCGGCGGCATCTCCAACGGCGGCGACGCCGAGGCGGTGCGCTCCGTGGTCCGCCAGGTCCGCGCCCAGAAGCCGGACACGGAGGTGCTGCTCCTGACGCCGGTCTTCGGCGCGATGAAAGACGAGCACATCCGCACCTTCACGCGCGAGATCGACACCTCGACCAGCAATTTCCGCTTCAACATGCGGAACGTCGCGGCCGAGGAGAAATGCGCCTTTTTCGATATGACGGGCCCGTGGTGGTCCTACATCCAGGACAGCGGCAAGACGTACGGCTGGTTCATGGGCGACGCCGTCCACGCCAACGACCGCGGCTGCCAGATCATCGGGCGACTGCTGGAGACCTGGTTCAAAAGCGACGCCCGGTAGACGGTTCTCAGGCGCGCCGGACCGGTCCGGCGCGGAATGCGCGAGCGGTGCGGCTCAAACGGGGCAACCGGCGCGGTGCAAAAGCGTGATCCCCGGCGAGGGAGGCAAGACGTGCTCCGGCATTATTACACGAAGACCCTTCAGCCGAAGGCCGATCCGGTGCCGCGGCTCCTGTCGCACCGGCGGAACTTGACCGGCGCGGTGGCGGCGTTGCTGGTGGCCGCCGTCTTCTCCGTTTGGAATACGTTCCATTGGGCCGACCGCCAGAAGCGCAAGGATCTTCTTCAGCACGCGCGGCTGGTCTCGCGGATGATCCTGCCCGGCCGCGTCCGGGCGCTGGGCGGTTCCGAAGCCGATCTGAGCTCGACGAACTATGTTCACCTCAAAGAGCAGCTCATGCGGGTCCGCCAGGCGAACAGCAAGTACCGGTTCCTGTACCTGCTGGGCCGCGTGGAAAGGGCGGAAGGAGACAAGCTGTTTTTCTATGTGGATTCCGAGCCGGCCGGCTCGAAGGATTATTCTCCGCCGGGGCAGGTGTACGAGGAGGCGACCGAGCAAAGCAAGCGGGTCTTCGACAACAAGGTCGCGCTGGTCGAAGGGCCTGCGAAGGACCGGTGGGGAACGTGGGTCTCGGCGCTGGTCCCCATGACCGATCCCGCCTCGGGCGAGTTGGTCGCGGTCTTGGGCATGGACATGGACGCCGGTTTCTGGAAGCGCGACGTCATCCTGTATGCCGCCCTGCCTGCGGGCTTGACTCTGGCGGTGCTGGCCGGTCTGTTCGGTTTCCTGTTTATCTTGCTGCGGCGCTCGGACCGCCGCATCGCCGAGCAACAGGCGGCGCTGCGGACGAGCGAGGAACGGCTGCAGTTCGCCATGGAGGGGGCCAACGACGGCATCTGGGAAATCGATCTGCAGACCGACGGTGTGCTGCTGAGTCCCCGCGGTTATGAAATGCTCGGTTACCGGGATCTTGAAACGTTCACCGCCGACGTGCCGTCGTGGGACAGGATGGTCTTCCCCGACGATCTGCCGGCCACGCGGGCCGCCTTGACCGAACATCTGGCAGGGCGTACGCCGTTCTTCTGCCTTGAACAGCGTCTGAGAACCCGGACCGGGGAATATCTGTGGGTTCTGACCCGCGGCAAAGTATCTCACCGCGACGCCGAGGGCCGCCCCGTCCGGATGACCGGGACACACGCCGATATCACCGAACGCAAACAGACGGAAATCTACCGCCAGCTCTCCGCCACGATCCTGATGATCGTTAACGGCGACGATGATTTCCGGCACATGATTCAGCGGATTCTGACGGCCGTTAAACAGTCGACGGGCTGCGATGCGGTGGGCCTGCGTTTGCAGCAGGGAGAGGACTTCCCGTATTTTTCCGAATCCGGTTTCTCTTCCGATTTCCTGCTGGTCGAAAACACGCTGGTCAGCCGCGATAAGCGAGGTGATGCCTGCCGGGGCCCCGACGGCAAGGTCAGTCTGGAATGCACGTGTGGCCTGGTGCTTGCCGGAAAGACGGATCCGTCCAATCCGCTGTTCACGCCGGGAGGAAGCTTCTGGATCAACAATTCGTTGCCGCTGCTCGAGCTGCCGTCCGAACAAGATCCCAGGCTCCATCCGCGGAACCGGTGCATCCACGAGGGTTTCGCGTCGGTCGCGCTGATCCCCGTCCACGAAAAAAAGGAGATCGTGGGGCTGCTTCAGCTGAACGCGCGCCGGAAAAACGGCTTCTCGCTTCAGGCGGTCGAGGCGCTCGAGGAAATCGCGGACCGGCTCGGCGACGCGCTGATCCGCAAACGGGCCGAAACCGAACGCAAGCGGCTGATGGCGGCCATCGAGCACGCCAGCGAAGTCATCCTCATCACGGATACCCAAGGCACGATCCAGTATGCCAACCCCGCGTTTGTCCGCGTGACGGGCTATTCCCGCGAGGAGGTCATCGGTCAGAATCCGCGCCTCTGGAAGAGCGGGCAGCAAGACGACCCGTTCTACCAAAAACTGTGGCAGACGCTCGGCCGCGGCGAGGTTTGGAAAGGACGGCTCGTCAACAAACGCAAGGACGGCTCGCTCTATACCGAAGAGGCGACCATTTCCCCGGTGCGCGACGAAGTGGGGCAGATCGTCAACTATGTGGCCGTCAAACGCGACATTTCCGAACAGCTGCTGCTGATGGAGCAGCTGCTGCAGGCCCAGAAAATGGAGTCGGTCGGACGGCTGGCCGGCGGCGTCGCACACGATTTCAACAACATGTTGGCGGTGATTCTCGGCAACACGGAGCTGGCGCTGAGCGAGGTCGTCCCGACCCAGTCGCTTTACACCGACTTGCAGGAAATCCGCAAGGCGGCCGAACATTCCGCCGTCCTGACCCGACAGCTTCTCGCCTTTGCGCGAAAGCAGACGGTCGTGCCCAAGGTGATCGATCTGAATGAGACGGTGGCGGGGATGCTCAACATGCTGCGGCGGCTCATCAGCGAGGACATCGAGCTTGTCTGGCGCCCGTGCGACGGGAACACGACCGTCAAGATCGATCCGTCTCAGGTGGATCAGATTTTGGCCAACCTCGCGGTCAACGCCCGCGACGCGATCTCCGATGGCGGCAAGCTGACCATCGGCACGGAAATCGTCACCGCCGATGACGACTTCTGCGCGCAACATGCGGACGCCACTCCCGGAGATTACGTGAAGCTGTCGGTCGCCGATACCGGGTGCGGCATGGACAAGGAAAAGATGTCGCATCTCTTCGAGCCTTTCTTTACGACCAAGCGGGTCGGCGAAGGCACGGGGCTCGGCCTCGCCACCGTCTACGGCATCGTCAGGCAGAACCAGGGGTTCATCACGGTCGACAGCAAGCCCGGCGAGGGCACGGCCTTTAGAATCCATTTGCCCCGCTTCAACGCGACGGCCGAGCCCGCTCCGGCTCAGAATCCCGAACCGCCCGTCAGCCTGGGCAAGGAGACGGTGCTGCTGGTCGAAGACGAGGCCGCGCTCCTGAACCTGAGTCGGACCATGCTGGAGAAAATGGGCTACCGCGTGCTCGCCGCGGCCTCCCCGCAGGAGGCGCTCCGCGTGGCCGAAAAGAACGCCGGAGAACTTCGGTTGCTGCTGACCGACATGATCATGCCGGAAATGAACGGCCAAGAGTTGTTCAAACGGCTGTCGGCGCGCTTTCCCGGCCTGAAGTGCCTTTTCATGTCCGGTTACACGTTCGACGCCCTCGACCAGAGCGACCTGGCGGACCAGAGCGCGCATTTTATCCAGAAGCCGTTCACGATGAAAGAGCTGGGGGCCAAGCTGAAGGAAATCATTGAGGGCGCGTGAACATGCGTGATGCGATAACCCCGGAGTGAGGGAGTCGGAATGAAAGCATCGTTTCTCGGATACGCTAACGGGACGTGGCCGGTGTGTGCGGGAGCCGCGCTGGCCGCCGGTCTCGCGGCTTTCGCAGATGTGTCACAGGTGCTGAGCTATCGCGCGCCTGCAGGCGAAAAGGCGTGGGCGAGCCACGCGCTGCCGCTCGGCAACGGGCGGCTCGGCGGCATGGTCTTCGGCGGACCGTTCAGCGAGCATCTCCAGTTCAATGTAGATTCGCTCTGGACCGGCGACGAGAACCCCTCCGGCAATTACGACACGATGGGGGCTTACCAGAACTTCGGCGACCTGCGGATCGAGCTGGGAGGGGTCGACCTCAACACGGCTGCGCCTCCGCCCGCAGGGTACCGTCGCGCGCTCGACCTGGCCACCGGCCTCCATGTCGTGACCTTCACCGCGGACGGTGTCACGTATACGCGCGAAACGTTCGCGAGCGCTCCCGACCAGGTGATCGTGATGCGGCTCACCGCCGACAAGCCCGGAGCCTTCAGCGGCACGGTGAAGCTCAGCGGCGCGCATCAGGAACCCGCGCTGGCCGAGGCGAACGAGTTGGCGTTCGAAGGATCTTTCCCGAACGGGCTCGGCTACGCGGCCCGCGTTCGCGTGTCGCCGGAAGGCGGTTCCGCCGCCGCCGCGAACGGCGTCTGCCGGTTCGCGCGCTGCGACGCGCTCACGCTCACGCTGGCGGCCGCCACCAGCTACGCGCCGGAGCATGCCCGCGGCTGGAAAGGGGCGGATCCCGTCCCGCTCGTGCGCGGACACGTCGCGCGCGCCGGCGGCAAACCTTATGCCGCGCTGAGGCAGGCGCAC